>PNOM01000020.1 GCA_013824835.1 Syntrophus sp. (in: bacteria) | reverse complement strand
ATCTGCCGTCGGTCTTAATGTTAATGAATAGGGGCAAGAAGAGTATGGACATGTGCTTTAGATATACTTTTAGTTTAAACCTGTGTATTATTTATACACATTATTGGCCCGAAGGGGCAACATTTTGATGACTGAACGAAACCCGGTTCACACATATTGCACCGGTTTAATAAAAAGAACGATCAGTAATACTAACTATCAGGAGGCATAGATGCAGCTTACTTCAGAACAGAAAGACATCAAACAGGCAGCGCGGGAATTTGCGGAAAAAGAGTTCAAGGATATTGCAAGGGAACTCGACGCAACTGAGACTTTTGACGACAGGCTATGGAAAAAGGCGGCAGAGCTCGGTTTCATCGGCATGTTTATCGAGGAGGAATACGGCGGTGCAGGCCTCGGTCATGTGGAGCAGTGTCTCGTCATAGAGGAGTTCGCCCGTATCGATACCGGCATTGCCCAGTGTATGGTTGCGGCCTATTTCGGCACCCAGCTTATTAAGCTCTTCGGGACAGAGGAACAGAAAAAGAAGTACCTTCCCCCCATATGCACCGGTCAATGGCGATGCGGGATGGCATCCACAGAACCTGATGCGGGCAGCGATGTGGCATCCATTACCACTACTGCGGTAAAGGACGGCGATGATTATGTGATCTCGGGACAGAAGATGTTCATTACCAATGCATCAATCGGAGACTACCTCCTTGTGCTTTGTGTTACCAATCCGGAGGCCAAAAGAAAACATGATCGCATGAGCACCATTATCGTTGAGACCAACAGGCCTGGCTATGAGGCAAACAAACTCCACGGAAAACTCTCGATCAGATGCTCTGACACATGTGAGGTCGCATTCAATGAAGTGAGGGTTCCCCAAAGCAACCTCGTCGGCAAAGAAGGAAAAGGCTTTCATCAGCTCATGGAATTTTTTAACCGCGCCCGCCTTGAAGGCGGAGGAGCCCTCGCAGTCGGCACTGCTCAAGGGGCACTGGAGAAAGCGATGGACCATGTAAAAAAGAGGAAGGCCTTTGGCGGTTACCTGTCGCAGTTGCAAATGGTCCAGGCAAAGATTGCTGAGATGGCCACTCTTACCGAGGCAGCGAGGAGCATGCTTTACCGGGCCGCAGAGTCGGTTGACGCGGGCAAGATGGACCACGTTCTCGTAGCCATGCAGAAGTGGTATACCTGTGAAATCGCCGTCAAGGTCGCCGATGAAGCAATCCAGCTCCACGGCGGATACGGTATCCTCGAGGAGTACGATGTAGCCCACTTTTGGAGGGATGCAAAGGTTCTTGAGATATTCGAAGGCACCAAAGAGGTGGAAAAAACGCTTATAGGGAAAACACTGCTGTCATAACGTTGTCGGTACACAAGGAGGGCAGATATGGAGGCAGACAGACGGAAGACCCATTATC
The DNA here is from genome assembly GCA_013824835.1 of Syntrophus sp. (in: bacteria). Taxonomy (GTDB): domain Bacteria; phylum Desulfobacterota; class Syntrophorhabdia; order Syntrophorhabdales; family Syntrophorhabdaceae; genus PNOM01. The sequence continues at coordinate 37,043 of PNOM01000020.1, read as the reverse complement.
ACCGGGATCATGAGTCTCACAGGGAACCCTTCGCCTCCATGCCTGCCCTCCCATTTCCGTTTGCCACAACTGCTGATGTGCATTGTATATCAGCCCCTTTGATGCTATCATTTAAGGCTGTTAACTGCTATGCTGTATCCGACTCAACATGAAACCTGAAAGCCGGATAGATCTCAACCAACTGGACTTCGATGTCGTCAGGGCTATTCTCGATTTTCTTCCCCTGGGTGTATACGTCCTTGACCGGAAGAGAAAGATTCGCTGGGTCAACAAGAGGGTCATGCATCGCCTTGAAGCACAGACCTTTCTCCAATCAGAAGAGAAATATTGTTACCGGGAGATATTTAAACGGGAAAAACCCTGCCGGGATTGCCCTGCCCTGAAGACCATGAAAAGCGGGCTCATGGAACACAGAGAGATAAGAAGCGAGTATAAGGGGGAGATGAGGCATTACCACGTAACCACAGCCCCTTTAATGGAAGGACCAGACAGCAAGGGACCTCTGATAATAGAGACAGTCCAGGACATTACCTACCAAAAGAAATCCGAAGAAGAGCTTAAGCGTATAAATAACTTCAATGCAACCATCATCGATAATGCTCCGGTAGCAATCTTTACCATTGACAAGAAGGGACGGTTTATAAGTGTTAATCCGGCTCTGGCTACTCTCTCCAAGCTTGGGTCAAAGGCCGAAGACAAGCTTCTCGGCTTCAACTGGATAGAGAACCCTTATACGGTGAGTTGCGGCCTTGCTGACCACATTAAGAGAGGTCTCAGGGGCAAACCCTTTGAGCTCCAGGATTTTCCTTTTATCACTTACCGTGGCGACGGACATCATATCTACATGCACTTCAGAGGTGTGCCGTTACGGGACAAGAGCGGGAAAATAGAGGGACTCCTCTGTATCATTGAGGATACTACAGAAAAGGTGAAAACAAGGATGCAACTTGTCCAGAATGCAAAAATGTCGGTTATAGGGAGACTCATAACCGGGGTAGCCCATGAACTGAACAACCCCCTGGCGACCATTGCCTTCAACTCTGAATTTGCCTCCGAACTGCTTCAGGGGATCAAGACCGGGGTTGTGCAGGAGCATGAAATAGCAGAGCTTCGAGAGTATCTTGGCGCTATTCAGGAACAGGCATTCCGTTGCAAGGGCATCATTAATGACATGATCGACCTTACAAAGAAAGACGGCCTGGAGGTCCACAAAATAGACCTGAAGGTGTGTCTCGACAATCTTCTCAAGCTCGTAAATTTCAAAAAATTTAAAATTCACGTAGTGAAGGACTTTGCCCCCGATCTCCCGCCAATAAAGGGTGATCTGAACGCGGTGAAACAGTGTTTTATGAATCTCCTTCAGAACGCAAAGGACGCCCTCGAAGAAAGGGAAGGAAAGACTATATGGCTCAGGGCATATCAAGCCGATTATATGGTTAAGGTAGAGATAGAGGACAACGGCATGGGCATTCACGACAGCGTGGCCGATAAAATATTCGACCCTTTCTTCTCAACTAAAGATACAGGGAAAGGCGTTGGCCTCGGTTTGACGTTGTGTTATGAGTTTTTAAATAAAATGTCCGGTAACATTGAGGTGAAAAGCACCCTCGGAAAGGGCAGCGTCTTCACAATAACCCTACCCTCCTTTACCAAGAGGGAAAGAAAGGACTCTACGGTGGCTCAATGATAAGAATTCTCGTTGTCGAAGACGAACAGGAAATGATTAAAATCCTTGAGAGAAAACTCATAAAGGAGGGCATGGAGGTCTTCACTGCTTTGAGGGGAAAAGACGCCATTGCCATAATGAAAAAGAAGACATTGGATATCGGACTCTTTGATATAAAACTGCCTGATACAGACGGTGTTGAGCTTCTGGAAAAATTAAAAGAGATGCAGCCCAATTCCGAGGTCATCATGCTCACCGGACATGCAACAGTAGACACGGCAATCAGGTCCATGAAACTGGGGGCCTACGATTACTTGGCAAAGCCCTGCAAACTCTCAGAGCTGCACAATGTGATATTAAAAGCCTATGAAAAAAAACAGTTGAAAGAGAAGAATATTGTGCTCGAGCAGCAGTTGCAGAGACTCGATGTGCATGATCGCCTTGTGGGAGAGAGCAAAGAAATTCATGAAGTCAAGAAAGCTGTTTCCCTCGTAAGCGCCTCTGACGTGCCCGTCCTGATCCTCGGTGAGACAGGCACGGGAAAAGGCGTAGTGGCAAGGGCTATCCATACCCTCTCTCAACGATCAAAACAGTCCTTTGTTTCTATTAATGCAAGCTGTCTCCAGGAAAATATCCTCGAAAGCGAGCTGTTTGGATACAAAAAAGGTGCCTTTACCGGCGCGGATGCGGATAAAACCGGTCTTCTCGAGATTGCCCATAATGGAACGTTCTTTGTGGATGAGGTCGCTGACATGGGTCCCGCAATCCAGGCAAAGCTCCTCGGGGTACTTGAAGATTCACTTTTTAGAAAACTGGGAGATACAAGGGAAACCACAGTCGATCTTCGCTTTATTTTTGCAACCAACAAGAGTATTGAAGAAGAGGTGGCAACCAACAGGTTTCGGAAAGACCTTTTCTACAGACTCAATACCTTTGTGATTGTGGTGCCTCCCTTGAGGGACCGGAAATCAGACATTCCTATACTCGCTCAATACTTCATGGAAAAACACGCCAAAGGTGGAAAACCAAAGACAATATCAAAAGATGTGATGAATCTCCTTCTTGATTATCCCTGGCCAGGCAATGTTCGGGAGCTTGCAAATGTACTGGAACGGGCAGTCCTCATCTCCATTGGAAAGGATGAAATATCGACTGACAATCTTCCACAGAGTATTGCCGGGTCTGAGAATATGGCTATATTTGGGAAAAGAAGAGATATGGGCCCCGTTGAATTACGATTGGAAAGCGTCGAAAAAGAACATATAGGAAGGGTGCTCAAGCTTGCCGGGGGCAATAAGAGCAAGGCTGCCCGCCTTCTTGGGATCAGCCGGAAAAACCTGTATCAGAAGATTGAGGAATATCAGTAATCTTGGTATTTTTCTGTTGACATGACAAAAATTGGATAGTAAATTATATTATACATGACCGACCGGTCGCCCATATTTAATTGGGCAGAGAGTCTTCAATGACGAAAAAGAGAGACGATACAGTTCGAGACAGCATAATAGAGACGAGCATAAAGCAGTTTCTCGCGAAGGGCTTTGTGGGGACCTCGGTGATAGAAATATCCAGGGCCGTCGGCATTGCCAAAGGCACGGTTTACTGTCATTTCGAGAGCAAAGAACAGATACTCGACAGCATCTTAGATAAATACGCAAAGGAATTCCTGGACGGAGCCATAGATGAAGTGAGCAAATGCGAAGGGGATTTTTTGACACGGTTCAAAGTGTTTTTCAAGTACACCACAGAGTTCGGACGGGATCATCGCGAGCTGATGCTGGTCTGGCATACCCTGCTCGGAGAGATCATAGGGAACTCTTCTGAGACGGAAAGAAAAATGAAAGAGATTCAGGGCAGGTACACGCGTTTTCTGGAAGGCCTTCTTGAAGGGGGAAAGAAGGAGGGCATGATTGGGAAAAACATCGATACCCTCATCCACGCACGCATCATAATTGCAACCCTGACCGGAATGCTCCTTGTGTGGTACATTGAATCGCCTCCTACGGACGATGAGAATAAAGTCTATGTGAGGGCCTTCCGGGAGGCCATCCTGAAGGGAATGGAAATGCCGGAACGACATAGCGTGAAAAAAGCGATAATAAAGCAGAAACCCTGAAGAAGGGGCAGACTCTACCCTCTCCCGCGAGGGGCGAGGGAATATGGTTACCCCGAAGCAGAGCTTCGAGGAATCTATTGATTGAAATGGAAGGTTCGATGACGACACCGTTGACCGACCGGTCACCCATATTGAGCAGAAAGGGGAATCGATGCAGTTGGAAAGAAATAGAAATGACGGTGAAAAAACAAAAATTAAATCCGGTAAAACTGAAGGGGAAACATATTCTTTGCAGTTTATTTATGACCGACCGGTCACCCATTAATTAAAGGAGGTAGAGATATATGAGACAAGCAGAACTTGCAGTGGCCCCGATCGCGGGGAATACCGCGTACCAGAGAGAGGAAGTGGGTAGTTTGTCTGTATCCGATCAGGAGCTTGATGATTTCAGGAAGGTATTCAGGAAGTTTGTCGCCCGGGAGATAACCCCTCATGTGGAAGAGTGGGAACATAACAGAGCGGTGCCCAGAGAGCTCTGGAGAAAGATGGGTGCCCAGGGTTTCCTGTGTCCTTGGCTGCCGGAAGAGTATGGCGGATTAGGGGTCGATATCCGGTATTCCCTGGTGGTGATCAACGAGGAACTGATAAGAGGCGACGGCTTCGGCGTAGGCGTCCCCCTTCATAGCGACGTGGCAACACCTTATCTTTACTCATATGGCACGGAAGAGCTGAAACAGAGGCTTCTGCCGAAGACCTGTACAGGGGAGGCTATATGCGCCATCGCCCTTACCGAGCCGGATGCCGGTTCTGACCTTGCGTCACTCAGAACAAAGGCTGTCCGGGACGGGGACCACTACATCATCAATGGGTCAAAGACGTTCATCACTAACGGCATGGTGGCAGACATCATTATCGTGGCCTGCAAGATTCCCGATGCCATGCCCGGGAAGAGCATCAGCCTTATTGTGGTTGAAGGGGATACGCCGGGTCTCGTGCGGAGTCGTAAGCTCGAAAAAATGGGTTACCATATGCAGGACACGGCAGAGCTGGCTTTTCAGGATGTGCGGGTACCTGCCTCGAATCTCCTTGGTGAAAAAGGTATGGGTTTCAAATACATGATGGAGAAGCTTGCCCGGGAAAGACTCGAAGTAGCGGTCAAGTGCCAGGCCATGGCTGAAGAGTGTTTCAAGGAGGGGCTCAAGTATGCACAGGTTCGGGAAGTCTTCGGGAAGCCCGTAGCCAACCATCAGTACAATGCGTTCAAGATCGCGGAAATGGCCATAGATGTTGAGATGGGGAGGACTTTTCTTAACAGTCTCGTGGATGGTTTCGTAAGAGGGGAGAATATAAACACAAAGGTCTCTATGGCCAAGGCATTTCTCGGCGAGATGGTGAACAGGGTGGCCTATCAGGCTCTTCAGCTCCACGGGGGCTATGGCTACATGGAAGAGTACCGCATCTGCCGTCTCTTTCGTGACGCACGATCTTTGTCGATCTTTGCAGGCACTACCGAGATTATGAAACTCATCATAGCGAGGAGTCTCGGCATTACAGTGTAAAAGCAGGCATTTTTCCGGTCAAGTTGCATTGCAAATTCCCTCGCCCGTTCGCTACGGGCGAGGATCGCCACAGGAGGGGGGCATGATGAAATGGAAAGACATATCGAATGACAATTTGGTGTCCTTGTCAGTTTATATCCTGGGTGGAGAGAGGCGGAGAAGTTCCATAGCATTTAAAATAATAAATTACATTGAGTTATTTATTACTCCCTGCTACAATGATGCCATACCAAACATTCAGTCAGGAGAATATGCGCAAGATCATTGCTGAAGAAAACGACAATCCTGTTGCAACCATGAAGGAACGGATTGTAAATGAAAGTATCCGCTTGTTTCTAAGGAAGGGCTTCAAGGGCACAGCGATTCAGCATATCACTGATGTCCTGGGGATTACCAAGGGGGCCTTTTACTGGCATTTTATCAGCAAAGATGAACTCCTGGAAACGATTATCGACAAATATGATGAGGAATTCCTTCAAAAACTCTACGAATATATAAATTCTCTAACCACGGACTTTGTATCTATTTTCAGGGAATATCATAAATATATCAATGAATATGCGCGCAGTAACGGGGAATTTTGCGTCCTCTTTGTCCACCTTGCCGCAGAAATGGCGGGAAGTAATTCCCCGGCGGAGATAAGAATCAAGGGGGTACTGAGCAAGTATCTCGCTTTTATTGAATCACTCCTAACAAAAGGCAAAGATGAAGGCTTCTTCCCCGAAGAATACGACATTATCATGAATGCCCATATTATTATCGCTTTTCATAGCGGCATACTGCTCCAATGGTACATACACAGAAAGGATATTGACGGGACAGCCATGGCGAGAACCTACCGTGATGCCATCCTGTATGGTATGGCAAAAAATCCGCGCAAGTAAACTGTGAACGAGCTGACCAATATATAGACAGTGTATAATTACGATACATATGCCCCTTTTTGGTCCATTGCCATCACGGCCCCCTTCTATTCTGTTCTCGCAAAAGGTTGATATTGCAGGACATTTTTGCGTAGCACCTCTTGATTTTTCTGGCACAATAATTGCTATTATATTATTAGAGATTGTAAACCTCAATGTCACGCAAGACCGACAGAGAGGATTGTAATGAGCCATAAAGGGGGTTCCATAAAAATGTTGCATCCATGTTTTTCCTTCGGAACCCTTTTCATAGAAGGGGGCAAACCCCCGCCCCCTTCACCCCCTTAAACCAGCGTATAGCGATACGAAAACCGTGCATACGGAAGAATAAGCGTCTCTGACCAAACCTGTCCTGTGCACTTATTTGCGCCAACAGCAGATGCAAAAATTACCAATCAATTTGTTAGTCCAATTCTAATTCAATAGTGTATATATTATGCCAAATGTCATTGCGAGCAAAGCGAAGCAATCTCCGTCTCAATACCTTAGATTGCCACGTCGCTACGCTCCTCGCAATGACTTGAATTAGAATTGGAATTAGTCTAATGTATGAGAGCAATTTGGTATCACTACTACTTAAAGAAGGTTCCGGGTGAGGGCGAAATAAGGCTGAGGAGGGTTGAAGTCGGGTGTATTTGCCTCAGCCTCAACCCCCCTTAGTTGATCCTAAAATATCCTCTTGAGAAGTTCACTTGCAATTACAGCCTTTTCAACTTCCTTGGAACCCTCATATATTTCCACTATTTTTGCATCCCTGTAAAACCTCTGAATGTCGTACTCGGCGATATATCCGTAGCCTCCATGAAGCTGGAGCGCCTCGTTCACCACATACACCGCCGTCTCTCCCGCAAACCACTTGGCCATAGAGACGAGCGCAGGATCGAGCTTTCCGTGATCCAGGAGCCACGCTGCCCGCCAATAGAGGCTCCTGGATGCCTCAATCCTTGTTGCCATTTCAGCAAGCTTGAACTGAACTCCCTGCAATTTGGAAAGAGACCCTCCAAAGGCTTTCCTCTTTTTCACATGAGAAATGGCCATTTCAAGCGCTCCCTGGGCCACACCCACACCCTGTGCTGCCACATGATTTCTTGTCATATTAAAAAAATCCATTAACTGATAAAATCCCCGGCCCTCCTTCCCGATAAGATTCTCGACAGGCACTTCAACGTTGTTGAAATTAACTTCAGCCGTATTCGATGCCCGAATACCCATTTTGCCGTGTATCTTGATCGCCTCGAATCCGGGCCTGGAGGTTTCTACCAGGATAACGCTCGCCCTGTTGTGGGAGTTCCTCTCCTCGGGGTTTGTAATAGCATATACCAGCATGTAGTGCGCGGTACAGCCGTTGGTGATAAACATTTTTGACCCGTTGATTACATACGTGTCGCCCCTTTTCTCGGCCCTGGTCTTAACCATGGTCACGTCGCTGCCCGCATCAGGCTCGGTAATCGCGGTCGCCATAATCGCCTCGCCAGCGGGGACAGGAGGGAGATATTTCTTCTTTTGTTCTTCCGTTCCAAAGGTTTGTATCATCTCTGAACCGAAACTGAGAGCACAAAGAGCCTGGCCGCAGCCGGGATCAACGCGCCACAACTGCTCAGTGATGAGGCTGTGTTCAAGAAATCCGAGGCCCATGCCTCCATATTCCTCCTCGATAAAACAGCCTATAAATCCGTTCTCTGCGGCCAGCTTCCATATTGCCATATCGAACTCTTCTTTCTCGTCAAACTCCTTTGCCCTGTCCCTAAACTCACCCTCTGCAAACTCCCGAGCAGCCCTTACAATATCCTTTTGTTCAGATGTAAGATCCATTATTTAACCTCCCGGTGAAGCCCCCTTTTCTTCACGCAATCTCATTCTTGTACAGCATCCTTATTTTATACACACTCATCATACCATAACAGCCGTGAAGTTGCATTGCTTCATTATACCCTTTTACTGCAATTTCAAACGCATACCGCTATGGCCTTATCAAAAACACCCTGGGTAGTACTATGGTAGACCTGTCAGGAACAAAATGCCCTTCCACGGGTTTTGCCGTGGAAGGGCATTTTGTTCCTGACATGAGAACGTCGATTCCCTGATTTAAAATCTAAAAGATCGGCTTTAAGCCCAATTGACGGGCAATTATGACCTTCATAATCTCTGTGGTTCCGGCAAAAATGGGAAGGACGCGGACGTCCTGATAGAGACGGCAGATTCGGTATTCTGCCATATAGCCATATCCACCATGAATCTGAACCGCTTTGTAGGCAACCCTATTCGCCATCTCGGCGAGCCATGCCTTTGCCATAGATACCTTCTTGGTAATTTCTTCCCCTCTTACAAACTCCTCAACGCAGGTCTGCAGAAATGTGCTGCCGATCTCCACATCCGTGGCCATTTCAGCGAGCTCAAAAGAAATGTGCTCGAAATTCCCGATAGGCTTCCCGAAAGCCTCGCGGACTTTTGCATATTCGAGAGCCTCCTTGAAACATTCCTCTGCGTAGGTCTGGCACTTTATACAGACCTCCAGTCTCTCCTGATTGAACTTCTGCATCGTATACTTGAACCCTGCCCCCTCCTCGCCAAGAAGGTTTCCCACAGGGACCTTGCAGTCTTCGAAGAAAATCTCGGTAGTGTCTGTGGCGTGTCGTCCCATTTTTTCAAGCTGGCGACGTTTTACATTCTTGAGGCTCTCCCCCTCCACCACCAGCAAACTGATGTTTTTCCCCGTGCTCCCGGGAGAGTCTACCTTGCAGAGCACTACCATGGCATCTGCAAAAGTTCCGTTGGTAATGAACGTCTTCTGCCCGTTAAGAATATAATAGTCTCCATCCCTTACCGCCTTTGTCCTGATAGCTGCTGCATCGGAGCCTGTGTTTGGCTCGGTTACGCAGAGACAGGCGATTATATCTCCTGAAGCGCAGCCGGGAAGGAGTTTCTTTTTCAGTTCTTCTGAGCCGAAAGAATAGATGTAAGGCACTGCAACATCCTGGTGATTAGGCACACCTATGCCCATGGCATCGCCTCTGATCAGTTCCTGGCCGACTATAACGGAATACTTAAAGTCAACACCGGACCCGCCATACTCCTCGGGAAGCCAGGAACAGAGAAAACCCTGGTTGCCCATCTTCTTCCATGCCTCACGGGGAACGCCCCTGTTCTTATCCCATTCCTCGCGGTAGGGGGTCATCTCTCTGGCAATAAACTTCTTCAAAGCCAGCCTGAAATCCCTTTCGTCTCGTGTGTCTTCAAATAGCGGCATATTCCTCTCTCCTTTTCAATGAACGCTTATAACAAAACGTATTCGCAATGATTTTTTCGCAACATCGGTTCGTACAATCCACTTCACTATCTACATAGTATATGTGCCATAAAACTACTTGATAAAACCAGTAGTTTTTGCTCGCACAGGCGGGCAGGCAACAGGGAGACGCTTGCATGATGATACATTTGTTTCCTTTTGCCCCATCGGTATTACACTGATATTGTGTTTCGCCCTGCCCCCTCTACTTCATCAAAACCGAAGGAAGGTAAGTTACCAACCCGGGGAATATAAACATCAGTATAACACAGAAGACTAATGAAATCAGGAATGGATAAACTCCGCTGTAGATCACACTCATCGGAACCTTTGTGATATTCTTTACCACAAAAACAGGCATGGCCACAGGAGGGATTACAGAGCCGATACAGACGGTCATAGAAACCATGATACAGGCCCATATAGGATCGTATCCCAATTGCATAATGGCCGGGAAAAATATTGGTGTGGCAAGGATCATGAACGCAAGGTCATCGATGAATGATCCTCCAAAAAGATAGATGAGAAATATGAGGCTCATTATGATGTGGCGGTGAAGAGGCAGGTTAACCGCCCATTGCGCTACGTTATCAGGTATATTCGTGATAGCGATAAAATGACCGAGAATCGCAGAGGCGGCAACAAGCATGAGTACCATACAGGATGTCCTTAATGCCTCCTGGAGTGATTTTCTGACTCCCTTATAATTGATATCCCTTTTCAGAACACAGAGAAGGAGCACTGCAAAGGTGCCGATACTTCCCGCTTCTGTGGGGGTAAAAAACCCGTTCATCAGTCCACCGATAATTATCAGAAAAATAATAACAGGCCACATAACCGCAGGGAGTGTAACCATCCGTTCCTTCCATGAATACTTCTCGCTTGCCGGCCCTATCGTGGGATTTATACGGGCCCATCCCAGGATAACAACTACAAAAGATGATGCGAGCATCAAACCGGGGACCATCCCGGCGAGAAAAAGTCTTCCTATGGATTGCTGGGTAATGATGCCAAGGAGTATCAGGACCACGCTGGGTGGAATAAGAACGCCAAGAGTCCCCACGGTGGCTACAATACCTGTAGACAGCTTCTTTGCATAACCGTATCTGTCCATTTCAGGAACTGCAACGCTCGCAAAGGTTGCGCATGTGGCAACAATTGATCCGCATATGGCCTTAAAGATAGTTGCTCCCGCAACGGTAGCCAGCGCCAACCCGCCGGGGATGTGACCAAGAAATCTATGAGCGCTGTCATAGAGACGTCTCGCAATACCGGCATTGAAGGCAAGCTGCCCCATCAGCACAAATAGAGGCACTACGGTGAGGGAATACGATTCGAGTGAATCATAAAAATCATTTGCCAGGATATTCATGGCAGCGTTGGGGGAGACCAGCACTCCATATCCCACAAAACCGATGACAGCCATTGCAACAGCCATCTCCATACCGGTCAGGAAGAGTCCTAATAAAAGAATAAGTCCAAGAACACCGAAAGCTATTTCATTCATGCTTGTTCTCCACTTTTAATAAAAATTCTGCAAATATCGGTCACAAGAGAGAAACACTGTATAAAAAAACAGAACGCAAGACTATACGCTGCAGGGTAATAGGGTAGATGGAGTGTCAGAGAAACCTCTCCGGTTTTATAGAGATGCAATCCCTTCTTGAAAAGATTGTACGAAAGGAGGGCCCATAAAATTATACCTACGACTCTTGTGCAGATAAAAATGGTGTTCCGTACCGTCTCAGAGCGTTTTTCTATCATAAAGTCAACAAAGATATGCCCTCGTTCCCATGATGTCTGAGGGACTGCAAACGCAACGACTATAGCGCCTGCGACAGCAACAAGTTCGTACGTTCCCACAAGTGGTTTGCCAAAAAGCCTCAATATGACATCAACCACGGTGAGCATCATCATAATAAAGAGAACAGCCTCGGCTACTGTATTCATCCAGATATTAATTCGTTTGATGATTGAAACAAACGCGCTCATGTATCCTCCTGTGATAATGCCGGGGACTTTCAGGGTCCCCGGCATCCGCATAACCGACAAATCTAAACCTTATTTTGCCTGTGACTTGATATAGGCACGGGCAAATTTTAGTACCTCATCGCCCGGCAGATTCTTCTCTTTCATCTTCTTCACGTACTTGTCATAAAGGGGTTGTGCCTTTGCTGCCCACCTTGCCTGTTCTTCCGCAGAGAGTTTAATAACCTTGTTGCCTCTCTTTACGGAGTATGCCTTTCCCGCTTCATCAATGGCATCCCAGGTCTTTCCCTGCTTCTCGATCCATTCCTGGTTGATCTGCTCGATAATCTTCTGCTGCTCCGGAGGGATACTATTCCACTTGCCTTTGTTCATTGCAACAACAAAGGTTGCGGTATAAGCAGAACCATAGTTTTCTGTGGTAGACTTGATGACTTCGCCTAATTTCCAGCCCTGCAAAGCTTCATAGGCACCGAGCATACCGTCGGCAACACCTCTTGAAATGGCATCATAGGCATCGCCCATAGGCATGGCAACGGGAGCGCCACCGAGGAGAGTCATGAATTCCGCATTGGATCCGAAGGTCCTCATTTTTAAACCCTTTATATCTTCAAGCTTATTGACCGGCTTCTTCGAGTGGAGAATGCCGGGGCCCTGGGCATGGAAATACATGACCTTGACTTCGTCGAATTCTTTCGGCTTGAATTTCTTATAGTACTCGTTCACAAGATGTGTGGCAACAGAACCGCTCGGATAGCCGAGTGGATAGTCCAGGACCTCTGAAAGAGGGAATTTACCCATCGTATAGCCAAGGACATGATTACCTAAATCAACTACACCCTGCACAACGCTGTCGTACATCTGGGGCGCAGAGTTGAGGGTCCCGCCTGCAAACTGACGGACCTTCACCTTGCCGTTTGTCCTTTTTTCCACCTCTTTACACCACTGATCCGTGATCTTTGCAAGCTCATGGCTGGGCGGGAAAAAGGTTGAGAATCTGAGGCTAATAGCCTTTTCCTGGGCTAATACAGGGGAAATGAACATACCTGTCACTGAAAACAGAATAAGCATGATAAAACAGACAACACTGGATCTTTTCATAAAGCCCCCTAAGGAATTATTTTTGCTTACTTTGAGAAAGCAAATTTAATGCCATAGCTGCAAGGCTCCTTCAGCGGGGAACTCCCTCAACCAGGATTGGAGGCATCAGCCAGCAACAAAAGTACGTCGAGGAGCGCGAGGAGGAGCTAACAAAGATGTGCGACTGAAGGCAGCTTGGTATCAGCAGCCCCGGCATTCAGGCACTGGAATGGTGCTTCATTATGCACACAAGTCCTGTCCCGCACACAGAACAGGACTTGAGAAGTTATGCAATTTCTAATTCAAGTCATTGCGAGGAACGCAGCGACGTGGCAATCTGAGGTATTGAGATTGCTTCGCTTTGCTCGCAACGACATCTGATATATAATACATTATTGAATTAATAATGGTATTACGGAGCTCTTAGACCGTGCAGCCAATTATGTGTCAAGAGGAGACAAGCTCTGTATCTTTGTGTACCCTTGATGCATCCTATGGATACGTCTCTTCGTGGAGGCCTTATGATTCGCCTTCGATCGTCTGATAAAGCTTTTTACGACTAATACCAAGGAGGCGGGCAGCCTTGCTTTTATTTCCTCCGGCAAGCTTGAGCACCCTTTCTATGTGCTCTTTCTCCATATTCTCCAACCGGAGCATATCCCGGCCCAGCTCGTGCTTTTCAATCTTCTCTAAAGCCGGTGGGGACTGGACCATGTTCCGGGGCAAATCCCCGCTTACGATTTCCACCCTGTCCGCCGAGATCAGGACGGCCCGTTCCAGTACATTAGCCAGTTCCCTCACATTTCCAGGCCAGGAATAATTTATAAGAAGATCCATCGCTTCCCGGGAAATCGCCTTCTTTCTACCCCCTCTCCCATGTTTTTCCATGAAATATTCGGCAAGGATGGAAATGTCGTCTTTCCGGTTCCGAATGGGGGGTACTGTAATAATAAAGGTATTGAGCCTGTAAAAAAGGTCTTTTCGGAACCTGCCGGCTTCCATCTCTTCTTCGATACTCTTGTTCGTGGCAAAAATAAAGCGGACATCAACGGTGATCTCTTTTGTATCCCCAAGCTTTCTGAAAACAGAGGTCTCAAGGACCCTGAGGAGTTTTGCCTGGATAGGGGGACTCATATCCGCCACTTCGTCCACAAAAAACGTACCCTTGTCTGCAATCTGGAGAAGGCCCACCTTATCAGCCTGCGCCCCTGTAAAGGCGCCTTTCCTGTATCCGAAGAGCTCGCTTTCGAGGATATTTTCCTGAAGGCAGCTTGCATTTATGGCAACAAAAGGGCGTACGGAACGAGTCGACAGGTCATGGATTGCCCTTGCCACCAGTTCCTTCCCCGTACCGGTTTCCCCGAGCACTAAAACAGGCACATTTGAAGCGCTGACCAAAGAGATAAACCTCTTCACTTCCTTGATCTCTCTACTCTCCCCTACAAATCTGTCGTGTGCTTCAACCCGCTGGAGATGTTCCTTGAGAATAATATTTGTTTCCTTAAGCTGTTTCTTTTCATAGGCCTTGAGTATCACTGCATGGAGCTCCGAAAGCTTGCATGGTTTGGTAAGGTAATCATAAGCACCGAGCTTCATGGATCGTAGAGCCGTATCAACCGACCCATAGCCTGTGAGCATAATCGCCTCTGCGGCAGGCTGTATCTCTCTTAATCTACCGAGGAGTTCAATGCCATCTGTATCAGGAAGCTTGATATCAAAGATTCCGATATCCAGGTCCTCCTGCTTCATTATGGCAATGGCATCGCGGCCGTTTAAGGCAGTAAACACCTTCATGCCCTCCTTGGAGAGTTTTTTCCCGAATGCCTCGACAAGATGGTGTTCATCGTCAACGATGAGAATGCGTATAATGGGGCTGCTGGTTTCCATGATCCTCCTTATACAGTATATACAGGCAAGGTAACCCTGAAGAGGCTTCCCCTTCCCAGGGTACTCTCTACCTCTATATTCCCGCCCATCCTGTTCAAAAACTCATAACATAAGGTAAGACCAAGGCCTACGCCCTTCCCCGTATCCTTTGTCGAGAAAAAAGGCTCAAAGATCTTGTCTACAAGCTCATCGTGAATACCCACTCCATTATCCTTAATCTCGACCATCACTCTATTGTCACAAGCATATGCCTTTACTCCGATTACCCCCACTTCTCTCCCTTCTACAGCGTCCACCGCATTTTGAATAATATTCATAAAAGACTGCTTCACTGCATTCAAATCCCCCTTTACATGGGGGAGGCTGCCGGCAATATCCTGATTCAGACGGATCTTCTTTTTCCTGAAATTTATCAAGGTTATGAGTTCATTCAGGCATCCGCTCATGTCTATGTCCTGAATTTCAAATCCCTTTTTTCTTGTCAGATCAATCATATCTTTTATGATATTTTTACAACGGAACGCCTGTTCCTGCACAATTTCCAGATACTCACGAAGCTCGCTCATTTCGTCTTCACTCACGTTTGCGCTTTTAAAAGTCTGAAACATTTCACAGGCAAGCTCGGAATTCGCGGCAATGGTAGCAAGGGGATTATTCAGTTCATGGGCAACACCCGTCATAAGCCTGCCGATGACCGACATCTTTGCGTCCTGGATTGACTGTATCCTCGCCTTTACCTTCTCCGTGTTGTCTTCAATGATGCACAGAAGGCATTCCACTTTCCCGTCTTTGCCTTTTAAGGGAACTCCCCGCAGATTAACGTATTGACCACTGTCGCCACGGTAAGTGATAAAGGGAAAGTCCAGCAGTTCAAATGGTTCTCCGGCAAGCCCTTTTTTGATGTGTTCCGCAAGGCCGCACTGCACGGTATAAGGGTTCTGGAGCCAGTTAAAACCTATAAGTTTTTCCTCTACAACCGGCCCTAAACCGGAAAGAAGCGCAAGCGCCGGGTTTACGCTTATGAATTTACCCTTCCTGTCAAGGGTAAAAATCGCGGCTGGGGCATTATCAATAATTGCAGCGTTAAAATCGCTGAGCCGGCGAAGTTCTTCTTCAGCCTTCTTCTGATATGTAATATCCTGAACTGTCTCAATTATCAGGAAATCTTCATCACCCTGCCCTTTTCTTAAGGGTGTGGCGGTCACAAAATAATGTCTCCATTCTCCTTTATACCTGTTCTTTATCTCCATATGCTCCACCCGACCGCTTTTGAGGGCCTTCATGGCCGGACAGTCACTACATGGTCTTCCCCAACGAAAAATCTCTCTAAAACAATGCTTGTTTTTGTAGAAAGAAATATCTTTATTCCGGAGACGATTGACAATTCTTTTGTTCGCCCACTGTATCCTTCGTTCCCTGTTTATAATGCAGACGCCCATGGGTAAAAAATCGAGTATTGATAGGGCAGTATCGAAGTCTATGGGGAGATCAATTTTCATGTGTATTCCATGCTAACCTGAATATACCTTGCGTGACAAATCATATCATACAGGCCGGCATTTAATACACAGATATTTAGGAACATTCCTCTTCAATCAAATATCTTTTAAAACTGAGAATGTTCTTGCCGTCAATCCGCTCATACAAGACTTCATCCATCAGTTTGTGTATAAGAAACAATCCCATACCACGTTCCGGCACGTTCTGGGGCCTTTCCGGGTCAAAGGCAAAGGCACAGGCTTCCCCTTTTAAATCCGTGGGTTCGCCCGAATCACAGATTCGAAGGGTAACACTGTTGCCGGCAAACAAAAGGTTTACCTCAACGCTATATCCAGGTTTTAACTGGTAAGCATGTTGAATGGCATTGGTAACCGCTTCAGCCAGACAGAGTTCCACGTAGTACGTATCCATTTCATTCAGCGAGAGGTAGTTACAGATACCTCTCGCTGCAACCCCGATGAAGGAAACGTTTTCAAGCCTGCTGTCAATCACAAAGGTGATCGATCCTGGTTTTTCTATCTCTTTCATGACCTCTTGCCAAGAACGTTCAAGGCCTCTTCTGCTGATGGAAAGACCTTGAATATATTTTCCATGAGGGTGAGGTGAAAGATGGTGCGTACCGTTTCCCTGAGCCCGCTGATGGCAAAATCACCCCTGCCTTTCAACGCCTTCAGGGCTGATACAATAGCCCCAAGGCCGCTGCTGTCGACAAAATCAACCTGCGATAGATCAAGGAGTATTATCGTCTGTCCTGCGTCTATCCGGCTGATCATGAATGATTTGAGCTCTGGCGACGACGATGCATCAATCCTTTTTCCCAGAGGCGTTACTACAAGAATACCGGAAACACTCTTCTCCTGAATGTTCATTGTTACCTCCTCTCAATATTCCAATCAAACAACCCTTCTATGGAGAAACTTTTTCATAGACTCCCCATTATTATAACAACATAACAGCAGATAGGGAATGCATATAAAACGTTCAGCATAGCCCAGGGCAAAAAGATTTGGAAAATCCATACTAATAAAAAACAGGTAAAAGTTGCATCCATAAAAAAGATGTTTTCCAAATGCCTTTGCCATTCCCGTTATTCAGAGTTATGTGGAAATTATATAGAGTTTCAGGTTAGATTGAAGGAATGGCAAAATACACTAATTTGCAGGGTAAAGCCCTTTTATTTCTCTTGTGTCTCTGGTTTCTGTGGTTTATCAATTTTACCCTCCGGATGGTGTTCTCGCCTATTTTGCCGCTTCTGGAGGATGAGTTCATTGTCAACCACGCCCAGGCAAGCGGCATCTTTGTATTTCTGTCTGTAGGATATGGTATTGCAGTAATCATCTCCGGTCTTTTTTCCGGGAGGTTTGGCTACAAGAAGTCTATCATCTGTTCACTGTTGTTTTTGGGCCTGATCTCTTTCTCAATCCCTTTCGTTCATAAATTCTGGTTGCTCTATGTTTTCGCTTTTGTCCTTGGTTTTTCAGTAGGTTTCTATATTCCTTCAGCCATTCCGCTGATAACCGAGTATTATTCTGAAAACAACTGGGGTAAAGTAATTGCTATTCATGATACGGGCGCCTCGATAGCCATATTTGCTACACCTTTTATTTCCCTTTTCTTTCTCCAGTTCTTCTCGTGGCGTGGCATCTTTATGGTATTTGGATTCATTTTTCTGGCCGCCGCCCTTGTTTTCTCCTTTGCGTGCAGCGAGGTAAAGGTTGGCAATCCCCCAAAGGCACTGTTCCGGGATCTTGTCAAAACACCGTCCCTCAGGACAATGGCCATTCTCTGGATTTTTGGCGCAGGCGCCAACCTGGGTATTTACTCTATCATTCCCCTTTACCTCTCAAAGGAACTTGGGTTGGCAATCGGTTATGCAAATACCATATTGGGCATATCAAGACTTGGGGCAATTGGTGTGGCCATCTCATGCGGTTTTCTGATTGACAGGTTCAATCTGCGATGGGTCATGTTTCTTGTGCTGCTCATTACAGGGTGCCTTACTGTTCTTATGGGAGTGGTCTCTGCCAGATTCATAGGGATCATCCTCTTTCTCCAGGCCTTTTGTGTAACAGCCTTTTTCCCTGTTGGTCTTGTAGCAATAGCTAAAACCTTTAACCGGGAAATGCGAAGTCTGGCTACAGGCATCATACTGGCCTTGAGCATTGTCTCCGGAGGGGGGCTTATACCTTATTTTCTCGGTCTCTCGGGGGATTTGTACAGTTTCAGGTTAGGCATTATCATCCTTGGGGTATTTGTAGCCCTATCCAGCCGGTTGGTCTTTAATCTGAAAGAACTTGAGTAGTGGGGGTCTTGCACAAGACCCCCAATGTAGCTTTCGGCAATCTATTGCAGTGTATGTTATTTCTGTTTTACCCCTGATACGCAACAGGGATTCTGAGTTGGCCCGGGTGCAGGGTTTTTCAGGTAGCAGACCGCGTTACTTGCTTGAATCCCCGGCTTCACATAGGTATAGGCCTCACATCGTGCATCAGCCTCACATGCCTGTCGACACAATTGGGGATCAGGGGTCTCCTGCTCAAACCTGTTATAGTCACTGCCCCACCTGTCTGTATTATACTCCGTGGTCATCATGCTTTCTATTCTCTGGCTTTCCGTCTTTTCCCCTGATACACAACAAGAGTTTTTGCTTGGCCTGGGCGCAGTGCTTTTCAGGTAGCAGACCGCGTTACTTAATTGAACCCCCGGCTTCACATAGGAATAGGCCCTGCATCGTTCATCAGCCTCACATGCCTGCCGGCACAGTTGGGGATCGGGGGTCTGAAGCTCAAAATTGTTGTAGTCGCTCCCCCACCTGTCTGTATTATATTCGACAGTGGTATCTGCCCACAATCTTGTTGCACCTGCAATGACAAAGATACCGATGAATCCTGCAAAAATATAAAAAGCAAGCTTACTCTTCGACATAGGCCCTCCAAAAGATGTTTTTTTTATACTACCACAGTACAGATTTAATGTTCAATTCTAATTCTGTTCAGGTCAGGGCAAAGCGGATTAAGTAATCCGTGACAACAGCCGACAACCGTGTTAGATATCAGACAATGATTCAATTTCGCTATCAATAACGGAGGAAACGTTTTATGAAGCCATTACATGAGCACAAGAAGTTTTATTTATTCCTTTTAACGGGCATACTGTTTTTCTCTTTAACGGGATACTCAACAAGCAATGCCCAGCAGCAAAGTCAGCCCGCGGGATACCCGATTACCTCCGATGTTTTTACAACCCGCCAGAGGACAGTCGAGCCTGGCCCGAAACCTTCGACGGTGATTCTTCTTGATGAGGTTTCAAAATACAAACAATATGGCTATGGCGACTGGAAGTACGGCAAAGGCATCGATGATGGAAAGAGGACTGATATCATGCCCGCTGGTTATACCGGCACATCAGTTGTTAAAAAGGCAAAACTATTGAATTTCTTTACAATATCCGACATTCATATCACCGACAAGGAATCACCTTCCCAGTTGATCTATCTTCAACAATTGGTTTACCCGTCCATTGGTAAAGCACCGTGGTTCTTTGTTACTTCCATATATTCACCGATTATGATGTACACAACTCAAGTTCTTGACTCAGCGGTCCAGACAATAAATGCCCTCCATAAAAAATCGCCCGTTGATTTCGGCATCTCTCTGGGCGATACCTGTAACAGCACCCAGTACAACGAACTGAGGTGGTATATCGATATCCTTGACGGCAAGGTAATTACTCCAAGTTCCGGCGCCCATGCGGGAGCCGACACCATCGATTATCAGAAGCCTTACAAGGCAGCAGGCCTTGACAGGACAATCCCCTGGTATCAGACTATGGGCAACCATGATCATTTCTGGATCGGTTCAATTCCTGTGAACGATTTCCTTCGAAAATCCTATATCAGCGATACCATCATTGCTGCAGGAGATGTTCTCGTCAATCCGGGAAACATAAACAAACCTGATTACTATATGGGCGTGCTCGATGGCTCAACTCCTTACGGCACCATCATAGGTGCGGGACCTGTGGGAAAATTCAGCAGTCCTCCGAAGGTTGTAGCTGATCCTGACCGCCGATCACTTTTGAGAACAGAATGGATGAAAGAGTTTTTTAATACATCTTCAAACCCGGTCGGCCACGGTTTCAACCTGATCAACGCCAATAACGGCTTTGCCTGTTACAGCTTCGTGCCGAAATCTACTGTGCCGATCAAGGTTATCGTCCTCGACGATACCCAAAGGGAAGACGACGGCTCTGTCGACATCCATGGACATGGATTCCTTGATCAGGCACGCTGGAACTGGCTCAAAAAAGAGCTTGCCGATGGTCAGGCTGCCAATCAGCTCATGATCATCGCTGCCCATGTGCCGATAGGCGTGGAAGCTACAAAATCCGAAATGGGTTGGTGGCTCGATCCTCAAAATGCCGTAACTCTGCCTGATTTGGTCAAGGAACTTCAGAAACATCCTAATTTCATCATGTGGATTGCCGGGCATCGTCATTTAAATACTGTTAAAGCATTTCCCGGCCCTACCCCTGAACAAGGCTTCTGGCAGGTAGAAACCTCATCATTAAGGGATTTCCCTCAGCAGTTCCGCACTTTTGAGATCTACCTTAACAGCGACAATACCATTTCAATCATTACCACCAATGTTGATCCGGCAGTCAAAGAGGGAACACCTGCTGCGAAATCACGTTCTTATGCTGTGGCGGCTCAGCAGCTTGTCAATACCAAGGTTAATATATTTACCAATAATCCAACCAATGATCCGAGCATAAAACCGATGCCGACCGGTTCGTATAATGCAGAGCTTGTCAAACAATTGAGCCCGGAAATGGCTGATAAGATTAAGAACTTGGGAACACCGCAAGGCAAATAATATTTTAGATTAAATACTTGAGAAGCACAAACCGTTTGTTCTTTTTTGACTGAACCGTCTTTGCCATGCCGGACTTTCCTGCCTCTCCTCCGGCATAGGTCATGACCCGCAAATTGATGATAATCCGTTCCCCTTTACGTACTATGCATCATCTGGTATATTGAAAAAGGATACAATTATTGTGAGCGCAGAACGGCAATGAAGAAGGGGTATTGTCACACATCACATGCCCTCATCTTTCTAATTTTCATGGCGCTGCCCGCAGCTTCATATGGCTCGGATGACCTTATGAAGTCCCTTTTTCATGGCACACTCGACGCCAATTTCCGGTCATACTATATGAAAAGATCCTTTTATCTGAATAATCAGACCATAGGCCAGGAATCCCTTGCTCTGGGATTACTGCTGCTATGACTTCATGAATATCACTATGCCCATGAAGCTTCCCCATGCAGTCTGAAAAAAGAATCTCGGGGCTCCAACAATTCTCCAACGATTCCGGTTTTTCTGCAAGATAAAAGTACCTGGAGCTGCATTCCCTCAGTTAATCCGTACACCACCCCGGCAAAGCGGGGGTACCGATTTAGTTACTAATTAAAACATCCGTTGTGTGACAAATATCACTGAAATCTCTTGGGGTCTTCTGCTATTGTAATATTATGATGAGCACAATCCTTCCATCTTTGATCAACAGCAGTGCTCTAAGAAACATGGAGAACTCCTCCAGAAATATTATTAATGCAGGTGCTGCTGCCCCAAAGAAGGTCAGGACCTCAGAAGAAAACAGACCTGGAAATCGTTTTGCCTCCAGTCAAAATATAATAGTCACTACATCAGGCTACGCCGTACAGGAGCCAAACAGCCTTTTTGCAGAAATAGACGGCACAAACAACGTCCATGAAACGCCTCAGACGATTATTGCACGGAGATACTACGAAGCAGCCCTTAAGGTGTTTCAGGCAGGAGACCAGATTACAGGAAGTATGCTCAATATCGTGGCATAACCGTGGGTATATTGCAGCCGGGTACAATTATTTTGACAGAAACAGACATAGAGGACACCCTGTTCCAGTGAGTATTCACAATGATTTATTGAGGTATTCTACAAAAGAACGTGGTAAAAACTACTGAGAAACTTACCGCATTTCGATAGTGCAGATTTTGCTTTGAAAGGCAGGCGCTTATCACGCCTGCCCCTGTATATTTCTGTTTATTTCTTTTTTGCTTTTGCTTTTACCACAACGTTCACTGTATCTTTCAGGTTTTTTCCTGCGGTGAACTTGGGCACTTTCTTGGCTGCAATCTTTATTTCTTTACCGGTCTGGGGGTTTCTGCCCTTTCTGGCCTTTCTTGCAACAACAGAAAATGTTCCAAATCCGACGACCGATACCTTTTCCCCTTTCTGCAAAGCTTCTTTTACGGAATCGATTACCACACCAAAAGCCTTTGCAGCGACACTCTTTGTTACCTTTGTTTCCTTTGAAATTTTCTCTACAATCTCAGCTTTTGTCATTAACCCTCCCTCCTGTGGATAGTAATAACAGGCAAATAGACTTGCCTGTGCTTCAGACTATTGTAAAATTGGCTCTTTAGCGAACATTATTACACAACCTCCCAAAAATGCAAGCTTTTTTTTCATAAAATAAGGATTTTTTTTAAATAAGTGTAATTTTAGTCAATCAGGAGTCCTTAAAGGTCTTAAAACAATATTTTCAAGGGTATTTTCAGCAACATGAGGAGGTCATGACGTGTAGTGGAAGGCGAGCCATATCGTCTTCTGGTCCTTTGCTGTCCATTCAACCCGGTGTTTTTTATGGGCAGGAATAAGGAGGTAGTCGCCAGGGTTCATACTATGCAAGTCCGGTTCTCCTTCAAACAGGAGACCGGCACTGCCCTGGAGGAGAATCACCCATTCGCTGGTCTCCTGATCATACCAGGCGCCAGGCGTAGTAGCGTGGCCTTCAGAAACAATCCTTTCCATCCTGAAGCCCTTGGTCTTAAGAAGGATTTCCAAAAGCTCCTCCTTTAATGAATCAGGAATTCTCGAAAAGATGTTGTCTATCTTTGCACCCTTCATTTTAAACCTTCTCCTGTACGGTCAATTTCATCTTTTACGATTTCAAGAAATCGCGTTACCTGATAACCTGATCGCTCGGAAGCCTCGTCCAATCTTGCTGTAAGCTGATAGTATTTTTCGATCCCGGCTATTAATTGGTCTCTATGAACAGATCGGTTCCTGTTCAGGCTGATGGCCTGAAGCACAAGGAGACGGGAGAGCAACCCCTGGAGGCGCTCCTTGCTGAACCAAAGGGTATAAGTATATTCGTTCACCTTCAGAAATCGTTGGGCCTCCTCATCGTCAAAAAGCATAGTCAATCTGTCGTGGAGGCGCGTGGCTGTAGTTAATTCCAGCATGTGCTCATAAGTGGTCAGGAGCTTGATAACCGTTGTTGTCTTGGATGCCGTATCGCTGTCCATGCCGAGTTCCTCGAAGGCAGCAGCCATCACAGGTCCCAGAAACCACTTATCTATCATTCTCCGGCTTTCCGCAGGGACATGGGCATCATCTGTGCATATGGCGCCCAGGGAGCGGATAAAGGCCCAACCGCAAAAGGCATAAAAGGAGAAGAGATCCTTATTCAGGTCAAGGCACAGGTGCTCCACAATCCCGCTTTCAGGTGTTTCTTCAATAGCTCCCTCTTCTCCCTTCTCTAAAAGAGGGGACAGGAGGTCTTCTTTGTATGGGGATAGGGCATCGTTTCTATCCGGTCCTTTTATGAGGGAAGGCAGCGTTATCAGGGATTCGAGAGTGCCCATAATATCATGTGCCCTTTCGGTTTCGTCTCCCTGCCCATGACTGTATGCTTTCATCTCCCGGAGGAGAAGGAGAACCTTTTCCTTAATATCATCCATAACCCGGGGCAGTGTTCCTGGCCCCTCTGAGTCCATGAGACCCTCGCTCGCCTCCTTAATTCTGAGGAACACTTGCCCATTCACCAGCCCCCTGAACCGATGGAGCATGGGCTGAAGTAGCATTTCTTCCATAGCTGTCCTTATGTCCGGGACCCCCCTGCCATTCAGGTATGAGGTAAGGCGGCTATAATGGCGCCATTCGTTGTCCATGACTTCCTGAAAATTGAGGAATACATGGTACCCGTACGGCTCAAGATCAACGTAGAAACCTTTTTCATGAATATCCCTGTTTTCCCGGATAAACCAAAGGTTTGATGCATGTTCAAAGAAGATGATAAAAGAACCATTTTCCGGGCTGAGGGCAAGACCCTGCCCAAGGGTCTTCTGTGTCAGCGTGCGTGCATCACCATCGCCGGTCTTTGCTGAATAGGCAACAGATGTCCTGATCCAGCCTGAGGCATTACTATTCCTGTTGAGGTATACAACAAGGATGCGCTCACCATCACATTGATTCGAATAGGCAAAGACATCCTCATTCACGCTGCCCTGGGGGGCAAAAAAATCATAGAGAAAAAAGTGTTCTACCCCTGAAAAGAGGTGTCTTTGGTGGAGGAGAGGGAAGACCTCTCTTTCATGTCTTTCTGCAAGGTATGTATCCGGCGATTCGTCATAATAGGCACGTCTGTACTCCATGCCGTACCTCTCCTCGAACCCTTCAATCTGACCATGGCCGAACATGGGCAGGCCCGGCATGGTGATCATGAGAACGCAGACACCAAAATACTTGCTGTCCTTGCCGAATTGGTCTACTGCAGTCCGTTCGTCAGGGTTGTTCATAAAATTAACAAACCGTCTCAGAATCTCAGGGTCAAATTCAAGGGTGTTTTTCATTACCTGCCGATACTTGGCATTTTCCTCGTCCCTGAGCATGTTCATAAAGGCGCTATTGTAGACCCTGTGCATGCCGAGGGTGCGTACAAAATAACCCTCAAGGAGCCAGAACGCCTCTGCAAGGAGCAGGGTATCAGGCGCCTCTGCTGCCACACGATCAACAACTTCCCGCCAGAATTCCATGGGCATCAGGTTGTTGAATTCCTCTTTGGTAAGGCCGAATTCCCCTCGTGTAGGGATATCCCCTCCTGTGCCTGGTTCAGGAAACCACAGCCTCTGATAGTGTTTCTTTGTGAGAGTCATAGCTGCATCGAAACGGATCACGGGGAATTTTCGCGCCACGTGAAGGATAGTCCTGATCATGGCCTCCCTGACCTCAGGATTCAGGTAATTCAACTGGGCAGTATCATTCCAGGGCATACTGGTGCCATCATTCCCGTGATAGACATACTGCTCGCTCCCTGTCCAGCGATCAACCCGCTTGAACACCACCGCTGCATCAGTACGGTTGTAATAGTGATCCTCCACATACATGGAAACCCTCTCGTCAAGAGAAAGGTCCTGGCCGCTAAAGGAATACCAGGGGAAAGGATTATAGTCCAGAGAGACAAACCAGTCGGGATGCTCTATCGTCCATTTGGAGTAAATACCTACATGATTCGGTACCATATCGCTTGCAAGGCGGATACCCCTGCTCCATGCCCTGTCCCTCAAATCTCCGTACGCGCCTTCGCCTCCCAGGTCAACCGCAATCTCATAATCAAAGAGGGAGTACGCTGAAGGGACCGCCTCCGGATTGCCGCAGAGCTGCTTAATCTTCTGGGATGAAGGGCTCCTCTCCCAGATACCTATGAGCCATAAACCGGAAAAACCCTGGCGCCTCAAGGCATCCAATTCCTCATCAGGTATCTCGTCGAGCTTCGTAATAGGACAACTATATTTTTTTGAGAGCTGGTCGAGCCAGACATAGATATTTTTTGCCATGAGTACGAGCCGGGGCATCCATTCCCGATCAGGGCTGAACTGTTCGGCTTCAAGTTCACGCTCAATGCCGAGGCTCAGGCCCTTATCCCTGCCCTTATACTTAAGTACCCTGGTGGGGCCGGGGCCATGAAAGGTCTGCTTCTCTTCTTCCTTGAAGATATCAAGACCCTTGAGTATGCGACGGATAAATGTCTTAAGGAGAATGCCCCAGTGTTCCCGAATATAGTCAAGCTGGCCGGAAAGGGAATGGGGTACATTTACTGCAGGGCTACGGAGCATGTCCACAAGGTGCTGGTTATCAGGACCAAAAGCCGGCTCAATATCAAAATATTTACGTAATTCTGAGATGATATTTGGATATATGGTTGTTTTTCGTAAAATGGTCTCATCAAAGAGATCCATAAATGGGGCAAAGGCAGGGTTCATATTCGCGAGCCACAAAAGGAGCATCTCTTCCAGAGCAATCTGGCGGTTAGGGGTATCCCCTGTCGTACCCCCAAGATAGTCTTCTGCTGAAAGCTCCCCTCTGTATACTTCAACAGGCGGGAATTCATTAGTTAAGACAAATAAGGCCGTATCAACCTTTTCTCTGCCCAGGGCACCATATAGAACCTCCAGGGCTTCTCTTATGGCATTCGGGTTTACCTCCCTCTGGTACAACCGGATAATGTAGCGGAGAACTTCGTCGATAAGGCCCACGGCAATGATCTGTCCGGCCTTGACCGCCTGTTCAGGAAACCTTTTCAGATCCCGCTTCCGGTTTATCTTCTGGGCAAACACCCTCGCTGTATGAAAGTTAGCAAAAGCAACATTGCCGGTAGATGAAGAGATGGCATCATCAAAACCGTAACGATCCCGTGCATGCCTTGAGACATGAAATTCCATGATCACCCTGTTTTTTATTGTACCAATGCTAACATGCTGGATTTTAAGAGTCAATAAAAGGCTCACAACTGGAGAAATTCACAGCAAGAGGGGAAAGGCTAAAGGTGGGGACTTAGGGATTCATCATACCTCAAATTCAAGAATGAATGTTGACCCATTATGCCGTTCAATCCGGGCGATTCCTTCAAGTTGTTTGGTGAGCATACCGACAAGCTGCATCCCGAACCCGCCGGAAATTTCTATATCAATAGTTTCAGGAATCCCGATGCCATTATCCTGTATTATGAGCGTTGCATGGTTGTCTTCGAGCGAAAAGGAGATCGCTATTACCCCATTGTCTTTCCCGATAAAGGCATGTTTTATTGCGTTTGTAAGCAACTCATTAAGAATCATACCAACGTAGGACAATATCTTGGCATCAAGAATGCTATTATCAATATGTGTTTCAATAGTTACCGATCCCCGATTGACAAAATTACCTACAATTTCATCAATCAAAGAGGTGAGGTAGTCTTTCGTTGATATCTCCCTGAAATCCGTAGATCGATAAAGTTTATCATACAAAACCATCATGCTCTGGACGCGGCTCCTTGAATCCTCAAGTGCGGCAATGGCTGACGGGTCTTTCAGTATGCTCGATTGCAGCGAGAGAAGGCTCATAATCACATTCATGTTGTTCTTGATCCTGTGGTGCACCTCGCGAAGAAGCAATTCTTTTTCTTTGAGGAGTTTTTGTATTCCTTCTTCCGCCTTTTTGCGCTCGGCAACCTCTTTCATCAGTTCTGTGTTTACCGCACGCAATTGGGCGTTCGTTCTCTCCAGCTCAATGGTGTATCTGGCAATTGTCACCTGAGCCTGTTGTTCCTCAAGGGCACGCCTGATCTGGAGCATCAGCTGGTCAATTTCGAATGGCTTCAACAGATAGGAGAAGGCCCCTTTGTTCGTTGCCTCGATCGCAGAATCGATGGACACATCCCCGGTGAGAACGATGGCTTCGGTAAAAGGATTATCTGTTTTTATCCTGCTCAAGACCTCAAGCCCCGTCATATCCGGAAGCCCAAGATCAATTATAACAAGATTAACCTGGGACTGTTTCAGAAGCTCCAGGCCTTCCGTCCCATCCTTAGCCACCAATGGTTCATACCCCTTTGCCTTCATAATATCGGAAAGGGTTTTCCTTATATGTAAATCATCATCTATTATTAGAATCTTTTGTTTTTCCATCATAACAATATCTCCCGGCATTTATTTTTCCTCGAGAATCGCGTTAAGTTTCTCGCGGTCTATTTCCATAATACGTTTGATCAGCTCCTCAATTTCAAAAGGCTTATACAAACAGGTACGTGCCCCGATTTGAAGGGCCTTTGTGATCGAATCCGTCATTTCCTCTTTGTAACCTGTAATTATGATGACAGGTTTTGAAGGATATTTTGCGCGTATGGATTTAAGAACATCCGATCCGTCCTTATCACCGAGATTCAAGTCAAGCAACACAACCAATTTGTACTCCAGGTCCAAATAGCTGAGCACATGATCCGGGTTGGTTTCGGTTTCTACATTATAGCCCCTTACTTGCAGTATGTCCTTAAGGGTTCTGGAGAATTTCAGGTCATCATCCACAATCAGGATGCTCTTCTCCTTTTTGAGGATGTTTAGAAAGGAAAGGACCGCCTGGATATCCAGCGGCTTGTTCAGAACTGAGCATGCCCCGTGTTGTTTTGCTTCAGATATCTGTTCATCGGTGACGTAGGCGCTCATCAGGATGATGGGGAGATCGGGATACAGCTCCTTGATGAGTTTCAGGGTTTCGATCCCATTGATCCCCCCCATCTTTATGTCCATGAGGATACAATCCGGTGCATAAGATTTCACTTTCTCCACGGCTTCTTCACCGCTGTTTGCCTCTGTGACCTCATAACCCTTGATTTTCAGAATGTCACAGATGGTCCTGGTCATCCGCCGGTCATCATCAACCACCAGAACCTTCGCTTTCTCCTTCATTCACTCCCCCTCTCCGAAAAAGGCAATATCACGGAAAAGATCGTTCCCTTGTTGAACATGCTCTCCACTTTAATCCTGCCGCCGTTGGCCTCTATCAGGTTTTTACAGACCACCAAGCCCAGGCCAACCCCCTTTATCTTTGTGGTAAAGAGAGGCTGGAAGAGTTTGGGCAGGTTCTCAGGGGTTATGCCCTCACCGGTGTCTTCGATGCGGATTTCGATGAAATCAGCATCAAGTGTTGAGTGTTGGGTGTTGAGTGTTGAGCTGGAGCCCGAAACCTCGAACGTTGAACGCTGAACCAGGCGGGCGCTGATTGTCAGCACACCACCGTTGGGCATGGCCTGCACAGCATTGGTGATGAGGTTCTGAAACACCTGCCCCATCTGGGGAGGGTCTACATTCACCACAGGCAGTGTACCAGGGATGTCAATCTGAACCGAAATATTTTCAGGGGTGGTACATTTTCCGAGGTTTCCATCAATCAGTTCACGGACGGTAATTGTTCTCCTCTGGGGCGTCCTGGTGCGGGCAAAGTCAAGGAGATCAGAGATGATCCGCAGTGAGTTGCCGATCTCCTGCCTGATGATGTCCAGGTATTCCTTGGTGGTCTCATCCGCCTCGGTCAACACCATCTTCAGATAATAGACGGCGTTATTCATCACACCCAGGGGGTTGCGCAGTTCATGCCCCACGATCCCCGCGAGCCGACCAAGAATGGCCAGCTTCTCTTTGCGGACCAGTTCCTCCTGGGCTTCCTGGAGCTGTTCCATTTTTTGCAGAAGTTCCCCGTTCAGCCGACGTATTTCCTGTTCGTCCCGTTTTCGTTCTGTAATATCCTCCGAGATGCCCAGGAGGTACTGCGGATTTCCCTTGTTATCGAAAACCGGCATCTTCATGGTATGCAGTACTCTTTCACCCATATTCCTGGTCTGAATCAGCTCCTCTGAAACATTGACAAGATGTTTTAAGGAAAAGACATCTCTGTCCTTTGCCGTAAAAAAATCCGCCTCATGCTTCGGGAAAAAGTCGTAGTCGTTTTTTCCTAACAATTCTTCCCGTGTGTACCCCAGGAGTTTTTCACCAGCCCTGTTGAATTTCACGAAGCGGAGATCAGCAGCATCTTTCACAAAAATCATATTTGGAATGTTTTCGACGATATTGTAGAGGAACTCCTCGCTTTTTCGCAACTCTTGCGCCGACATATTGAGTTCGGCATAACGCGCATCAAGCAGACCAACCATTTTTTCTATTGAACCGCGCAGACTCTCCAGTTCTCCATGGAATCCACTGTCCTGGATAGTCACCCCTTCTCCCTCACCGGAACTGACAGCCAGCGCATATTGTTCAATTTTTTTGAGAGGATTCAGCATAATACACCAGATAACCAAATAAAGGCTTAGAATCAGGATAAAATCAACAAAGATGATGATTGCCACAATGAAGACCAAGGTTCTTTCCAACTGCTCTTTTATGAATTTTGTGGTAGCAAAAACCTTGACCGACCCAAGGGAATTGTTTGAAAGGGTTATTTTCCGCTCCTCAACAATAAGTCCTTTTGTGGGGAATTCTTTGTCGGCGGCTTTTATGCCCCAGCGAGCATCCCTTTGTCGTACATATATTTTCCCGTTTACATTGGCTACAACACCGTAGATGTGGCGGTCATTCAATATACCCTCGCTTATCTTATCAATTTGACCATCATCATAATTCCATGCCGGGATTGCAAGGTCCGCTGCAAGCCTATCCGTGTTTATTGCAAGCGTGCTTTGGAGCGCTGCCAGTTGCTGATGCCTCTCATTGGTGTAATAAATTATCCCCACAGCCCCCAGGGGTAAGGTTGTGGCTATGATAAGGGCAATAATTACGATTGTAACAACAGAGTTTTTTTGAAATGACATGGTTGCTCCTTATAGACACTAATTAAACACATTTTTACAGCGTTATGAAAAAATGTCAAGGATTACTCTAAAAGATTCGATTGACAGCCGGTATCGGATAGAATCGAAAATTAATCTTGCAATTTTTTCCCCTTAATAGCATATAATTCTTAATGGAAAGTGAGTTTGCATAATTCTGTTGCAATGGAGAGTTGAACAATGAATAAAATCGTCTATGTAATGGCTTTTATATTAATATTTATATTTAATTCAACAATGCTGAAGGCTGATGAATGTACAATTTACTGGCTGCATCCGGACCAACCCCCGCTTTCTATAAAAAAAGGTTATGGCGCCGGCATGGGATCAGTAGATCGTACGGAAGAGTTTTTTAAAAATCATTTAAAGGATTGCACACACATCACTGATGGTGCAAACTACGAACGAATTGTTATGTTGATGAAGCAAAAGGAGGATGCCTGTTGTATAGCGCTTTATAAAAATCCCGAACGTGAAAAATTTGTTGAATTTTCGATACCTTACCGGGTTGTTCTATCAAATGCGCTGATCATACTGGAGTCCCAAAAGGGTAAATTTGAGCCATTTATTGATAATGAAGGACATATTCCCCTGGAAGGGCTTATAAAAAAAGGTTATCGCATAGGAGTTGCGAAGGGACGGGTTTACAGGGGAATAATTGACGAGGTTTTAAATAAGTATAAAGGCGATCCCCGTATAATTGAACATACCGCCTCTCAAAACATGGTTGGCAGCCTCATCGGGATGATGACTGCAAACAGGATTGACGCAACTATTGGATATCCCTCAGAGGCTCAGTATGTGGCAAAAACAATGGACAACAAAACACGCATTATTTCAATTCCCATATCAGGCATGGCTGATTATGGATTAACACCTGTTGGTTGCTCAAAAACCGAAAAGGGAAAAATGATAATAAAGAGATTGAATTCTATTATTATGAAATACAGGATGACGCCTGAATTTCTGGATCATGAGGGATATTGGTTAGATTCATCGGGCTTGAAAAGGTTCCAGGAATACTCTATAAAGGAATTTAAGAAATAGTTGGTCCCGGCCTACACAATATAGTGCGTCCCCCGGCTCTTTCTATTGAGAAAGGCTGCCCTTGCTACGAGACAGGCAGTACCGATACCATTCCTCAAGCTGAGGATCATGGGATTAAGGTGGGTTTTGCGGTAAAAGTCGTCGATCCTGTTCGTCAGATACTGGAGATCTGCCGTAGCCCTTTCGAGCCTTTTGACGGTTCTTACAATACCCACGTAGTTCCACATGGTAGATTTGATATTGAGCCAGTCCTGCTGGATAAGGGCAGGATCGGCCTCCTCCTCCTGGTCGGGATATATCCAGGCGGGGATATCCGATTCCGCATATGCCTTTTCCCTTTCAAAATGCTCCGTAATATACTGTATGGACCTGAGCCCCCACACAAGACCCTCAAGGAGAGAGGTTGAGGCAAGCCTGTTCGCCCCGTGAAGCCCTGTGGCGGAAACCTCGCCTATTGCATAGAGATTCTTGAGGGATGTCCTCCCCCATAAATCCACATGGACGCCCCCACAGCTATAGTGGGCTGCAGGCACTACGGGGATAGGATGTTGAGAAATGTCGATGCCCAGAGAGAGACACTTTTCGTAAATGGCCGGAAAACGTTTTTTTATATCGACCCGGGCAAAAGAGGCAATATCAAGATAGACATAGGAGTCGCCCCGCTTCAGCATCTCCTCTGATATAGCCCTTGAAACCTCATCCCTTGGAGCAAGATCGCCGAGAGGAGAATACTTTTCCATAAAGAAAGTGCCGTCCTTTGTCATAAGCCGTGCCCCTTCCCCCCGCACCGCCTCTGAGATTAAAAATGCATCTGCATCTCTATGAAAAAGGGTTGTGGGGTGGAACTGGACATACTCCATATTTATAAGTCGTGCCCCTGCCCTTGAAGCCATGGCAAAACCGTCCCCTGTCGAGCAGCGGGGATTTGTAGTGTGAAGGTATATTCTCCCCAACCCCCCGGTTGCAAGGATTGTATAGGAGGAAAATATCCGCTCCACCTCTTCGGTGTGGTTATTGAGGACATAAGCGCCGATACATTGGGGTTCCATATAGAGGGAGAGGGGGCTCATCGAATGGTGGGGGATAGTAAGCAGGTCGATAGCTGTATAGGCCGTGAAGATACGGATATTTTTTATTTCCCGCGCCTTCTTCTCAAGAGATTCTTCGATTGCCCTTCCTGTGGTATCCATGCTGTGGAGGATTCTTCTTCTGGAGTGGTTCCCTTCCTGAGCATATTCAAAGGCGCCGCTTTCTGCCCGGGCAAAAGGCACACCAAGTCCTTTTACAAGAAAATCTTCCACCATGCGAGGACCTTCAAAAGCGAGAAGTCTTACGGACTCAGGACTTGAAATACCGTCACCTGCAGCGATAATATCATTCATGAGGAGTTCCGGAGAATCACCCTCACCCTGGGTGACAATGCCTCCCTGGGCATAGAAGGTATTCGATTCTTTGAGATTAACCTCCTTGTTTATAACAATCACGTCAAGGCCTTCATTGGATGCAGTAATGGCGGCGGTCAAACCCGCAATACCTGACCCGATAATCAGCACATCGCAGTAATGTTTTGCGTCCCGGCTCATCTCAGACGATCTCCATCATTCTTTTAAGGGCGATCCTCGCTTCCCCTGCAATCCCCTCGCCTACGGTCACTTTATTGCGAAGTTCTCCCTCCACAAGGCCCTCAAGAACATAGAGAAGCTTCTTCGGGGTCACCTTCGCCATCTCTTTGCACCGCTCTTCTTTAAGGGGGATAACAAGCTTGTCAGGGTTACCCGTTTTTATTCTATTCACAAAATTCCATTCAGTCCCTATTGCCCATGTGGAACCCGGCGCTGATGTGTCCACCATATTCTTGATGTAGCTTGTGGAGCCTGCATAATCAGCGAGGTTGTACACTTCAGGGGTACACTCCGGGTGAACAATGATTTTGATGCCCTCGTACCGGCTTCTCAGGCTCTCAATCTCCCTGCGGCCCATTATCCTGTGGACAATACAGAACCCTTCCCATAGAAATACCTTTGCCTTTTCCGGGGAAGTGTTGCCTGCCCCTGTGAGGCCTTTCTCCGGATCCCAGAGAAATATCTCATCATCCTTAAGACCAAGGTCATGGGAAACATTGCGTCCCATATTCTCGTCAGGAAAGAAAAAAATGGATGCACCCTGAGACAGGACATGGTTGAATATCTTTTTTACGTTCGAAGATGTGCAGACAGTGCCGCCATGGCGCGCACAGAATGCCTTTAAGTCAGCATTGGAGTTTACATAGACAACGGGAATGATTTTTCTGTTCAGGGTCTGCAAATCCTTCCATACTTCCTCCACTCCTTCAATGGCAGCCATGTCGGCGAGTGGACACCTTGCATTCGGTTCTGGATGGAGGACTTCCTGCCCAGGGGCGCAGAGCATCCGCGCTGTTTCAGCCATGAAAGAAACCGAACAGAATACGATATACCGCGCCTCCTTATGAAGGGATGCCTTCTCGGCAAGTTGCAGGGAATCTCCGACAAAGTCAGCAAACCTTATGATATCGTCACCCTGATAGAAATGGGCAAGAATCAGAAGATCCTTGCCAAGCTTCCTTTTTGCGGCCTCAATCCTCTGCAGGGTAAGCTCTCTTTCAGGCAAATCGTTGTTCTTTTTCATTGTTCCACCTTATTTTTGATGAGCAGACTAAGATCAGCTGACTTGAAGGAATGGGTGATTGCACCCACGGAGATAAAATTTACCCCTGTCAGGGCGACCTCCCTCACTCTTTGAATAGTCATGTTGCCCGATGCCTCGAGAGGCACCCTTCCTCCCACGAAAGCGACCGCTGTCCTGGTCTCTTCAATGCCCCAGTTGTCGAGCATGATCCGGTCAGTATGTTCCGCAACAGCTTCTTTCAGCTCATTCATATTTTTGACTTCTACTTCAATAGCAACTCTGCTTCTGTTCCGTATCTCAGCAACCGCCTGCCTTATGGAACCTGCGGCAGCGATGTGATTCTCCTTTATAAGGGCCATTTCACCAAGATCGAATCTGTGGTTTTGTCCGCCACCCATCCGGACTGCATATTTCTCCATGGCCCGAAGTCCCGGTGTTGTCTTTCGTGTATCAAGGATCACGACCCCTGTTCCTTCAAGGGCATCGACAAATCTTCTCGTTGCAGCGGCAATACCTGAAAACCTCTGGAAGAGATTGAGGGCCACCCTTTCACCAGTGAGGATGGCACGGGTTCTGCCTTTAATAATCGAAACAGTCTCGCCAATTCGTGCGGCCTCCCCGTCCTTTACCACCTCTTTGTAGACCATACGGATATCGAGGGCCTCGAACACCTTTTTCACAAAGGCATGACCGGCAATTACACAGTCCTCTTTTGCAATAATTACTGCTTCCGATATGTGGTCTTCAGGGACAATGGAGTCAGTGGTAACATCCCCCTGCCCTATATCTTCTGCAAGAAACGCCTGAATATCCTTTTCCATCTATTCTCTCTTTAGACCATAAAGACTAATTATAACGTCGGTCGCCCCTTAAGTCAATTTATGATATAATAAGGGTTACCGTGAGAGAGTCAAAAAAGAGATACGGCCTTGCCGGCAGGATTGCTTTCATCTTTACCGCCATCTTTCTCCTCTATGCAGGATGGATCATATCGCTCTACCTGTTTCAGGATGAATATGTCTTCTATCCGCAAAGGCTTCTGCAGCCGGTCTTCTCGTCTGTAGAGGGCAGAAAGATTGAAGATATTGAATTAAATATCAGTGATTCTAAATACCTGCGGGGATGGTTCTGTAAAAATAGTAATGATAAAAAACAGAAACTTATTATCTATTTCGGGGGAAATGCCGAAGAGGTCTCCTACCTCATCAAGGATTCTGCAAGAATTGAGGACTGGGCTCTTGCCCTGACAAACTACCGTGGCTACGGACAAAGCGATGGCAAACCCGGAGAAAAAGAGCTATATGAAGATTCCTTGAGAATCTATGATTATTACGCAGCGCGGCCCGATGTTGACCGTACAAACATTGTGGTAATGGGAAGGAGTCTCGGAACAGGAGTTGCTACATACCTTGCAAGCAAAAGGAGGGTAAAGGCTGCCATCTTAATATCACCCTATGAAAGCATTGCGAGCATTGCAAAAGAAAGGTTCTGGTTTGCTCCTGTTGACATGATACTGAAACACAGGTTTGATTCCCATATGTATGCACCCGCTATAAAGGCGCCTTTATTGTGCATTCTTGGATCATGGGATACAATCGTCACCCCCGACCATTCAAGGAACCTTATAAAAAAATGGGAAGGGGCAACTGAGGTTCATGAATTGAAGGGATTCGGCCATAACGATTTAATCGGCAGAATAGAAGTATGGAACTATATTAATCGTTTTCTTAAGGAGCTCCTATCAAGCCGAAAACAGGATACTGCATAAACTGCGACAACAGGCACGGCTGCAAGACAAAAACTCCACCATGCATTATTGAAATGACGGACAACAATGTTACCGGGAGATCGGGCAGGCAATACCTGATTGAAGGTCATAAAACCCATAAATGCATGGGGTGCCCGTTTTTTCGTTCATGCTGGAATATAGAAGAGTATAACCGGCTGAAATTATGATATACTTAATCTATGACTCAAAGAAAACCGTTCATTACATATGAGGATGTCAATATAATCCGCAAAGGTTATTCCGCCCTATGACCGTTGAGAACAGATCAAATCTTCTCGAACGTCTGGAATCGGGCTATGCCCTGCCCTCACTTTCCGTTATCGCCATAAGACTCGTGGAACTCGCATCCGATGAAAACTGCTCAGTAAATGATCTTGAGTCCCTTATTGAAAAGGATCCCTCCCTTGCAGTCAGGCTTTTGAAGCTGGCAAACAGTGCCTTTTTCAAAGCCAGCCTGCCTGCCGCCACATTGAGACAGGCTATCATGAGAATTGGTTTTCGCCAACTGCGCATTATGGCCCTCTCATTATCCCTCAGAGATACCTTTCCCATGGGGAGGATAGGGCCTATCAACTATGAAAAATTCTGGCAGACCTCCCTCTATCGAGCCCTCCTGGCAAAAACCCTCGCCCAGCATCTTAAAACATGCAATCCTGAAGAGGCCTTTGTTGCAGGGCTTACCCTTGGCATAGGTTTTCTTATCTTTTTTGACCTTTTTTTAAAAGATAGAGGAACGGATGCGCGCCCCGAACTCGACACACTCGAAAAGCTGCTCGATTGGGAAAGAGTTTCCTTCGGCATAGATCACCGCCAGATAGGTGAAGTCGCCCTCCGTTACTGGAAATTTCCTGAAAAGATTGTTCACTGTCAG
The DNA here is from genome assembly GCA_013824835.1 of Syntrophus sp. (in: bacteria). Lineage (GTDB taxonomy): Bacteria > Desulfobacterota > Syntrophorhabdia > Syntrophorhabdales > Syntrophorhabdaceae > PNOM01. The sequence continues at coordinate 283 of PNOM01000020.1, read as the reverse complement.
CGCAGCCATCTGAAGGAAGGCGAGCCGCAGCCCCTCTCACAAATATGCGAATCAGCACGGGTACTTTCAAACGTTCTTTCCCATCGCTCATCAGATTTTCATACCCTTTTTGATGAGACAAAGGGATCATTCGGCCTCGATGAGAATACCATTTATGATATTATACTCCGAACCTTTGACGATGTTCAGGATATTGCGGAAAGCCTCAGGCTGGATATTGACAAGGAGAAGGACCTCATCGCACTCATGGAAAAGGCCAACCGGGCCTTGAGCCGAATATCGG
>PNOM01000019.1 GCA_013824835.1 Syntrophus sp. (in: bacteria) | reverse complement strand
GAGCTCCCATCCACCCATGGATGGGAGCTCACTGTTTATCAAAGGATATCCCTATATCACCGCCATCAGGACAACCAAAGAAGAAGCTAATGCTCGGGCGCCCATGTTCCGTGAAAAGATTAAGCCCTTTCTGGAAGACTTCGATGGTGTCTGGGACCCGCTGAAAACAGAACTCGTTCAAATGTACAAAACAGCACGGACATCGAAGGACCTGAAAGAGTGGAAGGACATTGAACATCTCAGCAACAATGACCTCCTCAGTTTCTTTCTCGATTTCGCCTACATCATCAATCGCAAAGAGGGCGAGACCCACATGATCATGTTGATGGCCGTCTACTATATGAGCGGGATGTTGCAGCAGGTATGGCGAAACCTCTTCGGCGTTGAAGCTGCAATCGATCCAAATTTCATCTCCTTGATGGGCGGGGAAGATAACGCAAATGTGAGAGTCACGAAAACTCTCTGGCAACTGGGTCGACAAGCAGTGGATTTGGGTCTCCAACCAATCATTGACGCGCATAAGGACGATGATGCGGTACTGAGCGATCTTGTGAAAACTGCGGAGGGAAGGAAATGGCTTGATCTTTTCCACGAATTTCTCCTTGAGGACGGGTGGAGATGTGAGAGGATGCATGCCTACGATACATCGGCATGGATTGAAAAACCAGGGCTTGTGATTAACAAGATAAGAATGTTGATGAAGTCCGAAGTATTCCCCTTCGATACAGAACGGGAACGGGTGAGCAGGGAGCGGGGTGCAGCAGAAAAGGCGGTGATGGCGAGATGTCCCGAGTCCCAGAAAGAGGTCCTCGCCATGCTCATCAAAGGCGGACAGAACGCCTCCCATTGGAGTGAAGATCATACGTATTACTGCGATTTATATATCGGCGCTATGGGACGATGGATCATCAATGAGTTCGGCAGGCGCTTTGCAGCCGCAGGATGCATTGATGAAACCGACGATGTCTTTTTCCTTCACCCTAATGAAATCAGGAAGGCCGCCATATCTATGGACAAAATTAACCTCCGGCCCTATGTAGAGCGTCGCAAGAAGCTGTTCGAACAATATTCGGAGATTGAACCCGCCCCATTTTACGGGGACATAGGGCAGGCACAGGCGATACTTCAATCTGATCCTACCCTCTCCGCTTCCACACAGGTCCCTATTGTGAGGAAGGAACTCAAGGCTGACCTTTACGGAGCGGCAGGAGCGCCGGGCATGGCAGAGGGTGTTGCGCGGGTAATCATGAACGCAAAAGATCTTTCCCTGATACAGCCAGGAGAAATACTCGTGGCTCCCGGCACTTCGGCTGCGTGGACCGTGGTCTTCAGCATCATAAAAGGGCTGGTCACTGATGGTGGAGGCGCCCTTTCCCATCCTGTGATTATGGCCCGTCAGTTCGGTGTTCCTGCGGTGTCAGGGACCGTGGAAGCAACCCAGAAGATCAAGACAGGGCAACGGATTGTCGTAGATGGCAACCAAGGGGTTGTTTATATATTGGATAAATAGATTATATCGGCACAATTTGAGCAGTGCACCCAGGGTAATAAGTTTTGAGCAAAAAGCGCCATGGAGGTCCAGAAACGCTTTCATAAACTACATTAATGAGGAATGTGGAGCCACAACAACGGAAATATGATCAGGTTCCAGCCGACGGATCTCCCAACCGAAATGGTCCTTAAGAAGACCCATAAAGTCAAGTACCAGCGGCGACAATGCGATTTCCTGGTTTACAAGAATATCAATCCCGAGCCGGATATCGCCACCCGCTACAGGAATGACCCGCAGTGTTCCATTTTCAATATCATCTCTTACGTTCGGCCAAAACATAGGAGCGATTCCCTTCCCTTGCCGGGCAAGCTCCCGCGCCAGTTGGACATTGTCAATCTCTGTTCCGATAATAGGTTTCAGACCCCTCTTTTTGAAATGCCCAAGGACAACGTTTCGGAGATTTGATCCTTCAGTCTGTATAATAAGGGGCTGAAGTGCAAGATTTTCCCAATTTGTTTCTACGTTTGGCTCTAACGGATATTCCTGACCGGCAACAAAAACGATCTTCTCCACTTCTGGAATGCGGTATACCGCCAATTGATCGGACGGGTATGTATACGATCTCAGAAAAGCCCGACCTACAAAACAGATGTCGAGTCCGAACTCAAGCAGGTCATCCACGAGGTCAAGGGAGAGGGCTCCTCTGACGGATAACTGAACAAAAGGGTGGCGCTCCTTGAACTTGTCGACCACAGGCATCATGTAGAGCATTATAATGCTTGCTATCCCTATGCGAAGATTAGTCAATTTGTAGCTCTTCAGGAAAGTTTCCATCATCATTGTATGATGAATAAACTCGTCGGCATAGGCAAGGAGTTTATCCCCCATCAAGGTCAGGTAAGCCTTTTGCTTCCTAATCATAAAGAGTTTAACCCCGAACTGTGCTTCAAGGGATCTTATCTGTTGGGTTACTGCTGACTGTGTTATGCATAGCTTTTCAGCAGCCTGACTGAAGCTGCCTTCCTTTGCTACATAGTAAAAGGAGATCAGATGCTGTGGGTTCAGTTGTGGCGGACGCATGGATTAGTATATCTTATTTCAGGATAATGTCAAAAAATATCAGGTTAATTATGCCATATCCTGCCATGATTTCCAGCCCATGCCAAAGGCAGCAGCTACTGCCTCATTGGTGAGTACGCCCTGTGCAAGGTTAATTCCCAGAGCCAGGGCACTGTCTTCCTCGGCAGCTTTTCTTAAACCTTTTGATGCCATTGTCCGGATATAGGGCAAAACTGCGTTCGTCAGGGCATATGTAGAAGTCCTTGGAACAGCAGCGGGTATATTGGGGACGCCATAATGGATTACATTGTGAAGCTTGTAGACAGGCTCCGCGTGCGTTGTAGGCCTCGTCGTCTCTACGGATCCGCCTTGATCAACCGACACGTCAATTATGACTGATCCCGGTTTCATTTGAGATACCATTTTCTCGGTAACCAGCACCGGGGCGCGGGCGCCTGCGAGTAGAACAGCGCCTATCACGACATCCGCATAACTTACAGCCCTCTGGACAGTAACGGGGTTGGAGTAGACTGTAATTACATTTCCGTGGAGCACATCATCAATATACTTGAGCCTGTTATGATTAATATCAAGCATAGTTACATGAGCGCCAAGCCCTACGGCAATCTTTGCGGCATTGAATCCCACTATGCCGCATCCGAGAATTACCACATCCGCAGGCGGTACACCCGGTACCCCGCTCAATAAAACTCCTCTCCCGCCATAATCGGTTTCAAGGAAACGCATGGCCACCTGCACAGACATTCTGCCGGCCACTTCACTCATCGGGGCAAGCAAGGGCAGGCGTCCCTCTCCATCCTGCACCGTTTCATAGGCAATACCCGTTATCCCTCTGTTGAGCAACGCATTTGTCAGCCTCTCTGAAGAAGCAAGGTGGAGATATGTAAAAAAGGATCTGGCCTTCCCTCAAGGATTGCCACTCCGATTCAAGAGGTTCTTTGACCTTAACAATCATCTCCCCTTTAGCGAAAATCTCATCCCGCGATGTAACATGGGCGCCTTCGCGGCGATACTCTTCATCCATAAGACCGCTTCCTTCGCCTGCTCCGGCCTCTACCAGTAATGTATTGCCGTCCATCGCAAGGGTATGGACCCCTGCCGGGGTCATGGAAACCCTGTTTTCTCCTTCTTTTATCTCCTTTAATACACCAATAATCATATTATCTACCCTTATTTCACCCTGAAACTTCCCGTCTGCTTCTTTTCCATACCAGCGGTACTTATTGTAGTGATAAGTTTATAACTGCCACGGGCCAAACCATTTGGTATAGTAAATTGTACCGTGGATGTATGCGTACCCTGCATTTTTTCAATCTCTTTTCTCGACAGCTCAAGGAGAATACCTTTCCCTGACAGTGTAACAACCTCCTGGACCTTGAAGCTTTTATTCTTTTCCGGGGAGAGCACTACATACTGCATTGTCTGTGTTATTGTGTCACCAATTCTCGCAACATCAGGAATAATGCTCGGTGATCCCAATATAATCTCGTCTTTTATGCTTTTGTAGTTATACTTTCCTATAGCTTCATCACGGGAATCCATGGGCTGTTCCCCGCTGTCACCGCCCAGGAAGGTTCCGGTTTTTTTCTTAAAATCCGCACACCCTGTTAAGATCAGCAGCACACACGCGATACTTATCAATGTTGTATAAACTATTACCCTCCTGCTGCGATATATATTCATAGCCCTTCTCCTCATGCTTTCTCTTAACTTTAAACCCCTATATCATGAAGCAACAATAAATACCATATCCTTAATCCTTCTCACCTGCCCATATCCCTTCACTATTTGAAGGGCCCGTTCTTTTTCATCGGGATTACGGACAGTACCCTTCATTGTAACAGTTAAATCATTTCTTACGATAACGTAAACGCCGTGAATGCCGGAACCTCTCAGGGCTCTGTTGATCTCACCTTCAAGCCTTGCTGTATCAACACCTGGTGGTGGTGCTAATTTTGTAGGTGGCGCTGATCTTTGCGGTGGCATTGGTCCCGGAGGCGGCAACGTTTGAGGTGCTGGTCGCTGAGACGGAGATACCTGCGGTGATCCCGGAGGCGGCGGCAGTGGCTGGGGCACCGATCCCGGCTGTGATGCTGGTTCGGTTTTTACATTAATTTCATCACGAACCCCTTTTATTTCAGCGCTTCCTTTTGCGATATCCACAGCGTTCGCTTTTTCATCCTGATTTGCAGCATAGCCTGTGAAGACAGCAATATAATTTTCATCAACCCGTGCCTGTATGGCAGTAAAACCCTTACTCCCAAGCTCCCTGTTTATATCTGTCTGAATATCAGCAGGCGTCCGCTGTTCAAACGTAATGCTGTCAATCACATTTTTTATTTCTTTATGAGACTTGACTGTGTTGATTGCAAGCTCCTTTTCTGCCTGTTGTTTTACAGGACCGCTTAATGTAGCAGTCCAATCATTATTGATTTCAACAATAACGCCTAAATTCTTCGTTCGTAGTTCCTCGTTGACGATTTTTTGAAAATCAGCGGGTTTCATGCCCATGGGTCCGGAAAAATAGAGATAACCTCCCGCGCCTGCCAACACTACAAAGACAACGGCAATGATAACCCACAGCCAATTCATCGCTTTTTTTGGTTTTTTCTCTGTATTCATCTGGCCCGCTGGATTTGGTTCCTCCTTATTTTGCGGCTGTGCCACTCTTTCCTCTTTAATTGTTGTGTCACCATCATTTGCATGTTCCGATATTTCTTTTAGGTTTGTACCATCTTTTTTACAAAATCTTGCCCCTGCAGGATTCTCCGTTCCACAAGTGGGGCAGGTAATCGTCTCCTTCACTTCAAAAGGAACTGGATTGGGAGTTTCAACAGTTTCATTTTCTGCCGGAGTTTCTTTAGGGGTTAAAGGCGGTTCCGGTGGTTGAGGCGGTTCCGGTTCATCTACTGCTGTAACCGTCTCCTCTTTCTTAGGGATTGCCTGCGCCTCCTGCAGGTTATAGCCGTCTGCTTTACAAAATTTCGCCGTTATGGGATTCTCAGCACCGCATTGAGGACATTTCATGGTTAAAGATAGTGCAGGTTCTGGAGACTCCATCTTTAATCCACATTTGGGACAAAATTTTGCAGCACCCGAAATCTCTGTGTTACACTTTTCGCAAATCATTATTCCCTCCCTACGCTCAATCTCTGGGGCTCACGTCGCCCCCTCCACGAGCAAAGCCCGTGGAGCCACCCCCCTCTCGCGACAGACGTCGCTAAGGGAACCACAAAACCCGGGGCTCACGTCGCCCCGTACTTGATACGGGGTCGCCCCCAACTTTCTGTTCAACTTCAACGTTGAACATAGAACATTGAATGTTGAACAGAATTCCTTACTTGTTACGGATAAAATTAAGGCTCTTTTTATCAGCAATCCATTTGCCATCAGAATCCTGCGCAAGACCTCCGAGTGCATAGGTAAATAAATCAACCAAAGACCAGATTCCGCACCCTCCCATAGTAAGAAGCTTTGCTATCCCGAGTCCTACCTGACCTCGATAAAACCGGTCGAGACCAAAATTACCGAAACAAGCTAAAAGAATCAAAGTACCTTTGTCCTTCTCGGAAATCATTGCATTGCCCATTGTTCTCTCAGCCTGATTTATTGGAACAAATCGATTACCTGCTGTTGTTGCACCTTTATTATTCTCAATTTTCTGCTCCAGAGGAACCCCGCAGGTTTGGCAGAATTTTCCATCAGGTTCGTTCGCATTACCACATTTTGGACAAAACATAATATACCTCCTATTTATATTTATACATAAGGATTGAGTAACAAATTGTAACACCAAACCATTATCATCATGACCGCAGATAGCGCATAGGCAAAAATTCTTCCTTGCACGGTCAAATGAATTCTAACTATCTTCCTTGTTATAAATGATGCCATACAATTTATCCAAAACATAATTGCAAGGACAAAAACAACGGGACTACATGGATTAAGCATAATAGCCTGTGCAATATTTCCATGACCCAAAAAGAAAAAAGCCCTCGTCATACCGCAGCCTCCGCAGGGTATCCCGAAAAGATTTTTGAATATACAGAGGGAAAAGGGTTCTTTTAGGGTTGGAGTAATAACCATGGATAGTATAAGCAATGATGATAAGAAAACAAGGGTTGAATAACGACTAAACCTGCCTTGCCTTAAAGGGATATATTCTATCTTCATTCCGTCTCTCATCCTGTTACCGGGTACGGTTATCCCCATTGCTGTACCATAACACCATAATAATAGCATGGAATACCTATTTATTTAAGTTCTAAATAATCATTTTCTTGCCAGAACATTTCCATCTTTGTCCTTAAAAGAACCGGTCGCTATCATTATCAGATCAATCAGCGTCCAGATTCCACAACCTCCGCAGGTTAGAATCTGGATCACCCCTGTAACAATATGCCCTGTATAAAACCGATGAATACCAAGATATCCCAGAAAAACGCAGAGCAAGAGAGTGATAAGCCAGTCTTTCTGGTCACTTCCTTCCGGCAGGAGTCTCATGCCACACTTTATGCATAATTCCTGGGCACTATTAGTAGCAGAACCACAATAATGACAAAAATTCCTTCCCCCCTTTGGAGAAGCGCCGCAGCTTACGCAGAAGACTGCCTGTTCAGCCGCTTCTTTACCACAATGCCTGCAATAGTGCCTTCCTTGCGAAGCAATTACTGAACCACAGACCGTGCAGAACCGGTTTCCTTCCTTATTAGTGCTTCCGCAATTTACACAGATCATTGTTCCATCCTTAAGGTTTTGACTTTAGAATTCTCCACACAAACTATTACTGCAAACAATGAAAATATCAGTTATTTTCTTAATACAGTATTATTTTGGTTACTGTCAACTATTTTCCTTAAAAAATGGGCAGACTTACACATGTTTATGGAAGGGTTAAAACACGGGAATTAAGAATCAGCACCCCTTACTCGTCTTTCCCCCATAATTCCTTAAGCCTCTCACTACGGCCGCAACCGAAATAATATAAATTGTATTGCATGGGGTTCTTCTTATAGTAATGCTGGTGATATTCTTCCGCAGGATAGAATTCCGCTACAGGAACTATTTCGGTGTAAATAGGCCCTCGAAGCCTTTTTGATTCCTCCAACGCCCTTTTTGATCCCTCGGCGAGCCGCTTCTGCTCTTCATTGTGGTAAAATATTGCAGTGCGGTACTGTTTTCCAGTATCGCAAAACTGCTTGTCTATTGCTAAAGGATCAATATTGCGCCAGAACAGATCCAGCAGCTTCTGGTAACTTATTTTTGCAGGTTCATATACAATCTGAACTGATTCTGCATGTCCGGTACTACCTGATAACACCTCTTTGTAAGTCGGATTTTTCTTCTGACCACCCGTATACCCTGCGATAACAGATATTACCCCATCAATTTTATCAAAAGGGTGTTCCATGCACCAGAAACATCCACCGGCAAAGGTTGCCTTTTCCTGTACTGCAGCAGGATTACCAGGGTCTTTTGCAAAACCGGGAGTGAATATGAGCATTGATATTCCGAAGATTAAGGCCGATAATAAATGAATTTTCATGTCCTCCCCCTCTGCTGACATATATTTCCGCTACCATAGAAATTAGTATCTAATGTCAGTTAAGTCAATCATCGGAACACATTACATTTTTGCCGGTCTTTTTTGCCTTATACATCATATTATCAGCATTTTTTATCATTGCTTCAAGAGAGTTGAGCTGCCTGGTACAGATTCCTATGGAAATGGTGAAACCTATCGTATTCCCATCACATTCAACTTTTTCTTCTTCTATATTTTTCCTTGCCTCTTCCGCAAAACTGCATAATCCTTCCTCGTTCTCAAAGGAGGTGATAACACAGAATTCATCTCCTCCAACCCTTGACACGATATCAGACTTCCTGTTAAAGAGCTTTCTCAACCTATCGGCACAGTTTCGCAGCACCTGATCTCCTGCATCATGTCCGTAATGATCGTTGATCTTTTTGAATTCGTTAATATCCATCATCATTACCGCAACTCCAAAGTTATTACGTTGGGCTGATGAATATACGGCGCTTCCCGCTTCAAAGAGATGCCTCCTGTTATGAAGACCTGTTAAAGAATCCTTGTGGGCAAGGCCCCTCAATGTTTCTATCATGCTGAGGTTTTCAAGATTCAAGTTTACCCTGCAGATAAATTCTTCAATACTGAATGGCTTCATTATATAATCATTTGCCCCTGCCTTCAGAAATTTCGGGACTATGTCTACCCCACTCACTCCCGATGCAATAATAACTGCCATAGTATCCTTCTTGTACCGTTCCCTTATATGAGTCAGGAGATCGAGTCCATCCACATAAGGCATGATATAATCCGTAATTACAATCTTGATATCCGGATTGTCAATAATAACATCCTGGGCTTCTTTTCCGTTTTCTGCTGAAAAAACATTGAGCAACTGGTTTTTTAATATATTCGACATGGACAACCTGTATGTGCTTGAATCATCTACCACCAGCGCTTTGATATACCTGTTGTTGATGATCCTGTTCACGACAGATACGAGGTACTCCAGCTCTTTTGTACTCCGCTTCACAATATAATCGACAATGTTTTTGGAAAGCATTTTGTCGCGTATATCATTATCATATGACCCTGTTAACACAAGAGCCGGAATATTTTTTGATAATATGTAATCAACTATCTGTCCATCCGGGGCATCAGGCAGATTGTAGTCAAGTATTGCAAGATAAAACTCATCTTTGCAGTTATCAATGAGAAATTTTGCCTCCTCCATCGAATAGACCACTTCCAGATTAACTCCAAGGGTTTTCCAGAGAGTCTTCGAAACTACTCTTCCAAGTATTTTATCATCATCAACCAGCAGCAACTTACTCATATGGACTCCTGTTGGTGAGTATCCATCCGGAAAAAATGATATCCGAATGTTGTTTACAATCCCATTATTATCATTATCGGATTTGCTGACCCTTTTATTAAGAAAAACTTGGAAGTGTAATAACTAAAGATTAAACCGATTCCCACACTTTTGTAAATGCGCGCCTGCCGTGACTCGAACACGGAACCTACGGATTAGAAGTCCGTTGCTCTATCCAAATTGAGCTACAGGCACGTGGGTTTTATTATAGCGATTTTTGTCAAGCCTTTCAAGACAATCATGTGAATAGTTGCGTTTAAAAGATTAATTTTGTATGTATCTTTACCACAGGAACAAAAAGGATGGTATTATCTATGCGGTAACAGGCTGAGGTAAGGCAAAGCTGATTATTTTTTACAGATGAATATGGCGGCTCTTTTCATTATATTGTTGCAAAAAAACCAAATGAAGGTTATGTTTTTAAGGTCTATGATTTAAAGGGATCTTTAAAAGATGAATTTTCTATAAAACAATTGAGGTGAGTAATGGGAAGTGTTTTAAAATGGAGAAAAAAGAAGATCAGGAAGCATAAATACAGAAAGTTACGAAAAAGAACGAGACATCAGCGGAGGAAGTAAAGACCTCATAACTTTCATATTTATTTCGTCCATTGTGCCGGTCTTCGGTGTTTCCATGACCCCTGGAAGACCGGCAAATCTTTTTTCATTAAGAATAAATTTAAAGGCCTGTATACCAATCTCTCCTTGTCCTATGTGCCAGTGCCTGTCAACCCTGCTGTTTAAACCTGTTTTTGAATCGTTTAAATGGAACAGGTTTATTATATCCCTTCCGAATTCCCTGTCAATCGCAAGGACAAGGTCATTCCATCCTGCAAGCCGACCTATGTCATATCCTGATTGAAAAAGATGTGCCGTATCGAGGCATAATGAGACCTGCTCTTTTCTTTCCACTTTGTCATAGATCATTGCTAATTCTGTTATATCCGTTCCGATGGCGTTACCCTGGCCAGCCCCGTTCTCAAGAATGATACTCAAATCTTGTACGTCGAGTATCTTGTTTATTGCGGTTGCGACGTTAACTATCCCTCTTTTCCTGTCCTCATGGGAGCCACAGTGGACTACCATGGCCTTTATGCCAATTTGACAGCATAGGGCCGCTTCATTCATAAAACCCGTCATGCTTTTTTCATCATCATCAACCCTTGCAAGATTCGGGAGGTAGGAAAGGTGGGAGAAAACAGGTATATCAGCAAAAAGGCTTGCGAATGTATCGATATCTTCATCCTTCCATCCCTTCTTTGCCCACGACCTCGGATTCTTTACAAAGATCTGGACTACATCGCAGGATAACCTTTGGGCTTCCCGATAAGTCCATTCAAAACCCTTGGCAATAGAAAGGTGGAACCCGATTTTCATAGGTATCAGAACTTATACCTTTATATGAGTCAAAATCAACCAAAAAAAACTTGCAAATATAATTGGAATAATGCAAAACTGTGTATATGAAAAAAGAAACCGTTGGTATTATCGTAGGCGGCGGACCTGCACCGGGCATTAACGGTGTCATAGCTGCTGCCACTATTGAAGCAATCAATCAGGGAAAACAGGTTATCGGCATCGTAGGGGGCTTCTCAGGCCTCTTTGAAGGTAACCGGGATGCGGTAATGCCTCTCACCATAGATGCCGTATCTCGACTTCATACTACCGGTGGTTCAATCCTTAGAACCTCCCGCGACGCACCCGGGGACGCACAGAAAAAATTCGAAGTCCTTATGCATACCTTAAAAGAGATTGGAATAAAGTATCTCATTACCATCGGCGGCGAAGGCACCCTTTTTATGTCAAACTGGATTGAAAGAGAAGGCAGGGGCTCCATAAATGTGGTGCATACGCCCAAGACTATCGATAACGACATCCCAATTCCCGGCGGCTTTTCAACCTTTGGATTTCAGACGGCACGACACCTCGGGGTAAAGATCGTCAATAACCTCATGGAGGATGCTCGGACCATGGGGAGATGGTATTTCATAACCACCATGGGAAGGCATGCGGGCCATCTCGCGATAGGAATAGGTAAGGGCTCAGGGGCAACGATATGCCTTATACCTGAAGAGTTTGAAGAATCGAGGATCTCCGTTCATAAACTGGTTGATATATTATCCGGATCCATTATAAAAAGGCTCTCCATGGGCAGGGATCATGGCGTTGCTATCCTTGCCGAAGGTTTAGTTGAAAAGTGTGACCTGGAAGAGCTGAATGAATACCCCGACGTTGAGCGCGATGAATCAGGCCGGATCAGGCTCGCAGAAATCCAGCTTGAACGAGTCCTTAAGCGCCTCGTCAGGGATAATCTTGCAGCCATGGGCCTGAAGATTACTATCGTTGAAAAAAATATCGGATATGAGTTAAGGGCAGCACCGCCTATACCCTATGACATTGATTACACAAGAAATCTCGGATATGGGGCAATCCGTTATCTCCTCAAGGGAGGCACCGCAGCAATGATCGTCCAGTTCGAAGGTCGTATTCTGCCTGTTCCCTTTGCGGAGATGTTCGATTCAAAGGGTAGATCCAAGATACGTTATGTCAATATCAATTCCGAGGTCTATGAAGTTGCAAGGAATTATATGATACGCCTTGAAAAGGATGACTTTGAAGGAGAGCAACTCGCACGCCTCGCCGAAACAGCCCATATGGAGCCTGATGCTTTCCGGGCAAAGTTCTCATACATTACCCTGCGCAGAGACGACCCCGCCTATTAACCATTTAAAGGGGCTCGCGTCGCCCCCTCCACCAGTAAAACTGGCGGAGCCACCCCCTCTCGCTCGCTGTGCGAGCTAAATAGATGTCCATGGGTGTGAATTTATCCCAAATAAGCCATTAGAGCATGGTGTCGGGGTAATCCTTAAGCAAACCGTCGTGAGTCGAGGAAGCTCGGTCTTTTGTGTAAACAAAAGTTCCGAAGCCGAACGCGAGCGAATGAAGCCGCTGGAGCGAAAGAGCGTGTTTGCGTGGAATATCCCGACACAGATGCTCATCCTAATGGAAAATCTGGGTTTATTCCTTCTTAAATGGTATAAAGAGTATCTTCAGATGTGTTTTGTCCATCCCTAATAAACCTGAGAGAAATTCGAAGCCAAAGTGGCCTTTTTCTTTTTTTACCTCAAGGAGAAAGGCAAAACGTGTTTTCCAGTCTTCACCTTTCTTTTCATTCGTGAAAAGGCCGTACAGAACGCTTACCGCGCTCCTGTCGGGTCCCGTTCTCTGTTCATAGAGTGTCAGTAAGGGTCTCGCGATCCTGTCCCATCCTGCCTCCTTGTAAGGGAGCACTGTGGGGATGTACACTGTATGTTCATCCTTTTCTTTCCTGTACTCGAAAAAAGGCCAGACGCTAAGAAAGGTTCGTCCTTTCTCTGTGAGGTATCTGTTCCAGAGTAAAATTCGCCTGTATAGATACCGGTCATTCTCGATATAGTATTCTGTTTCCTTATAGAGAGGCCACAAGATATCCAGCGTCGTATCATTCTCCTTTTTCACTGATGATATAAAGGGAAAGTAGCTGTAGCCGGTTTCCCCGGACCCTTCTGTCTTTGAGAAAAGATTGAAGAAAAAACCATGTTTTACCTTGTCTTCATCCTTCTGGTAACTGTATATGGGCCACATGATGCTATAGGAAGCCCTTTTCCTTGATACTGCACTCATATAAAAAGGCGTCACATTAAGGGCGTCTATGGGCTCATCCGTATCAAGATCTCTTTGCTGTTTTACAAAGAAAGGCCATAGAAAAAAGGTTGTTTTCTTCTCACCCATTCTCTCCCTGGTGCCATAGAGGGGCCATGCCTTAAACCCTGTTTCTGCGCCGGAATAGGTTGCAAAAAAGGGATAAAGGAAGTTCCTCTTTGTAGCACCCTCTGCGGTTTTGTAACTGTAGATGGGCCAAGCAAGGAAGCCCAGTTCGTCTGCACCGAACCGGTCATACATAGTACCGAAGAAAGGGAAAAAACCAAAATACCTGCCCTGCTTCGATTTCCCCCAGAACAAGAATGTGAAGGCTGTATCCGATTCCCCCTCTGCCATCGATTTAGAGAGATAGATGGGGACAAAATAGGACTTCTCCTTGTTGCTTTTTCCAAGGGGATATATGAAATTCCATTCACCCCCATCCCTTGAGTCATAGGAGGAGAGGAGGGGTCTCACGGTAATACCTGTATTTTCTTCATCGTTCTGATAGGAAATAAGGGGACCTAAAAACCGCTTTTCCTGTTCAAATTCCCATGACAGGGGCCAGAAAAAGGCATGGAGGGTACAGGGAAAATTCAATATAAAAAGAAGAAGAAATATTCTCCACATTAAAAAAATGTGCCTATTATCGTTCCCAGGATCGTGATAGGCGTCATCTCAGTGAGACCGTCCGCCCCTTTCTGAATCTTCTTCATTGTCTTCTGTGCCTCATTATACATACCTTCATCCTTAGTAAACTTTCCAAAACTGCCCTCTCCTTTTTGAATTCCTGCGGTAATATCTTTGATGTTTTTAACAGTATCCCTCGCATCATTATAAAGGGCATCATCCTTTGCAAGTTTTCCAAGACTGCCTTTCCCCTGCTCAATATCTGTCGATATGGTCTTTAGGGCTGCAACGGTCTCCTTTGCGTCATTATAGAGCGTTTCATCCTTAACAAGAAGACCGAGAGTGCCTTTCCCCTGCTCCACATCATTCACAATACTTCCCAGTTTTCCACTGATAACTGAGGCGTTCTTTACAACAAGGGTGATATTTTCCTTGTTCACCCTTATGACTTCTTTAAAATCGTTACTCACAGTTTGTATATTATCAAGGCTCTTCTTGATATTTTCCTTTTCCTTGGGCCCGATAATACCCGAGAATTCATCCAGGGTATCCCCAAAATTCTTGGCCGCCCTGTTTACCGTAGCAAAGATCTGATCAAAATCAGGAGTAGTGATTACATCTTTTATTGTACCCCCATGGTCAAAATATTTTTTATCCCCTCCGGGCTTCACTTCTATATATTTGTCTCCAAGCACACCCTGGGCCTTAACCGCTATCTTGCTGTCAAGAGGAATCTTTATTTTATCCTTTATCAGGAGATTGACTTTCGCCCTGTATCCTTCCAATTGAATACTTTTTACCTTTCCGATTTCTACCCCCGCGATCTGGACAGGCGTCTTCGGGTCAAGACCTGAAGCGTTGTCAAAAAAGACTACGAGATCATACCCTCCTTCCCTGAAGACTCCGAATTTCCCCACCCTGAAAGACATATAGAATAAAATGATGATCCCCACAACAACCAGTATGCCGACCTTCATTTCAGTCGAAATATTTTGTTGTCTATGCATAGTTACCTCCTGATAAAGCGGGCATTTTTACCGCCCTCATAAACTCCTGCACCATCTCGTTATTACTTCTCCTCACCTCATTGGGCGATCCCTCCGCTACAATTCTTCCGTTGGAAAGCATTGCTACCTTGTCGGCAATCCTGAACATACCGAGTATGTCGTGGCTGATCACCACATAGGTCTTCTGGAAGTGAGTCTGGGTCTCTCGTATCAGGTCCTCTATGGTCACTGATATCACAGGATCGAGGGCGCTTGTAGGCTCATCAAAAAGCACAATATCCGGATCCATTATTAGGGCCCGCGCAAGCCCCACTCTTTTTCTCATGCCGCCGGAAAGCTCAGAAGACATCTTTTCCCCAAAGGCAAGCAACCCCACCCGTTTAAGCTTTTCCTCAACAGCTCTCTCTATCGCTTTTTCAGATAATTTTGTATGTTCCCTGAGAGGAAAGGCCACATTATCATAGACGTTCATGGAATCAAAAAGGGCAGCTTCCTGAAAGAGCATACCGAATTTTTTCCTTGTTTCATTCAGTTCTTTTTCGTTAAGCTTTACAATATCAAGTCCATCTACCCATATCTCTCCCTTATCGGGTTTCACCAGACCTATCAGATGTTTGAGCAGAACGCTCTTCCCGCCTCCGCTTTTCCCTATAATAACTGTAATCTTTCCCCTCTCTATATCAAGGTTTATGCCATCCAGCACCTTCTGATCGCCGAATTGTTTATGGAGGTCTTTGATTCCTATTGCCGTATTCTCTTTCATATCAAAACATGATGGAGGTGAGCACATAGTCTGAAATAAGAATCGATACGCTCGATACAACCACTGCTTCCGTAGTTGCCCTCCCGACCCCCTCAGCGCCTCCACTTGTATAAAAACCTTTATAGCATGACACTACGCTCAGGATTACGCCGAAAACCGCTGCCTTTATCAGCCCGTTATATATGTCGTCAAGATCAAGGTACTGGATCGTCTTGTTGATATAGGCCCCTTCATTTATACCAAGGAGTTTTACCCCTACAATATACCCCCCCACTATTCCTACAAAATCTGCAATAATAGTGAGAAGGGGGAGCATAATAAAGGATGCAATAATCCTCGGCGCCACAAGGTACTTGATAGGATTGAGGGCCATTACCATAAGGGCATCAATCTGCTCAGTAACCCTCATAGTCCCTAATTCCGCTGCCATGGCTGACCCTGCCCTTCCCGTAACCATTAAGGCTGTAAGGACAGGACCGAGCTCTCTCGTTATACTCAAAGCCACCGTCATTCCCACAAGACCCTCTGACCCGAATTTTCTGAACCCGTGATAGGACTGGAGGGCAAGGACCATGCCGGTAAAAACACCGGTTATTACTACTACAAGGACTGAATTTAACCCGACAAATTCCATTTGCTTCAGTATGTAGTCAAATTTAAAGGGTCTTCGGAACATCCAGTAGATGCTCTGGTAAAACATCAGCCCTATGCTTCCGAACTCCCTAAAAATATTTTCAACAGGTGAAATAATCCGCTGTAACAGGTTCTCAAACATAGACTCTCATGATCCTTTTCGATATCCTGCAGAGAACCTCATAAGGGATGGTTCCTTCATGCTCAGCTATCTCATCGGCAGTAATTGCCTGAGTACCACTACGGCCCAACAGTATCACCTCTTCCCCAACATCAATATCACCAAGACCCGTAACATCAACGAGCAGCCAATCCATGCAAATTCTTCCAATAATACTGCATCTTTTCTCTTTTATCAACACCGAACCCCTATTTGAAAGGGACCTCGGGTAGCCATCAGCATATCCAAGAGGGATATAGGCAACCTTTGTATGCGCTTCTGTCATATAGGTACCACCATAGCTTAATGCCGATCCTTCATCAAACTCCCTTAAAACAGCAATCCTGGAAACAAGTTTCATTACCTGCTTTAAGGCCATTTTTTCTCTCAGCCCCTTTGCGGTATGAGAACCATAAAGATTGATGCCAACCCGAACCATATTGAAACATGCGTCAGGGTAAGTAGTCAAGGCGCCGCTGTTCGCCATATGAACAATCTCCGGTTCTATGCCCAAATCCCGCGAAACCTGTACAGCCCTGTTAAAAAGCCTTATCTGCTCTATCCCGTAGTCATCCCGCATCTCGGATGAAGAAAAATGACTCATGATGCCTTCAAGGTCCACATGTCTCATCTCCTTGATGCGCTCAATTACACGGGGAAACTCATCGACAGTAAAACCAAGCCTGCCCATACCTGTATCGACCTTCATGTGGACCTTCAATGAATCATCATATCTTTCCCCTGCTGCCTCTATTCTGTCAAGGGTGCCAAAATCGTACACCACGGGTGTCAGCCTGTTTTTAAATACAGGCTCAATCTCATCCCAGGAGAATATGCCGCTCATTACCAGTATCGGAGCTGTAATCCCGCTTTCCCGAAGCTCCATTCCTTCATCAACGGATGCTACGCCAAGGTAATCGACCTTGCACGACTCAAGCCTTCGGGCTACTTCCTTTGCGCCGTGGCCATAGGCATCCGCCTTGACAACACAGAGAACTTTAACCTCCGTAGGCAATAGAGCCTTTATTGTATGGTAATTCTTTACAAGGGCATTCAAATTAACATATACAACTGCTCTTGGAGTTTGTATCATGTCCCCTATACCTTTATCTTTCTAAAAACCTTTTCACAGGCTTCTATTGTTTTTGCCAGCTCATTTTCTCCATGACTTAATGTAATAAAAGCCGCTTCAAAGGGGCTTGGGGCAAAAAATATCCCCTCTTCAAGCATGGCCTTGAAAAACTGTTCATAGAGCACCCTGTTCGAGTGCGCTGCCGTCTCGTAGTCGTTTACCTCGTCGGGGGAGAAAAAACCGGTAAACATGGCGGTAATGCTGTTGATCACAAAAGGGATTGATGCCCGTGAAGCGGCTTCAAGGATGCCCCCTCTGAGAAACTCAACCCTCTCCCGGAGCAGGCGATAAGGTGCTGCCTCCTTCAAATACTTCAGCACATAAAGACCGGCCCGCACTGCTATGGGATTCCCTGAGAGCGTGCCTGCCTGATAGACATCGCCAAGAGGGGCAAGCCTTTCCATAATCTCTCTTTTACCCCCAAAAGCGCCTATAGGGAAACCGCCTCCTATAATCTTGCCGAGGCATGTAAGGTCCGGATTCAGGTTGTAGAGGTGTTGCGCTCCACCATAGGTTACCCGGAACCCCGTAATCACCTCGTCGCAGATAAGCAGTATTTCCCGGTCCCTGCACATCTCCTGAATCCCCTCAATGAATGCCTTCTCAGGCAGGATCACCCCCATATTGCCCATGATGGGTTCAATAATAATGCATGCAATATCATTGTTGTGGTCCCGGATAATCGACCTTACAGAATCAAGGTGGTTAAAATCAGCGACATAGGTATGTCTTGCAAGATCAATGAGAATACCAGCGCTGTCTGGGGTGCCGAAGGTGGCAAGCCCTGAACCTGCCTTCACAAGAAGACTATCTGCATGGCCATGATAGCATCCCCTGAATTTGATGATACCACTCTTACCGGTAAAACCCCTCGCAAGACGGATCGCACTCATCGTTGCTTCTGTACCCGAACTTACGAGCCTTACTTTCTCTATACTTGAAAATGCCCCGGTGATAATCTCCGCCATCTCAACCTCTAAAGGATGGCATGCACCGAAACTAGTTCCATCCTCAAGGGCCGCCGCAACCTCTTGATTAAGACCATCATCGGCATGGCCAAGTATGATCGCCCCCCATGAGGCAACATAATCAAGATACTCATTGCCATCAACATCATAGAGGTAGGCGCCCTTCCCCCTTTTTACATAAAAAGGCGTATCACCCACAGACATGAAGGCCCGTACCGGGCTGTTTACCCCACCTGGAATAAGATCCCACGCCTTTTCATAGAGTCTTTCAGATTCTTTTCTATTCATTCTCCACCGAAAGTGATGTTTTCTTAAATTCCCTTTTACTTAAAAAAAACTCATAATCCTTAACACCCGTTGATTCGGAGATCCTTTTTATTACATCCATACAGTTTTCCATGCTCTTCCCGTGAATCATCGTATAGATCGTATAATCCCAGAAACCACCTGTATCCCTCTCATAACAGTGGCTTACCTCTGAAAAGGAGGCCATGGTTTCGCCGACCCTCTCGATATCCTGCTCTTCAACTTTCCAGACCACCATGACGTTGTGGGTATATGAAGCCCTGCGATGATAGAGGGCTGCTGCGACCCTTCTCACCGTCCCCGTCCTCTTCAGACTTTCAAGACCCCCGACTATGTCCTCTTCGTTCACCCCTATCCTGTCTGCAATCTCCTTATAGGGCCTTTCCGAGAGAGGAAAATCATGGGGAATTCTTCGCAAAATATGGTCCATACTGTCTATTCTTACACATACCAAAAGCCCTTTTCAAATAAAATCATCCGTCACAGACCTTGCAGGGTACAGAGGAGCAAAAAATACTTTACTTTGTTCAAAAAAAACATTACATGAATATGAAAATAATTTTGAGGAGTATATCAATGGCAAAACCCGCATCAAGAATAGAAAAGATTCCCCCCTATCTGTTCGCCCGGATCGACAAAAAAAAGACCGAGGCGCGAAAAAGGGGGATTGACCTTATAGATTTTGGTATCGGCGACCCGGATATTCCTACTCCACAGAATATTATCAATGCAATGGACAAAGCGGTTGCGGACCCTAAAAACCACCGGTACCCAAGTTATGAAGGCTTGTTTGAATACAGAAAGGCGGTTGCTGACTGGTATCTTACACGCTTTAATGTATCATTGAATCCTGAGACTGAGGTGGTTACCCTCATAGGCTCCAAAGAAGGGATTGCCCACATACCATGGGCTTATATCGAAACAGGTGATATTGCCCTCATACCGTCCCCTGGTTACCCTGTATACAAAATAACAACCCTCCTTGCAGGAGGGACCCCTTATATTATGCCCTTGCTTGAAGAGAACCGCTTCCTCCCCAGATTCGACCTTATTCCGGAAGATGTGCTCAAAAAGGCAAAAATCATGTTTATCAACTATCCGAATAATCCTACCGGCGCTTGCGCAGATGATGCATTCTATGAAAATGCCCTCGCCGTTGCCAGGAAATACGACATTCTCATCTGTCATGATGCAGCGTACAGCGAAATAGCCTATGACGGATACAATCCAAGGAGCATCCTCGAATTCGATAAAGAGAAGAACCATTCCATCGAATTCCATTCACTCTCAAAAACCTACTGCATGACCGGATGGAGGATCGGCTTCGCTGTTGGGAACAGAGATGCCATATATAACCTCGGGAAATTGAAAACCAACATCGATTCCGGTGTATTTCAGGCCATTCAGTACGCAGGAATTGAAGCCCTTACGGGCAATCAAAGCTCTGTTGATAATATGAAGCAGACATTCCAGAGACGGAGAGACCTTGTTGTTGATGGCCTTCTCTCTGCAGGGATACAAGTGGAAAAACCCCGCGCTACCTTTTATATCTGGGCCAAGGTACCCCAGGGCTACACATCAGCTGATTTTTGCGAAAAGCTGATCGAAGAGACGGGGATCGTGGTAACCCCGGGCAGCGGCTTCGGCGACGAGGGCGAAGGCTACTTCAGGATATCGATTACAATAAATGAAGAGAGGATTGCAGAGGCAATAAAAAGGCTGAAGGCAGTTAAACTGTAGGAAGATATATTTGTTGAAAACCCTTTTCGTTACCGACAAATCAGCTCAAATATGGATAGTAGCAAGCGTGGCATTCTGTTCATTTATGTCGCGATTGAACAACTATATAATCAATATCTCCCTACCCACAATTTCCCAGCATTTTCACGTTGGCACCGGAGAGTCGTCCCGCGTTGTAGTAGCCTATCTCCTTATCATTACAAGCACCCTCTTGCTCTTCGGTCGTCTGGCGGACAAGGCAGGTCTCAAAAAGGTGTTTATATTAGGGTATTCTCTTTTCACGGTCGGATCTTTTCTTTCCGGCATTTCTGATAACATCAATGTTCTCGTTGGTTTTCGCTGTATCCAGGGCATAGGAAGCGCCATGCTCCTTGCATCAGGCTATGCAATTATCTCTAAATTTCTCCCCCCAAACATCACGGGATGGGCCTTTGGCATTACGTCGACAAGTTCCGCCCTCGGCGTTGCGACCGGGGCGCCCCTCGGGGGTATTATAACCGCATATTTCTCTTGGCACTGGATCTTTTTCATCAATGTTCCTATAGGCATAATTGCGATAATAATTGCTGCACGAATGATTCCGGGAGATGGTCCCCGAAAACAGACCCCTCCATCAGAAAGCAGGCAAAGTTTTGACATACCGGGCGCTATCCTGAGCTTTCTCGGTCTTCTCGTCCTCCTTTACGCCTTGAACACAGGAAAAAGACTGGGATGGACTTCTATGCAGATCCTCCTGTCCTTTGCAGCCTCATTTTTTCTTCTGGCCCTATTCATCTGGCGCGAAAAAACCTGCAAAGACCCCTTGCTTGACCTCGCCTTTTTTACTGACTTAAGATTTAACCTTACTATCCTTGCAACCTTTATGGCCTATATATTTATTACGGGCAATGCCTTTCTCCTTCCCTTTTACCTGGAGTGTGTACAAGACCTCAACACCAAGGAGACGGGCATGATGCTTCTTGCTTATTCCCTGGTCTATGTCTTCCTTTCCTCTCCTGCTGGCAGACTCGCAGACAAAACAAATCCACGGACTTTATGTTCCATAGCCCTGCTTTCAGGAACACTATGTGTCTTTACATTCGCATTTACCCTCAAGTTTCATGGGCTGGTACCGGTTTTTGTCTTCCTTGTATGGCTCGGCCTTTCTTTCGTGCTCTTCTTTTCACCCAATAACAAGCAAGTTATGAGTTTCGCTATTAAAGGCAAGCAGGGAAGTGCATCAGGGGTATTCAATACAGTCATGAACCTCGGAATGGTTTTCGGCGTAGCCATCTTTGAAATCGTATTCTCTCATTCTCTGCCGGAACACGCTTCAGATCAGGTCCTGCATGGCCTGCCTGTGGACATGTTGCGCCATGGATTCCGTAACACCTATATATTGGGCGGGTTGGTCTGTGCAATGGCCCTTATGTTTTCACTGATGGTGAAACAAAAGTTACCCGGGAAGAGTACAGACCTTTAGTAAAATCCTGATTCCGATTCTTTGCAGTCAATTTTACTACATAGTAACGTTCGGATCGTGGTCCCTGATGTAAGCTTTGATATGCTCTGCATCCTCTGATGCTACCTGAATCCCGCTATAATCGATAGCCACGTTATTCAGGTATTGGAGAATAAGAACATCTCCAATGTCGTAAAAAGGGAGGATACCTGCCATAAAAAAGCCGAGCTTCTCAAACTCTTCACAAAAAAGACCTGTATGGGGGTCTTTAAGGGGAAGATAAAAGGTAATCTGGTCTATTTTTTTAAGACAAAGCTCTTTCAGAATCTCCTTAACATCGTGCATGATATTTTTCCCGTACCGTTGAATCATGATTATCGCCCGGTTGTAGGTAGGTACAATTGTTGTCTTTATTATAGAGACATCCTCCAGGGTTTGTGCCTGCCCTGCAGTATCAGAACGGGGCGGTATGAATGTTCTGTCCAGCCCGAGATTCTTATAAATATATTCCAGGAAAACCTGATGAAGGGGTGGCGGATAGACCACAATCCCTTCAGGATTCTTAAGGACCATAAACCCGTATATGACTGTCTCGCGCTGAGCAAGGGCTGCATGTATTCCCTTAAAGGACCTGTCTGCAGGAATGAGCCCGAGGACCAGGGCGCACCTCTTGAAACCCACCTTCTGCCCCGCTTTCTGGGCATAGGGATGGTTTGTTACCGCCTTGCTGAAAACCGCCTCCAGACCAATTTCATGAGCCTTCTTCAGCAAAGCCTGTATCATCCCGCTCTGACAACCCTGTCCTCTGAAATCCGGCCTCACTACGGCCATTGCAGCTTCAGCAATCGAACTCTCCTTATGCTCTTTCACCAGGGCCACATGGCCGACGACTTCCTTATTCACTGCAACAGAGACAACCGACGTAATACTCCCATCTTCGTGGAGCTTTATAAACCTGTCGGGATAATAGATGGAATCGATCCCGTAGGAATACCCATAGGCACGATAAAACAATCTTGAGACTTCAAGGGCCTGAGAAAGTTCCATCCCCCTTATCTCGTAGGCCATCTTTACCGCAGGAATAACCCTTTCGTCGGGCTGTCTCGGATAGCGCTCCAGTTCTGACGCCTCATGAAGTTCCACAACGCTTTTAGAGGGCAGGTATTTGATTAAATGGATCTCTTTCCCTTCTCTACCGAGATTATGAAACACACACTCATCCACACTCGTTTTCATGAGTAAAGAACCGAGACCGACAGGAACATGATCTACATCGCCAGGAAGGGAATACTCCGGAACCATATCAGGATCAAAAGGCAAACCCTTGTCCTTGACAATGATCTTTATGCCCGTTGCAACAGGTTCAAAGATGATTTCATAAGATTCCTGCTCTTCCTCATCAAAGGCATGTTCTACAACATTAACCACTGCCTCTTCGAGGGCTAACATAATCTTATCTATATCAGACTGTTCAAAACCAATCCTTTTTGTCACCTCACCTGCATATGCATGTATGGCAGGCAGATAGGCAAGATCATTCGGGACTATAAGGGTTGACTTTTCAATAGCTGTTTTCATGCTTTTCCCCCGGGGAATAACTTACTTTATAATCATTATTGCTGACATTGACGCTACTGGCGAACCTATGCCTTATTTACGACGAGGGTCAGGACATTTTTTCCTTCAATATACTTATAGCAAACCTCATCCATCAGTTTTTTCATAAAAAAGATACCAAGCCCTCCTATCTTTCGATGTGATACATCAGATGAAATATCCGGCTCAGCCACATTAAGGACATTGAAGGGAATTCCAGAGTCAGTGATCTCAATTATAAATCTCTCACTGTCCTCAAACCCGCATTGAACTTCAATATCTCCCGCACTCCCCATGTGCCGATAGGCGTAATTAATTATGTTTACAAAAGCCTCTTCTGCGGCAATCTCTATCTCCGAAACCCTTTTCTGCTCAAACCCCTTCTCTCTGGCGCAATGGGACACAAACTCCACTAATTCCTCAAGGTTCTCAAGCTGTGCAGGCGCCAGGATTCGGGACATCATTTCCGTATGCTGTTGATTACATATGGGCAAGGGCATCTTCTTCTGTATCAAATATCTGGAAAATTGAATAAAATCCTGATATTTTGAATACTTCTTCTACTGGACCCCGCAAACCCACAAAAAATATTGTTCCCTGTTTTTCCTTTAACTGCTTTGCGGCAGCGAGGATGCTTCGAAGTCCCGCACTGCTTATGTATTCAAGATCGCCCATATTCAAGAGAAATGTGCGACTACCCTTGGAGATCAGTTCCGAAAACGCCTTGTCAAACTGGGGCGAAGTCGCTGCATCCAGTCTCCCTTGAACCGATATAATAATAGCATTGCTTTTTTCTTTCGTGCCTATTTCCATAATGATCTCCTTTTTCTGTTTTATGCATTGTAATAAATGATTCAAAAAAAATCAAGAAAAGGGTTGCATAGAGATGATTACTAATAAATCAACGCTGCCGCTTTCCGTTCTCATTATCGCGTAATGCTGTTATTAATCTGTCGGAAAAGAGGAAAAGATATGTGAGAGTATTATTGACATACACGCATGGCCAAACCCCGACAAAGCCTGAAACAGTCATTTGTATTTATATGAAATATCTGCAAAAAGCAATCGATTTCAATATAACATTGCAATAGGTACTTGAGGTTACGAAATTGTAGAAAAAGAGGAATTATATTTTTTCTTAAAAAATATTCTTTTTTGCCATTAATATAGATTTTGTTTATAATAAGGATATGGATCAGAAAAAAACCATGCTGCTTGCAGTAAAGATAAGTCTTTTTGCCAATGTCATTCTTTGTGCAATAAAAGCTCTTGCCCTTGTCATAGTTGATTCCCTCGCAATAGCAGCTGATTTAGGAATATCCTGTGTTGCCTTGACCGTTTCGGTCATCCTCTATTATTCAATCATACTGGCGGATAAACCTGCAGATTTCTTTCATAACTATGGCTACAGCAAGGTCGAGAACGTTTGTGAATTGATAGAAGGAGCCGTGCTCGTAGGCCTTGCATTGGCCATGTCCTTTCAGGCAATCATGCACATTATCAAACTTGCGGAGGTTAAATCACCGGTTATCGGCCTTATATGCAGTTTTATCGGCATAGTCATTAATTTCTCTGGAGCTGCCATCATACTAAAATTGGCCAAACAAAGTTCTTCTCCTGCATTGAAGGCTGAGGGAATACACTTTCGTCTTGAAGGATATATCTCCCTCGCTATCACCCTTTCCTTCGCATTTTATATTGCCGTAACGCATGCAGGTTTTTTTTCAATAGCAAACTACATCGACCCCGCAGCAACTCTTCTGGTAAGCATAATAATTACTGTCCCCTCCATCAGTCTCCTGAAAGAAGCATTTATGAAACTCCTTGACGCTTCAATAGGGGAAGCAGGACAAATAGATGTACTGAAAGTTCTCGCAAAACACTTCGATTACTATTGCAATTTCAAAGCTATCAAGACAAGAACAGCAGGAAGAAAACACTTTGTGGACTTGCACCTGATCATGCCTGAACATATTTCGCTTAAAAGCGCTCATAATGTCATTTCTGCTATAGAAAAAGACATTTCTTCAATCATACCCGAATGTGATGTTACCGTAAGGATGGAACCATGCAATAAAAATTGTGCCTTCATAAAATCAAGACAGGAATGCCCTTACATTTCTCAATAATCATGACTTTGTTCAGGGGATAAAAGGAGATTATGTTATACACCGTATACAATGCTACAAAGATTATACACACGGTCAGGTAGCAGGGCAGGACAAAGGGGACCTTTAAATGAAAAGGATACTAACCTTCAGTGTTTTTCTTATTACCCTTTTGATCTTTACAATCTCCTGTTGTCACTGCGAAACGGAAGCCAACCTTTCAACACGTAAAGAATTGCTGTACGAAAAGCTCAGGGCGCAGGGGTTTACCGACGAGGAGGTTCAAAGGATCTTCTCTGATGAACGGGTTATCCTTTACCCGGCAATTATTGAGAAAAAAGGAAAAAATCTCGATTATTTCAATCGGAAGTTCGGCCTCTTAACCCGTAAATCAATAGAACGGGGCCGGAAAATATTAACAGACAACAAAATCTTCTTAAATAAAATAGAAGATCAATATGGCGTTGAAAAAGAAGTTTTAGTAGCAATCTTCAGGGTTGAGACAAATTTTGGTCAGTATTGCGGCCATTTTCCCGTATTCAACAGTCTTCTTACTATGACTCTCCTGGAAAACAGACGGTCAGTATGGGCAGAACAGGAACTGATACACCTGCTCATTCTCAGCAGAATGAATAAAATTGACCCCCTTACGATAAAAGGCTCATGGGCAGGAGCGTTCGGCCTCTGCCAGTTTGTGCCCACATCGTACCTTAAGCATGGAGTAGACGGAAATGGAGATGGAGCCATTAATCTCTTTGATTTTGCCGATGCCATGGCCAGCACGGCAAATTACCTGAAAAACCATGGTTGGGAAACAGGAGATACAGAAAAAATGAAAAAGGCCATCTGGGCCTATAACCACTGTGATAATTACATAAAGGCCGTTCTGGCCTATGCAAAAGCTATTGAAAGAGGCGGCATAATGCCGCAGAAAAACCGAAAAAGCCGGTCCAAAACTACAAAAGTTCAGACCAAACTACTTCACCACATACTGGAATTCAGACTCGCTTAAATAACCATCCCCGTCTTTGTCATATTCCTTGAACTGTTTCATCTGAAGGTCTTTAACAACGGCGCTTAACTCCACAGGGGATATTTTCCCGTCCTTGTTTTCATCAACATCATTAAAGGTACTGCCTTTTTCTTTAACTCGCGCCCTCCTGGAAACCCCTTTTTTTGCAGTCGCTGGCCTCTCTGATATCTCTCCTCTATCCGAAAGGGCTTCACTTTTAGTTATCTTCACAATCCTCACCCCATCAAAAGTGTAGGAAACAGCAACATAATCGCCCGACTTCAGGTCTTCAACGCTACGATACCCTTTCATAAAAGGGTTGGATACATCAAATGTTACGGTCCTTCCTCTTCCTTTTACAGATATCATCTTCGCTGCAGAGTCTGTATGCACAATCAGTCCTGTAAAGGCTTGGTGTCTCCTTATATTTTCCCTTTTTCCTTTCTGCGATTTGGCCGATACTGCATTCTTATTCCTGTTTGACCCCTGGGATTTTCCCTCGCAGAAACTATGGAATGTAAATGTTGTGATACATATGGAAATAACAGCGCAAAGAAAAATATTTTTCATACATCACCTTTCAGTTTTTTTATCTCATGTTTTATAAATATATGGCCCTGTTATGTCAAGACCATAATGAGAAAATATAAAATGTTTGACCCCTATTTCCCCCCTGTGGTATTCTAAAATTAAGCAGGTGAAATGCTGTGATAATGTAGGCAACTCACCCCTTTGCCCCTATTCTCTAATACAAATAAGGAGGAGGTATTCATGTCAACCATATACGATGTATTTGCAAGAGAAGTGCTTGACAGTAGAGGAAATCCGACCGTTGAAGTTGAGGTTGTACTGGAGAGCGGGTATATGGGGCGGGCGATTGTCCCGTCCGGCGCTTCCACTGGCGAGAGAGAGGCCCTTGAGTTAAGGGATGGGGACAAAAAAAGGTACCACGGAAAGGGTGTTCTGAAAGCGGTTGAAAACGTAAATAGTATTATAGCCCCTAAAATAACAGGCCTTGATGTTGTGGAACAGGCATATATCGATAATCTTCTTATAGAACTGGACAATACAGAAAATAAAAGCAATCTCGGAGCAAACGCAATCCTCGGTGTATCTATGGCGGTTGCCCGTGCTGCATCGGAGTATATGGCACTCCCCTTATATCAGTATATAGGCGGCATCAGGGCTCGTGAACTTCCCGTACCCATGATGAATCTAATTAACGGCGGCGTTCATGCGCAAAACTCCCTTGACGTGCAGGAATTCATGGTAGTGCCTATCGGGGCTGACCGTTTCAGTGATGCAGTTCGCATGGGAGTGGAGGTTTTCCATACCCTGGAGGATGTACTGAAAGGCAAAGGGTATGCCACAGGAGTAGGAGACGAAGGGGGATTTGCTCCTGATATAGGATCAACAAAGGAAGCCCTTGATACGCTTCTCATCGCAATAGAAAAAGCAGGTTATAAGGCAGGCAAGGATATAGTCCTTGCCCTTGACGTTGCTGCAAGCGAACTTTTCAAGAAAGGGAAATACTCTATTGACGGGAACACATGGACGAGCGACAAGCTGGTTGAATTCTATGACTCCCTGATTGCCAATTACCCGATCATTTCCATTGAAGACGGACTCGCACAAAATGACTGGAAAGGCTGGAAAAAATTCACCGACAGGTGTGCTTCAAAGATACAGATCGTGGGAGATGATGTTTTTGTAACCAACCCTGAGATATTCATGGAAGGCATAAGTAAAGGCATTGCCAACAGCATACTGATAAAGCTGAATCAGATAGGAACAGTCACTGAAACACTCACCACAATTGAAATCGCGAAAAGAGCAGGATATACCTGTGTGATCTCCCACCGTTCAGGAGAAACAGAAGACACATTTATTGCAGATCTTGCCGTTGCAACAAATGTGGGGCAGATAAAAACAGGTTCAGCATCGAGAAGCGAGCGAATTGCAAAATATAACCAGCTTATGAGAATCGAAGGCGAATTGGGTGATCTTGCCATATTTGGCGGGGGAGAAGTGTTTTACAGCATAAGATAGGGCTGGGCGATCTGTCTGCGCCGGAATTGCGGCAGACAGATGTGTAAGTAAACACAGAGACATGTGTGAACCCCCTTGATGGTCCTTAAGGGTAAATTATTTTTAAGAGGAAAAAGAAACCACATGACAGTATACAACCTCAACTACGGCAGCGAAGCAATATCCTTTGAACTCCCTGATAAATGGCGTGTAAATATTTTAAAGCCTGTTGATCCCCCTCCCCTCCCCCTGAGGGAAGCATTGCAGGAATCCCTTTCAAATCCTATAGGGGAGAGACCCCTTAAAGACTGGCTTAAGAATTTTAAGAATATTCTCATCATTGTTCCGGACATCACCCGTTATTCAGGAATGGACCAGGTACTACCCGTTCTTTATGAGGGTTTCCTGAAGGATCACCATGTTGAGATCATATTCGCCCTCGGAAATCACCGGAAGCAGACGCCTGAAGAGCAAAAAAGCATTATCTCGGAAACCATATTCGAAACTGTATCTTGTTTTGATCACGATTGTTTTGATACACAGAACCTTACATCTTTTGGGTATACATCAACCGGACTCGAAGTTGTGCTTAATTCATCCCTAACCCGGGCCGATGCCGTCATAGTCACAGGTTCCATAAACTTCCACTATCTCGCCGGATTCGGAGGAGGAAGAAAGTCAATCTTTCCGGGCATTTCAGGGTATGAGACTATACTCGGCATCCACGGGAAGGTATTCAACAAGGATAAACCCGGCAAGCACCCATGTGCCCGTTCAGGCGTTCTCAAGGGAAACCCCATGCACGAGGAGATCATGGAGGGCATCTCCCTCATCAAGACCCCCATGTTTCTTATCAATACCGTTCTTGATGACCGCCACAACCTTCTCAATATATTTTCCGGCCATGTAAGGGAAGCCCACGAATCAGGTTGCGAATGGTTTATGGAACACTTTGGGTGCACACCGGAGGAAAAAGGCGACATCGCAATAGTAAGTGCCGGTGGCTTTCCTAAAGATATAAACTTTATCCAGGCTCATAAAGCCATAGAACATGCCATGGGCGCAGTAAAAGATAAGGGTACGGTGATTGTTGCGGGGAAATGTGAAGACGGTTTGGGAAATGCTGATTTTCTGAAATGGTTTAACTATGCCTCCCTTGAAGAGATGGAAGGAGATGTGAGAAAAGCAGACAAGGTATACGCCCAGACAGCCTACGCAACGCGCTTAAAGGCAGAGCGATGCAGAATTATTCTCCTGTCGGAACTCGATGGAGAAACTGTAAGAAAAATGGGTCTGGTTCCGGCAAAAACAATGGAAGATGCAGTTGCTCTTATCGATACCAACACAGACCTTGTGTGTCATCTTATCCCTATGGGGTCAAATACCCTCGTATGTGAAGATGTGAAAAATACAAGTGAATGATAAAACTGCATTTCTCCACCAATCTACCAGAACTTAGCAGATACTTCCAGATTGCCCTGTTCCTTTTGCTTTTCGTTATGTTTTCAATCATGGGAGATAATGCCTTTGGGGCAGGACAAATCAGCGCCCCTTCAAAACCCGCCGTTACAGATCTCACAATTGAACAGCTAATGACAATAGAGGTAGCTACTGTCTACAGCGCTTCAAAGTTTGAACAGAAGATCACCCAGGCTCCTGCCTCTGTAAGCATTGTTACTGAATCGGATATAAAACAATACGGATACAGGACGCTTGCAGATATTTTACGGAGTATGCCAGGCTTCTACACCTCCTATGACCGCACATACACGTATGCAGGAATCAGAGGTTTTTCCCGTCCTGGTGACTACAATACAAGACTGCTCCTCCTTGTAGACGGTCACAGGATAAACGACAGCATATATGATCAGGCATCAATCGGCACGGAATTTATACTCGATGTAGCCCTTATTGACCGCGTAGAACTCGTCAGGGGCCCCGGCTCTTCTCTCTATGGAAACAACGCCTTTTTCGGGGTCATCAATGTCATTACAAAACAGCCACAAAGCTTTAATGGTTTTGAAGTTTCAGGATCGGCAGGCAGTTTTGATACCTATAAGGAACGTGCCACATACGGAAAAAAGTATGCCAATGGATTCGAAATGCTTTTATCAGGTACCAACTCGAACAGCAAGGGTCAGAGCCTATACTTCAAGGAATTTAACACACCTGCTAACAACAACGGTCGCGCAGACTCTTGCGATTACGAGAAATACAATAATCTTTTTGCCAATATGAAATACAGGGATTTCTCCCTCCAGGGAGCCTATACATCAAGGGAAAAAGGGATTCCTACCGCATACCTCGGTACGGTTTTCAATGAAAACCGTACAAGGGCTACTGATGAAAGGGGCTATATTGACCTGAAATATAACAAGGCCCTGAGTGAAAACACCCATATCAAGGCAAGGGGCTTCTATGATTACTACAATTATAGCGGCAATTTTCTCTTTGATTATCCACCTCTTACCATGAATAAGGATGTTGCGACCGGAAAATGGTGGGGAGGTGAATTCCAATTAACGCAGAATTTATTTGAAAAACATAAGGTGGTCATGGGTATGGAGTATCAGGACTACTTTTTACAAAAACAGCGCAACTACGACGAGAACCCATACATCCAGTACTTTACCGAAACAAAAAGTTCTTACACATGGGCAGCTCATATTCAGGATCAATTCTCTATATTGGATAATCTCATCCTCAACGCTGGTATCCGGTATGACTACTACAAGACCTTCGGGGGCAGCACCAATCCAAGGGCAGCCCTTATTTATACCCCTTTTGAGAAAACTACCATAAAATTGCTTTACGGGCAGGCATTTCGGGCGCCCAACGCCTTTGAATCCTATTACAATGATGGAAATGTAACCCAGAAGGCAAATCCTAACCTGACCCCGGAAAAAATTGAAACTTACGAACTCGTACTTGAACAGTATGTGAAAAATTATCGTTTCTCGGCATCCGGTTATTACTACCGGGTTAAAGATCTCATCAACCTTTATACTGATCCCGCAGACAGCCTTCTCGTGTTTCGCAATATCGGTAAAACCGAATCAAAAGGGGCTCAACTCAAGATTGAAGGGAAATGGTCCAACGGCATAGAGGCTAAGGCAAGCTATTCTATCCAGGAAACCATAGATAAGGAAACAGGACGAAGCATGACTAATTCGCCCAAGCATCTGGCAAAACTGAATATCTTTAGCCCTCTTATATCAAAAAAGCTTTCCACAGGCCTGGAGCTTCAGTATACGAGCTCCCGCAGAACTTTTAATGGCGATAGTACCGGCGGTTTCGTCATTGCAAACCTTACCCTTCTCAGTCGGGAAGTAATAAAAGATCTGGAGGTTTCCGGAACTATATATAACCTCTTTAACAAAAAGTATGGCGACCCCGTGTCGAACGAGTTTCGACAGAACATCATAGTGCAGGACGGGAGGACATTCAGAATCAAGTTCACCTACAGGTTCTAATAAAGGCATTATGCGAAACCCCTCATATTTCAGATTTATTATCATTTTTCTTTCAGCAATAACGGTCTTTGCGACTTCTTTTACCCATGGGGAAGAATTGGAATTCAGCGAATATGAGTTAAAGGCCGGTTTCATATATAATATAGCAAAATTTGTCGAGTGGCCTGACAAAAAAACTGCTGATACAAAAAAGATAATTAATCTTTATGTTCTTGGTTCAGACCCCTTTGGGCGCATCCTTGATCAGATCACCGGAAAAAAGGTTAAAGGTAAAATACTGGAAGTGAAACATATACGGTCTCCGAAAGATTTAAGAGACTGTCACATGCTCTTTATCAGCAGTTCTGAGAGGGAAAAACTACCGGATATCCTGGAATCCCTGAAAGATTCAAATATACTTACCATAGGTGATACAAACGGATACGGCCAGCAGGGAGTAATCATAAATTTTTATATGGAACAGAAAAAGGTACGTTTTGAGGTAAATACGAATATAGCAAAACGTGCAAAACTGTCTATAAGCTCCCAGTTGCTGAAGCTTGCGAAGATTATACATAGCGAATAGTGAGGTGGCAATGAGAAGACCATTGATCCTGAACACCGGTTCTATAAGAAATAAACTGGTATTGATTTGCATACTGACTACCGCATCTGCACTCCTTTTTGCAAGCCTGATATTTATTACCACAGAATTGGTTGCCTTTCGGCACACTATGGTAAACAATCTTACCACGACCGCAGAGACAATCGGTTCAAATATGAAGGCTGCCCTTGCCTTCAAGGACAACAGAAGCGCGGAAGAAATACTCAATACCTTAAGCGGACTGCCGAATGTCACCCTTGCCATAGTATATGATAATAATGGCTCAATGTTTTCCACATACGTTAAAAATAACACTATCCCAATTCCGCACACACCGTTGCCAAGGCATGATGCGTATCACTTCGGATTCAATCATATCGATCTTTATCACCAGGTTACTTTAGATAAAGAGGCTATCGGAACAGTATACATACAATCAGACCTTAAACACTTTTATCGAAGGGTAATCCACTATGTTGTTACCTTTTTGGTAGTCATGATTCTTTCTCTCGTTATGAGCTCTTTCCTTTTTACTCGACTGCAGAAAACCGTGACACGACCGATCTTTGAGCTTGCTGAACTGATGGATACCATTTCCCGGAGAAAAGATTACTCTATAAGGGCAGCAATCAACAACAAAGATGAGATCGGTGCCCTTGCAGAAGGATTTAACGAGATGGTAGCAAATATTCAGTCTCGGGATGTCGAGCTTGAGCAGTACCGTAAAAACCTTGAAGATCTTGTTCGGAAACGCACCTCACAGCTATCGGATATAAACAAACAGTTACACCAGGAATTAACTGAGCGCCTTAAGGCAGAGAAGGCACTAACCGAATCAGAATACCAATACCGCACCATGTTCGAGACCTCAGGAAACGCCAATACCATGATTGATGCAGATGATACGGTTACCATGGTTAATACCGCCTTTGAGAAGCTGTCGGGATACAGCAAGGAAGAGGTTGAGGGAAAAATGACCTGGATGACCTTTTTTCCTGAAGAAGATCTTGTGAAAATGAAGAAATATCGTGCCCAGAGAAGGGTTGATCCTGACTCTGTACCAATGAGCTATGAGACCTGCTTTATTGATCGGGATGGAAATATCCGGAATATCTACCTGAGCACGGCCCTAATCCCTGGATCTACAAAAGCCGTTGCCTCCCTCCTCGATCTAACGGATCTAAAAAGATTAGAGGCGCAGCTTCTTCAATCCCAGAAGATAGAAGCCATAGGGCAGCTTGCTGGTGGTGTGGCCCATGATTTCAACAATATTCTCACCGCCATCATCGGATACGCAAGCCTTCTCCAGATGAACATCAACAGGGACGACCCCCATAGGGCATATGTAGATTCCATCCTTTCCTCATCAGAACGGGCAACCCATCTTACCCAGGGCCTTCTCGCATTTAGCAGAAAGCAGGTTATCGCACCGAAAACAGTTGATTTAAACAAGATCATAAGGAAAGTTGAACAGCTTTTAAGGAGGCTTATGGGTGAAGATATTGAGCTGAGAACAGCGTATCACGAAAGACCGGTCATTGTCTTTGCTGATCCCGGCCAACTTGAACAGGTACTCATTAATCTGGCCACCAACGCACGGGATGCAATGGTTGATGGCGGCTGTTTCTCTATTGCCACCTCTTTCATCAACCTGGACGAAGCAAGCTCTGAGAAGAAAGGTTTCGAAAACCCCGGAAGATACGCCTCTATCACCATATCCGACAACGGAGAAGGGGTTGACAAAAAAGCTATGGAACACATTTTCGAACCCTTCTTTACCACAAAGGAAGTGGGGAAAGGGACAGGCCTTGGCCTCTCCATTGTCTATGGTATCATCAAACAGCACAATGGGTACATTTATGTCTCCAGCGAAAAAGGCTCCGGCACCACCTTTACAATCTATTTACCTCTCATGAAATCTCTCATCAGAGAGGACAGCAAAACTGAGCAGCGGGTGCCTGTAGGGGGCCATGAGACAATTCTCCTCGCTGAAGACGACAAACATATACGGGTCCTCATTAAGGAAGTGCTTGAAAAATATGGATACCAGGTTATTCTTGCAGAAAATGGGGATCATGCCCTGATACAATTCGAGGATCACAAAGACCTGATAGACCTCGTAATCCTCGATGTTATAATGCCGAAAAAAAACGGCAGGGTCGTATACGAGTTTATGAAAGAAATAAAACCTGATACAAAGGCATTATTTATAAGCGGCTATACGGCAGATATCATCCACAAGAAGGGTATCTTCGAAGAGGATATCAACTTTCTCGCCAAACCAATTGTCCCTGATACAATCGTGTTAAAGGTAAGGGATATATTGGACAGGGAGTGACCGGGAAAAGGCGATTTCATTAAATATATACAGATAAATCCCTAAACAAGCTCATTATTGAATTCCTCAGCTTTTATCCGTATCTCTTTTGCCTTGTCCGTAAGGGCCATAATGGAGAGCTTCCTCTTGATATCCTCCTTGTGGCGGCTTGACAAACTGTTATATATAGACTTTATTTTTTCAAAAACCTGTGAAATAATCTCATCTTCTCTGATGTCAAGAACAAGTATAAGGGTAGGAGGATCATCAGGCGGTCCATACTTTTCAAAGTATTTCTTTACCTGTCCCGTAAACTTATCTGATCCGTAGGAACTATGTATCTTGCGGTAAAACTTATCGTGTTCAACTGTCCCCTTTTCACCCATGAAAAGTCTGTCAAGGGCCTCTTTCCTCCTGCCCTTTTCCCATCTGTCTGTAGGGCGGTCCTTTTTCGGCTCTTTAGCTCCTCCGCCTGAGCTTCTTCTATCCCTTTTTCTATCAATCTCCCGCCAATCCGGTCTGTCGTCTTCGTTGTCCGTCATATCATCTCTTCTGCAACAAATTCTCTTGCCTCCAATGAGAGCGCTTTTTATCTACCGTCTTGATCTGCTGAAGGTTTCCATGAGCCCCACCTTCCACTCGCCATTTTCTCTGAACATCATCAGCTGTACAGGCATTTCCGCCCTCTTGTGCAGGATGAGTATCTCAGCCCTGTCCTTACCTGACTCCCTGATTTCCCACCTGCTCTCCTCAAGCACCGCATCAGGATTAAAGTTTCCGAGATAGCCGTCCCAGTAGGATTTGGCTATAGGGCCACCCGATCGGAAATCGCTTTCTATCAACTCCCTTGATGCTTGTACGCCAGTTTTTGCATCCTCATTATATTTAAGAATTGCCTTATAGGTGTTATTAATTACAACAGTCCTTGATTTGCCCGAAAGGTATTGCCATATTCTTTTATACTCGCCTGCCCTCATTACCTTAAAGAACAATTCGGCAGAATCGAGCACAGGACCTTTCTCATCAGGTTTTTTTTCGGCATATGATGTTAAGGCGAAGGTTGATAGAAATATAACAAAAATAATTGGGACAATAAGTTTCTTCATTCAAAAACATAGGGCTGAGAAATTCCTTTCCCAGCCCTTACTTTTCAATGTTTTTATTAATGGTGTGCAGGCGCTATATATGAGCTGCTGCTGCTACTACTACCTGCTGCTATACCAATACCTGTAGCAAGTGCGAGACCGCCTACGACTATTCCTGCAATGGTGCCTGCAGCCAGTCCACCTGCTGCTGCTGCTCCTGCTGCTGCTCCTGCTGCTGCTCCACCTGCTGCTCCACCTGCTGCTCCACCTGCTGCTCCACCTGCTCCACCTGCCCCACCTGCTGCTCCACCTGCTGCTCCTGCTTGTGCAAAGCTGGAAGACGGTACAAACATTGCGCACATAAAAAGCACTATAACAAAAGCAATCATACATTTATTAATTCTTTTCATCTTTGCACCTATTCCATTGATATTTATTTTGTATATTACTATCTAAATCATTAAGGTGATATTTGTCAAGAACATTTTCATGTTTTCATGTCAAATCTTTGTTGATATTCCCGGCTCATACTCATTTTTATTTATCGTATAAGTCACTTATATGTATTTATCTGCACGTTATTTTTTTATCATCTACTATCATCCCATCTCTTCAAAAATTATCCCGTACCGGACCCCGTGCGCACTCACCACAAGCTCCTGTGCGTCAAAATAGTCCATGAGCTCTTTCACAAGAATGCCGCCCTGGAGGATAATATCCTCCCTGCCCCGCTCAATGACTCTCATGGCAACCCTTTCCCTGATAGTCAGACCTTTAAGTCTTTCAATAACATCTCCTGTTTCCTTCACTGAGATATGGAAACCATGGATTATCTCTTTTTTGTATGTCTCAAGACCAAGAATAATACTCGCCAGGGTAGTGACAGTTCCTGCGGTACCCACAAGCATGAAACCCCTGCAATCAAAGGTGGTTGCAATGGTATCCTTGAGAAACAGGGTGAGAGAGTTAAGCTCATCTTCAGCAGGAGGATCTTTCTTGATAAACTGCTCCGTCAGCTTTACGGATCCAACAGGCAAGGATGTATAGTCAATAAACCCTTTCCTGTCTCCTTTTATGATCTCCGTGCTTCCACCGCCAGGATCAATAATAATAAATTGATCCACATTGAGCAATGGATCATATTTCACTGAAAGGTAGGTATAATATGCCTCTTCTCTGGCGCTGATAACCCGAATGGAAATACCCAGTTCGTTTTTTACTTTTTTGAGAAATGCTTCGCTGTTTCGCGCCTCCCTCAGGGCAGCAGTCCCCACACAGTACACCTTCTCTACTCTATGCTCCCATGTAAGCCCTCTGTATTCCTTCAGGGCAGCAAACGTCCGTTCCATAGCCGCTTCAGAGAGAACGCCGGTCTGTTTCAGTCCCTCGCCAAGGCGCGTGATAGTTGATACATCACAAATTTCCTCCAGATGACCGTCTCTAAAATCTCCTATTAACAAAAGGACTGTGTTTGTACCGATATCTATGGATGCACATTTCATTTGACAACCTCCTGAAAAAGATAAATAGTATAGCGCCTATGCCTTTCAATGGAGTCGTATCCTTCATGGATTTCAGCAGTTTTATGGCGTTTATATCAGGGTTATTGTCCTTCTTCAGCCCCTGTGTACTACCCCTTGTCCCTTCTTATCTCATATTCATAAGCGGTATAACCCTCGATAATTATATGGAACCAAACCCCGGAAAATACAGAAAAATCGTACTGACCCATTCCATCGCCTTTGTATTCGGATTCTCCCTCGTTTTTATATCCCTCGGGTTCTCGTCATCCCTTATTGGCAGTTTTTTTTCTTCCTATCAGATATATTTTATACGTATCGGCGGATTGGCACTGATAGTGATGGGGCTATTCTATCTCAACCTCATAAAAATACCCTTTTTAAACAACGAAAAAGTTATTCATCTTCGTAAAAAACCTCTTGGTTTTATGGGATCATTTATCGTGGGAATCACCTTCTCTCTGGGCTGGACTCCCTGCATCGGTCCTGTCCTTTCCTCTATATTGATTATCGCCTCTACTAAAGAAAACCCCCTTGAGGGGGTCGGCCTCCTGGGCCTCTATTCCCTGGGACTTGCCATTCCTTTTATTCTATCCGCCCTGCTCTTTGACAGGCTTTTTGCCTTTCTAAGACGGTTCGGATATGTAGTCAAGTATTCCATGAGGGTTATGGGCATCCTCCTCATAGTCATCGGTTTTCTCCTGTTCACAAATTACTACAGCCTGATTACACAACGATTAGGCTCGATCTTCACCTTCTGAACTCCCTGAGGTCTCATGCAGCAACCTCCCCTGCGAACCTTTCCTTAAACTTTTTGAGCACCTTATTTTCTATCTGTCGTATCCGTTCCCGTGAAATCTGGAATTTTTCTCCGATTTCCTGTAGGGTTATCGGTTCCTCAGCAATAATACGGTGATCAAATATATAATTCTCCTTGTCGTTCAGGGTATCCTTAAATGCCCTTATCTTTTTTGACAGTATATTCGACTCTTCCTTTTCGCTTACTATCTCCTCAATATTCTCACTGCTTCCCATCATGTCCATCATGGTATCTTCGCTCTCATCATGAAGGGGCGTCTCAAGGGACAGATCTGTATAGG
>PNOM01000018.1 GCA_013824835.1 Syntrophus sp. (in: bacteria) | reverse complement strand
TGACGGGTTTGGGACTTTTTATTAGTTCGTCAATTATGGTTTTAAATAAAATAACGCGGAGGTTTCCATGGCAGAGACAACGATCAAGATTGAGGGTATGAGTTGTCAGCATTGTGTAATGGCAGTCAAGAAGGCCCTGGGAGGTGTGCCTGCAGTAATCGAAAGTGATGTTGCTATAGGAAAGGCAATAATAACATATGATGAATCCAGGATTACAGCAGGGGATTTAGAAACAGCGATAGAAAAAGCGGGATTCAAAGCAGTAAAAACTTAATGAGCAGATTCGTCGTTAAGGATACATATTTCAAAAAGGCGAAACAGGACGGGTTCAGGGCGCGGAGCGCCTATAAGCTCAAGGAGATTCAGGAAAAGTACCGCATTGTTCAGAAAGGAAACAGGGTTCTCGATCTCGGATGCGCACCGGGCAGTTTTCTTCAGGTTATTTCAGATATCGTAGGAGATCAGGGCGCTGTAATAGGCATAGACATCCTCCCCGTCCCTCAACTCCCCCAAAAGAACATTATCGCCATAATGGCCGATATAAGGGATACGGACATCAAAACCCTGTTAGAGGGGATTTCTATTGATCGTCTGGACGTGATTACCTGCGATATTGCACCCAATCTTTCAGGCATACGGGAAGCTGATGACAAAAATATCGCTGAACTTTATCATGCGGTGCAGGAAGTAGTAAAAAAGGCATTGAAACCAGGAGGAAATTTTCTTATCAAATCCTTTTTTTCCGATAACTTTAAAGATATCGATTCTCAATTAAAGACCCTTTTCAGGAAGGTGACGGTCTTCAAGCCTGCTGCATCGAGAACCGTAAGCTCGGAAATCTATTTTGTCTGTCATGGAAAAAGGTCCTGATACCAAGTCGCAATGAAACTCCCCGCCGCAAGCAACGGGGTATCAGCGGAATAAGAACCACATCCCCCTCACCCTACCCTCTCCCCCGGAGGGGCGAGGGAATGTGGTTACCCCGAAGCAAGCTACGTTGAATCATTCCGATTGAATTAGAAATGGAATTACACATCAAATGCCAGGATAAATCTGGTCCCCTTGTCCTGCTCAATCGTCATAGTCCCGTCGATCTGTCGGGCCAGCATGCGCACAAGGTAAAGGCCGAATCCATCGGAGCTTTCTGGATCTATTGTGTCCGGAATGCCGGTACCATTGTCTGCAATGATGAGAGTAGCTTGCTTCGCAAGAGCACCTTGCTTTGCAAGTGTTCTATGTTCAACGTTCAATGTTCGAGGTTCAGAATCCTGGGGTAAAGACCCCTCATAATTCCCCGTCATTGCGAGCGACCCTTTACCACTTTCTGTCATTGCGAGCGACCCCTCATAATTCCCCGTCATTGCGAGCGACCCCTCATCATTCCCCGTCATTGCGAGCGACCCAGGGGGAGCGTGGCAATCTTGTTTTGTAGACGTAGATTGCTTCGTCGCGTTGCTCCTCGCAATGACAGAAGGAGGGGTATCTGTAACGACAGATTGGGGATCTGAACTTGCTCTCAGAGAAACAGTGATCACGTTTTTGTGCCCGCTGCCATCTGCTCCACGGTTTCTCTCGTCCCATGTCCTACGTCCTGCATCCTTCGTTGCAAAGGTCTCCGGAGGGAAGGCATGTTTCATGATATTAGTGATGAGTTCGTTCATGATAATGCCTAAGGGGGACAGGAGATTTACGGGGAGCACAAAATCATCAATGGTTATTTCTGTGGTTATTTCAATCTTGGTAGGGAATGTTCCAATGATCTCGTTGACCAGGGGTATCAGGTAATCAGCGGCAGGCATCTCTCTCAGGTTCTCCGACCGATACAGCTTATCGTATAAAACCATCATGCTCTGCAAACGATTTCCGGCGCTTTCAAGGACAGCAGTAACGGATGGGTCCTTCTGGTTATTTGCCTGCAGGGAGAGGAGGCTCATCATGGTGGTCATGTTGTTCTTGATGCGGTGGTGCACCTCCTTGAGGAGGAGTTCCTTTTCGGAGAGAAGGGATTTAATCTTATCTTCACCTTTCTTGATCACTTCAGTTCGTTCATTAACAAGTTCTTCCAGATGGTCTCTATCGTATCGAAGTTTTACGGACATTTCATTAAAAGTAGTGGTGAGTTCTCCTAATTCTTTTCCAAAAGGCTCAGGGATTTGTTCACCCAGATGCCACTCGTGTGTTGCAATCTGATTTGCCTTTTCCCGCATGACATTCAGCGGTTCCAGGAGGTAAAACCTGTAAAGCCAGTATTGAACGGTAAAAATACATGCCAGAACAACCAGCAGTATGGCGGAAAGCTTCAGGGAAAATGTATTTGCCGCTCCATAGGCTTCTGCAAGAGGGATGCGAAGGGAAACTGCACTGACCGCATCGCCTGCCTTGCGGTTAAAACTCCCCTTGGAACCATAATAATCTGTTAACCCTTTTGGCGCCGCATTGGGGGTGCTATGGCATTGAAGACAGGATGCCTCCATAACCTCGCCTTTTCTTAATACAACGAGATAGGGCTTTCCATCAATGGTGCGGACCTTTGATTCAGACTCAAGTCTTTTGTCTGCATTCAGCCTTTCAATAAAAGCCCGTTCATATGTATCTGCCTCATTTTCAGGACTCCTTGCGTCAATGGCAGCATCCCTGAAGGCATATCCTGAAGGGTTGAAAGACTTGAAGAACTTCTCAATCTCTCGTATCGCATAAGTAGAAGACATCCAGGTATGGTCAAAGTACTCCTTTGTCCGGAATGGCTCTGTCCATGCAAAGATACTGGGTTTCATAATCTTTGAAAAGTACGTATGAGTTGCAAGGTTCCTGTCGAGTATGATGCGGGCTTTTGATTGAGCCTCGCTGAGCGCCTGCTGATGCATATTGTAGTTGACTGTAACAACAACAATGACCGCAGCGATAATAAATACAATACCAATGCTCACATTCAGGAGTATCCCTATTCTGATGTTTTTACCTGTATCAGGCATTGTGGTCACCTATCCTTCAATCGTGCAGCGTAAAACCCTTCTCCCGGAATAACCTGATACATGCATCTGCCGCTTCCCTGTCGTACAGGATACCCTTGTTTCGGGTGATCTCCTTAAGGGCTGCGTCTATCCCATGGGCAGGCCTGTAAGGACGGTGGGATGCAATGGCCTCTACCACATCAGCAACGGCAATGATCTTTGCCTCCAGTAGTATTTCCCCGTCTTTAAGGCCCTGGGGATAGCCGGAACCATCGATACGTTCGTGGTGCTGGAGGATAATCGACGCAATGGGCCAGGGGAATTGTATATCCTTGAGGATGTTATAGCCTGCCTGAGAATGATGTTGGACCAACTGGTGTTCGATATCAGTCAGTATCCGGGGCATACTGAGAATCTCCGCAGGAATAGCTATTTTACCCAGATCATGGATAGCCCCTGCCATGTGGATTCCGTCTATTCTATCTATGGAAAGACCCATCTCCATGGCCATTGCCCATGCCAGATTGCCGACCCGTTTCTGGTGGCCTGCTGTGTAAGGATCTCTCATCTCTACTGCATTGACAATAACGTTGATAATGGCGCCTGTTGCCTTTTCGAGCTTATTCAGGCTTTCTTTGATCTGTAGCTCCGCCTCTTTCCTATGGGTGATATCTTCCAGCGTTCCTTCTATATACAGAATATTGCCCCTTTCATCTTTCACTGCACGGGCGCTGACGCTCACCCATATAATGCTTCTATCCTTCCGGTAATGCTCCATCTCAAAATCACTGACATATCCCTGGTCTTCCAACATACGGAGAATCTCATCTCTCTTCTCCGGGTCAACATAGACCTGCTGCCCGATATCGGTTATGGTTGATATCAGTTCCTCAGGCGACTCATACCCGAGAATACGGACAAGGGCAGGATTGACAGTGATAAGCTTTCCTCCCGGGGTGTTCTGAAAGATACCCTCTATTGCATTTTCAAAGATGGAGCGGTATTTGGTCTCACTCTCCCTCAGTTTCTTCTCCATGGAGTGTTTATAGAGGGCGATCTCTATGGTATGAATGAGTTCCCGGGCATTGAAGGGCTTGATGATGTAGCCGTAAGGTCCGGTGAGCTTTGCCCTTTCAAGGGTAGCTTCATCCGATAAGGCAGTCAGGTAGACAATGGGAATCAAGGAACGGGAATGTATCTCTTCTGCAGTAGTAATACCATCTTCCTTCCCTGAGAGGAGGATATCCATGAGAATGAGGTCAGGGTTTTCTGCCCGTGCCTTATCTATTGCCTCCTCTGCACATGAGGCAATAGAGCATGTATACCCTGATATTTTGAGCATCCGGGCAATACTCTCTGCCACAATTGCCTCATCTTCTACGATAAGGATTCGCGCTTTATCCATGGAAACCTCCCGGGATGGTAATGTGAAATGTGGTGCCTCCCGTCCGGTCAATGAAGACCGTTCCTTTTAGCTGCCCTTCCCCCAGAATGCGCACAAGACGGAGGCCGAGGGTATTAATAGTATGTATATCCATGGCAGGAGGAAGACCGATACCGTTGTCGGAGACGGTGAGAACAACTTGCTTCGCAAGGGTAGCTTGCTTCGCAAGAGTTCTATGTTCAACGTTCAATGTTCGAGGTTCAGAATCCTGAGGGAGCGACCCCTCATCACTCCCTGTCATTGCGAGCGACCCCTCATCACTCCCTGTCATTGCGAGCGACCCTTTACTGCTTTCTGTCATTGCGAGCGACCCCTCATCACTCCCTGTCATTGCGAGCGACCCAGGGGGAGCGTGGCAATCTTGTTTTGTAGACATAGATTGCTTCGTCGCGTTGCTCCTCGCAATGACAGAAGGAGGGGTATCTGTAACGACAGAAGGAGGGGTATCTGTAATGACAGAAGGAGGGGTACTTGCAACGACAGAAGGAGGGGTACTTGCAATGACAGAAGGAGGGGTATCTGCATCCTGCTCCTCCGTCAGGGTAATGGTTATCTGTGCCGGTTCTCTAACTTTGAACTTTGAACCTTGA
The DNA here is from genome assembly GCA_013824835.1 of Syntrophus sp. (in: bacteria). Taxonomy (GTDB): domain Bacteria; phylum Desulfobacterota; class Syntrophorhabdia; order Syntrophorhabdales; family Syntrophorhabdaceae; genus PNOM01. The sequence goes on along the minus strand of PNOM01000018.1, from coordinate 36,250 downwards.
ACATTGAACATCTCTTCCGGAAATGCATGTTTTATGGCATTGGTGATCAGTTCGTTGAGGATGAGACCGAAGGGAATCGCGCTATCGATAGAGAGAGGGATATCCTCTACATCGACGTGGAAACGTATTCTATCCGGTTGAACTTCATAGGCACTTATGATGCGTCCTGCCAGGTCATGGATATACTCTCTCATGCTGATATGGGCCATATCAGAAGACTGGTAGAGCTTCTCATGGACCAGGGACATGGCCCGTACCCGGTTACTGATTTTCATGAGAACTTTATCCGTGTCGTTCTCTCTTGTGGGGTCCGCTTCAAGCATGAGGAGACTGCAGATGATCTGGAGGTTATTCTTGACCCGGTGGTGTATTTCCCGGATGAGAACTTCCTTCTCCTGAAGAGAGGAGCGAACGGCTTCCTCGGCACATCTGCGGGCGGTGATATCCTCGCCGGAGGAGAGGGTTCCGATGATTTTCCCATCGTCATCTCTCAGGACAGTATTATGCCAGGCGATGAGCCGCTTTTCCCCGCTCCCAGTCAGGACATGGTTTTCCACATATTCGTCCGCCTTTGATTGACCTGCCACAATCCGTGCAAAGACATCTTTGACATGATGAAAATCGTATTCCGTAAGAAAATAGTCGAACCAGTTCTTTCCAATAATCTCCTGTTCCGTATATCCAAGGACCTCGCACCCCTTAGGGTTAATCAGTGTCACCTTTGCCTGGTTGTCAAGGGCGACCATCATGACACCAACCGCGTCAAGATACTGCTGTGCCCTTTCCATTTCCTGCCTGAGTCGTTTCTGTGTTGCCCGTTCTTCTGTCTGATCCCGGAACACGAGAACCACCCCTGATATCTCACCCTCTTCATCACAGATAGGGGCGCCGCTGTCGGCAATGGGCCGCTTCGTTCCATCTTTCGCAATGAGCACCGTGTGATTGGCAAGCCCTACAATTAAACCGCTTTCCATGACAAGTTGTACCGGGTTTTCTATGGACTGTCCTGTCTCTTCGTTAATAATCGGGAAGATTTTCGTCACCGGCATTCCAAAGACATCCTCATCTGTCCAGCCTGTGAGCGACTCTGCTACAGGATTGAGCGCCTGCACCAACCCCGCAGTGTCGGTAACAATTACCCCGTCGCCAATACTCATAAGGGTAGTCCGATACCGTTCTTCGCTCTGGCGCAGCGCGCCTTCCGCCTCTTTACGTTCAGCGATTTCCCTTTGCAGGTTTGCCACAGAGGTATACGATTTCTTTAGTCTCGCAGCCATTTCATTGGCTGCTTCAGCAAGATCGGAGAGTTCGTCAATGCCGGTTATCCGGATAGTGTGGTCAAGATTACCGGCCCCGATTATTTTCGTCCCTTTCCTGAGTTCCACGATACGTCTTGTGAGAAGCCTCTGAATAACAACAGAATTCCCGATGGTGACAATAATTGCGCAACCTATGAAAACAATAAAAAGAAAGATTGACCTTTTGTATGCAGAAATCGATGCCCTGTGTGCAGATTCCTGCAATCTGCTTATACCGTTACTCAATGTGTGGGTTTTCAACAGCAACTGGCTTACGAGCCTTTTTTCCCTTTCTCTGTAAGGAGAGTCGTCTTTATCAGGATTTCTCCCTTTTTCAGAAATTTCCATAATCCTGGAGAATACAGCAACGGTCCCGTCAAAGTTCTTTTGTATATCCTGAAGGAGCGCCCTGTTTTCTCCATCTGTGAGTATTGTCCTTGCCTGCTCCAACAAACCCTTTAAATATCGGGTTTTTTCATACCACTGGGCCTTGGCGTGTTTACTAAGATACAACTGATATTCACTCCTCAGGATAACCCGTTCAAAAGCAACCCTCTGCATCTTTGCAACGAGGGCCTCATTTTCATCCATCCTGAAGGCTTCCCGAAATGACCAGATAAGGGAAACCACCATAAAAAGAACCATGACCAGTATAATGAAGGTATTGAGTTGCAGTCTTTTCTTTATCCGCATCGCGCTATCACCCTATAATCCTGACGGCTTCCGGCTTTACTGACTGAAGACCGTCAATATATATAAAATCAAGATAGTCGGGCATCTCTGTACTGTCCGTTAATCTATGTTTATGTGCCCACCGGGTCTGATCCTCGAGACCTATGATGAGGGCCTGATCAAGGCTGACTTTAAAATCGAAAGAATCCCATACTTTATCAAGAACGGTTTTGTCGATTTTAAGGAATTCGGCGGTAAGGCGACGTGATTCCCCGGGGTTCTGTCCTACGAAGGTCTCTGCCCGTATAAGCGCCCTCAAGATCTTCCTGACCGTTACGGGATGTTTCTTAACAAATACCTTCTCTGCTAACATACAGGCATTATCGCTGTAAATGGTCTCATCGAAGAAGACAACAGCCTTGTCTTTGAACCTCTGCTCCAGCTTATTAAGGTTTGACAGCCAGACCGAAACTGCATCAACCTTTCCTGTTGCGAGGGCATCTGACATCTCATCGGGATTCATTGCAACAAGCTGTATATCCTTTCTGCTGAGCCCCCATGTAGAGAGAAAAGAGTCGAGAAAAAAATCTGACGATGTGCCTTTTGTTACCCCGATCCGTTTTCCCTTGAGGTCTGTGGGCTGGGCGATCCCTTGATCTTTCATGGCAATGATGGCGTTTCCCCTGTTTGAGGTGGCAATCATGGCTATTATGTATATATTCCTGCCCCCTGATATGGCAAACATGATTGGTGTTTCTGTTGTGATGGCTATATCAGCCTTTCCCTCAAAGACCGATTTGACGGCCAATTTCCCGAATTCATGAAGCTGGTCTATAACATCCAGACCCTCTTCCTTAAAATAACCTTTTACTGAGGCAATATGATAAAGAATGGAAATAAATGTCCTTGAGTACGCAATGGTGATCTTCTCAGGCTGCCCGGCATGTTTCCCTGGTGCTTTCTGACAGGCTGTTAGTAACAGGGTGAATGAAAGAAAAATACAAATTGCGCTATAGGGTATTTTCATATTTCACATTTTAAAATCATTGACACCATGCAATGCATCCGTTATTATTAATCTTATGAAGAACGTTGCAATATCCGATATCCATGACATGCTTCCCAAACTTCCCGTGAGACGGATTCGCGAGGTTAGAGATTACATTAGCTTCCTTGTAGAAAAAGAAAAGAAACACAGGACGTTTGTAAAGCGGGTGCTTGAAGCCGAGAAAGAGCCTACAATGGTTTTTGAGACAGTTAACGAGGCTATGCAGGCAATTCTGAATGCCCCGGAAGATTGAGTTTTCACAATCCTTTTCAAGGAAAGCTAAAAAACTTCTTATAAGTAATCCATTGCTTAAAGAGCTATTTATAGAAATTCTAAACGGTCTGTCAGAAAATCCTTTCATGCCATCACTGGAAACACATAAATTAAAAGGCAAACTTGAAGATAAATATGCCTGTTCATTAACATCTAATTTACGAATCATTTTTAAACTATCCACCAACACTATCCACCTCATAGATATAGGCACCCACGATGAAGTCTATTAAAAAACCCGTTACCCCTATCTCGTAACTCGCAACAACTGAGAAGCATCTCATCTTTTAAACTTCTCATCTTCTTCCTTGCCTTCCTTCGAAGCACCGAACAGAGAACATCCGTTCCTCCCCGCAGCCTTTGCTATATACATGGCGGTGTCGGCATTTTTAAGAATGGTATCAATATCCTTGCCGTCGTCGGGATAGAATGCAATGCCGACACTGGTTGTTACACTCAACGTATGTCCATTCAGCGGGAAGGGGGCCTGAAAGGAATCAACAATCTTGCGGGCAACCTCAAGAGCACCTTCCCGATCTTTCTGCTGAGTGAGGACAAGGACAAATTCATCCCCTCCAAACCTGGCAACCGTGTCTTCTTTTCTCACGATATTCATCAATCTCTCTGCAACGCCTTTCAAAAGCAAATCCCCTGCGTGGTGTCCCATGTTGTCATTAATATCTTTAAATTTATCGAGATCGAGCATCATGAGGGCAACCCTGTTCTGGTTTCTCTCTGCCTGATTAATAGCCACTGAAAGACGGTCAAGGAGAAGTATTCTATTCGGTATGCCCGTCAACATATCATGATAGGCAATATGTTTTATCTCCCGCTCCATTGCTTTCCTGTTAGTAATATCATTAACAGCATTCACAAGGTACCGCTGGCCTTTCAGCTCTATCTTTTCCGCTGACCAGAGCATGGTATGAATTTTACCGGATTTCATCCTCAATTCAACTTCAAAGTTATGAAGAACTCCGTTCTTTTCAAGTAGCTCCAGGGCGCTTATTCGTTGTTCCCCATTCACCCACAGACCAAGTTCATCAGCAGTTTTTCCTATTGCCTCTTCTTTCCTGTATCCGGTCATATAGACAAAGGCATCATTCACGTCTATGTATCGCCCGTCTTCAAGGGTTGAGATGGTAATCCAGTCCGGTGACGCCTGGAATACCTTTGCCAGTTTTTCTTCAGAAACACGGAGCGCATCTTCCGCGCTAACCCGCTGCCGTTCGCTTCGTATGATGCCATTGCCCATGAAGGCAATTCCTGCCAGCCCGAATCCCCATATGAGGAGATGAACCTTTAAAAGCATGGCAAGCTGACTTCCCTCAAGTTTTCTAAGGGGCACCATAGGAACCGATACGCTGACACCTCCACGTATTTCACCCTCTTTGTATCCCTGGGACGCATGACACTTAAGACATCCCTTGACAGTAATAAAGGGCTTCATGAACCGCACATACTCTTCTTCATCTATGACTTGAATGATGACAGCCTCTTTTTTTCCGATTTCAAAATCGCGAAGGGACTGTTCTTCCCAAGGATCCGGTATGTTTATCGGGCGAAGAGGTTTAAGGCTCGTAATGTGACCCTTTACGCTGCCCTTTTTATCGAATTTCTCGTAGTACTGGCGCATTGCATAGGCGGGATTCATGAGGGTAAGGGGTTTTCCTGATTGTAGCGTTACGTCTCTTTCCGGAACATCGAGGTAAGGGTTGGGAGCGGTCTCATCGGTGACCGGCACATAGGCTCCGCCATGAAAGGTAAGCCAGCTCCTGAAGCTCGTATCCTTGTCAAAGGCGAGACGCGCCATCACATCTGATTTGGAGAGAGTCTGCCCTTTTGTGTACACAAAATTCCACAGGAGAGAAGCGCCTATTATTGCGGTCCACAGGAGCGCCCCGAAAAGGATATAGGATTTTATTCCGGCAATGTGTTTCTTAGGGTCACGGATATGTTTCATAAAATTCCGCCTCCACTTTTTTACCTATTCTTCACGGCTGCAATGTGAATCCCTTCTCCCTGAACAATCTCAGGCAGGCATCGACTGCGTCAGGATCGTAAAGTGTGCCTTTGTTTTTCTCTATTTCATTAAGGGCCATATCTATTCCGAAGGCAGGTCTGTACGGACGGTGCGAGGCAACGGCTTCTACCACGTCGGCAACAGCAAGGATTTTTGCTTCAAGGAGGATTTCACCGTCCTTGAGGGCACGGGGGTAACCTGAGCCATCCATCCGCTCATGATGCTGGAGGACCATTTGGGCAATAGGCCAGGGAAACTCAATGTCTTTGACAATATCATAGCCTGCCTGGGGGTGCGTCTGGATAAGCTTGAATTCAATATTCGACAATTTACGGGGCATACTCAATATTTCTGCAGGGATGGAAATCTTGCCCAGATCATGAATGACCCCGGCCATGCGGATACCTTCTATCTGATCCTGGGCAAGGCCCATTTCGGTAGCAATTGCCCGCGCCAGATCGGCAACCCTTTTTTGATGGCCTGCCGTGTAAGGATCTTTCATTTCCACGGCGCTGACGATAACATCAATCACAGCACCCGTCGCCTTTCGTAGCTTGCCCAGGCTATCTTTGATCTGGATTTCCGCCTTCTTCCGGTAGGTAATATCCTCCATGGTCCCTTCGTAATAAAGGACATTCCCCTTTCCGTCACGGGCTGCCCTGGCGTTCATGGATACCCACGTGGATCTTCCGTCTTTCCTCCGGAGCATCACCTCAAAATTATTCACTATCCCTTCCCTGCTCATAATATCCTTGAAGACTTCACGGTCTGCTGGATTCGTATAATGTTGCGTTCCGATATCGGTAATACTTATTATAAGGTCTTCCGGGGATTCATAGCCAAACATGAGCGCCATGGCAGGATTTGCCCGGATAAATTGCCCTTCAGGAGTGGTCTGGAAGATGCCTTCCACGGCATTGTCAAAAATGCTGCGATATTTTGCCTGGCTCTCCTTGAATGATTCTTCCGCCTTTTTCCTGTATGTCATATCCTCTATTGTAGCAACCATACCATCGAATTGATTATCTTTTACTACAGGGATGAGCCACCCCGACACATAGACATCATTTCCAGGAGATCTGACGAATTGTATTTCATCAAACTGGAGAGGTTCGAGGGTGGTTTTTGCCTGCAGGTAAAGGGGGGCAATGATGTGAACTATTTCATGGGGAAAATCGCTCCAGAGGTTTTTTCCGACAAAATACATCGGCTCAATACCTGTGATTATCCAAATACCGCGGTTACAATAGCGGATCGTATCGTCACGGTCAGTCTGCATAACACAATTCACGATTAATTCGAGGATATTCTCATAGTATGCCTTCATGGAGAGAAGCTGGAGTTCGTTTTCTTTTGCGACAGTTATATCCTCCATAATGCCTTCATAGCGGGATATTTTCCCTTCTTCATCCCGCACCACCCGTGTTGATACGGACACCCATACAATCGATTCATTTTTCCGTCGCAATTGGAGGGTATATTTTTCCAGCTTCCCCTTCTGCCCCAGCTCATGCATAACCCACTGCCTCTGGTCCGGGGTTGCATAGAGCTGCTGTGCCACATCAGTCACTGTCGCAATCAGTTCATCGGGAGAATTGTAGCCGAGGGCATGGGCAAAGGCAGGGTTCGCAGAGATGATATTGCCGGATGGAGAAATCTGGAAGATACCTTCTGCGGCATTGTCAAAAATACTGCGGTATTTTTCTTCACTCTCTCTGAGGTCCTTCTCAATTTTTCCTCTGTAGAGGGTCATCTCAATGGTGGAGTAAAGCTCCCTTTCGTTAAAGGGCTTGACAATATAGGCATATGGTTCGGTGGGCCTGGCCCTTTTGATGATCTCCTCATCAGTGAAGGCAGTCAGGTAGATGATGGGGGTACGGTAGCGGTTTTTTATTAAACCGGCAGTCTCAATACCGTTTAATGTCCCCGAGAGGACTATGTCCATAATAACGAGGTCAGGAGGATTCTTCTCTATTTCGGCAATAGCTTGCTCTCCTGCACTAATAAGGGCCGTCACCTCATACCCACAGCGTTCCAGAACAACCTTCAGGGATTCGGCAACGATAAGTTCATCTTCAACAATCATAATCCGGGGCTTCATGAAAATTCACCCCCTTTATTATTATGGCAAAAATGGCCCTTCTTCCCAATAATCCTGCATACGCACAATCTGCTATATCTCATTTGGCAAACCCCTTAAGGACATCTATTACCCGTGAAAACTCCGTCGATTTGTCAAAAAAATAATCGGCGCCTGCTTCAATGCACTTTTCCCGGTACTGAGGATAGGGATAGTTGGTAAGTATGGCCACAACCGTCTCTATCTTTCGCGCCTTTATTGTTTTAAGGACGTCTATCCCCGTTCCTTTCGGCATTCTGATATCGATAATCATGAAATCCGGTTCCATCTTCTCGGCCATATGAACCGCTTCTTCAGCGTCTGTCGCCTCTGCGACGGTGTGGCCTCCTCCGGCCTTTTTAATCATAGCGGCAAGCCTTTTTCTGACCGGTTCGGCGTCATCTGCAATAAGTATCTTCATAATATTCTCTTTATTAATAATAGTTGAAGGTGGAATTCCTGGAAAGCGGTAAATTACCTATTTTGTTGTAGGTAAATTACCTATTATATCATTTCTAATTTAATAGTGTATATTATGTCAGATGTCATTGCGAGCAAAGCGAAGCAATCTCAATACCTTAGATTGCCACGTCGCTACGCTCCTCGCAATGACTTGAATTAGAAATGGAATTATTGGGACACCCGCAAGCGGGTACCCGGTCGCCCCCTTCGCAACTTCATGTTCAAGGTTCGGGGTTCAAGGTTCAACGTTGAACATAGAACATTGAAACTCCCCGCTGCAAGCAACGGCGGGGTATCAGTGGAATAAGAGCCACATCCCCCTCACCCCCGTATCAAGTACGGGGCAGGCTCTACCCTCTCCCCCGGAGGCGAGGAAATGTTGTTACCCCGCAGCAAGCTACGGGGAATCATTCCGATTGAACGTAGAACGGGATTTACAGGGTTATTCTATGAGGCCCTGCTGGAAGGCATAACGGACAAGTTCGGCATTGCTTCTCATGTTCATCTTTTTCAATATCCGCTCCCTGTAGGCATTTACCGTCTTTACGCTGAGATAGAGTTTCTCGGCAATGGCCCTTGGTGTTTCTCCGGCGGCAATCATGCAGAGGATCTGCAGTTCCCTGTTCGTCAGGTCCCCGTGAAGTGACGCATCTGCTTTTTTCCCCTCTATCGTATCGAAGAGTTTCTCTGTCATGAAAGGGCTTGCATAACTCTTTCCTGCTGCAATGCATTTTATGGTGTTGATAAGCTCTTCCGGTGCGCTCTCCTTTGTCATATATCCTGAAGCGCCTGCTCTGAAGGCTCGCATTGCGTAAAGCTCCTCCTTGTGGACGCTCAGCATAAGAACATTCACGTGGGGTTTTTCCCGCTTTATCTGTTCGAGGACATCGATCCCGTTCCTGTCCGGCAAGGTAATATCGAGAACAACCACGGTGCATTCTTCTGTATGTAGCAGAGACATCAGTTCCCGGGCATTCCTGGCCGTGCCGGCAACATGAATATTCTCATCTCGTGACAGAATCTTTTCTAAACCTTCCCTTACAATAGGATGGTCATCAGTAATAATAACTTTTATCATGGAACTTCCTTGTCCTTCATGGTCTTTTTATATATCATCAGCTCGTCTCTTCTTTCCCCCTGTCATTGCGAGGAGGGCCACTCTGCGGGACGACGGGGCAATCCGTTGTAAAGACTGAGATTGCTTCGTCACTTCGTTCCTCGCAATGACAGAGTGAGGGATGTTCCGCAATGTTTAAGTGTTGTCATTGCGAACGAGCACCAGCGAGTGCGGCAATCTCATTTTTGCCTTGCCTGTCATTGCGAACGAGCACCAGCGAGTGCGGCAATACCATTTTTGCCTTGCCTGTCATTGCGAACGAGCACCAGCGAGTGCGGCAATCCCGTCTAAAGACTGAGATTGCTTTGTCACTTCGTTCCTCGCAATGACAGAGTGAGGGATGTTCCGCAATGTTTAAGTGTTGTCATTGCGAACGAGCACCAGCGAGTGCGGCAATCCCATTTTTGCCTTTCCTGTCATTGCGAACGAGCACCAGCGAGTGCGGCAATACCATTTTTGCCTTGCCTGTCATTGCGAACGAGCACCAGCGAGTGCGGCAATCCCGTCTAAAGACTGAGATTGCTTCGTCACTTCGTTCCTCGCAATGACAGAGTGAGGGATGTTCCGCAATGTTTAAGTGTTGTCATTGCGAGCCCGTTCTCTGGGTGCGGCAATCCCATTTTTGCCTTTCCTGTCATTGCGAGCGAAGCGCGGCAATCCCGTCTCATATTTTCTCATACAAATCCTCCCAATCCTTATTCATACTTTCAATAAACGTAATTTTCTTCGACCGTGAGCCACCTTTTATCTGCTTCTCTCTTAATATAGCATGCTCGGGATCATCATAAACCTCATAGTAAACAAGCTTCGTTATGTTGTATTGTTTTGTAAACCCTTCGTTCAGTTTTTCTCTATGTTCAAAAATCCTCCTTTTAAGGTCGCTGGTAACACCGGTATAAAGGGTTTTATTATATTTATTCGTCATAATGTATACAAAATATTGCTTATTCATGTTGCATCTGAGATTGCTTTGTCACTTCGTTCCTCGCAATGACAGAGTGAGGGATGTTCCGCAATGTTTAAGTGTTGTCATTGCGAGCGAAGTGCGGCAATACCATTTTTGCCTTGCCTGTCATTGCGAGCCCGTTCTCTGGGACGCGGCAATACCATTTTTGCCTTTCCTGTCATTGCCAGCGAGTGCGGCAATCTCAGCATTAGAATACAAGATCGCCACGTCGGCCTGGGCCTCCTCGCGATGACAAAAAAAGTTGAACATTGAACGTTGAACGTTGAACATTTTATACCGGCACCTTCACGATTACTGTTGTCCCTTCTCCCTCGCTCCCCGCGACGGTAACTTCCCCGCCAAAAGGTATTAGCCGCTCTCTCATTCCCAGGAACCCCAGCGATGTGCCCATGTGGAACAACCCCTCCTTCATTCCTCTCCCGTTGTCATGGATTGAGAGGATAAGGCAGTCTCCCTCCAGGTAAAGTGCTATCGACATATGTGATGCCCCGGAGTGGCGCACCACATTGGTGAGACTTTCCTGTAAAATCCGGAAGAGGGCTGTAGCAATATCTCCGGGAACTACCGGCTCATCAATGATATCAACGATACAGCAAATACCCGATCTCTCCTCAAAATCGGAGGCAAGCCACTGAATGGCTGCCACAAGACCGAGATCGTCGAGTATGCTTGGCCGCAGCTCTGCTGAAATCCTTCGAACGCTGTCAATGGTTTTGTCAATAAACAAAAGGAGTTCTTCTGTTTTTTGACTCATAGAAGCCTTATCTGCTTCTCCGGAAATATATTCCATCCCCAGGTCAGAGATATCCATTTTCATGCAGGTCAGGGCCTGGCCAAGTTCATCGTGAATCTCACGGGAAATACTCTTTCTTTCCTCTTCCCGCACCTGCTCAAGGTGAACTGCAAGGGAGCGTAATTGTTCACGGGATGTCCTCAACTCATCTTCCATGCGCTTCCGGTCGGTAATATCGGTAATCATGGCAAAAGCAGCAACAAAATTGCCTTGCCCGTCGTAAAGGGCGTTCGTGTTGACAATAGTCCAGAGCGGTGTACCATCTTTATTGAGAAAACATATATCATGCTGCTCAGTTATACCCTTCTTTCTTTGTTTGAGTTTTTTACGGGCAACAAGTCGTCCGGCGTCATCCATGAAATCAAAGAGCGGCTTCCCGTTCATCTCATGGGGGGCATAGCCCAGCATTTCAGCCATCTTCGAATTGACATAGACCGTATTTGCATGTGTGTCGACAACCCATACGCCCTCCCGGGCCGTTTCAACAAGGGTGCGATATCGCTCCTCGCTGTTTCTGAGGGCCTTATTCAACGTCCTCCGCTCTCTTTCTGATTTGTCCTTGTAGAGGGCTATCTCAACAGCAGACAGCAGTTCTCTCTCATGAAAAGGCTTCATGATATACCCTGATGGTTCGGTTATACTGACCCGGCTTATCGTATTATCATCGGTAAAGGCTGTAAGGTATATGATCGGGACATGAAACCGGTTTTTTATTATTTCAGAGGTTTCAACACCGTCTAATGTACCCGAAAGCCCTATATCCATAATAATGAGATCAGGGGGATTCTTCTCTGCTTCAGCGATGGCGCTCTCTCCCGTATCAACAAGAGCCGTCACCTGATACCCGTAGCGTTCCAGGTTCATTCTGATAGATTCTGCAACGATAATTTCATCTTCGACAATCATGATACGGGGTTTCATATGAAATATTCTCCAGTCCCTGAAATGTCGTTAAAAAAACTATTCCCGCCGCACACGACGGGGTACCCATATAAAGCCCTGGGATCAGATCACAACCGGCGAAATAGCCCAGATACGCTTCGCATACTCATCCACGGCACGGTCGCTTGAGAATTTGCCGGAGCGAGCCACGTTCAGAATAGACATGCGGGTCCATTGGGCCTCGTCTTTATAGGCCATACTCACCTCTTCCTGGCACTTAATGTATGAGCCATAGTCTGCAAGGAGGAAGTAGGTATCGTGGGCCAGAATCGGCTCCATTAAGGGCCGGAACAGATCCGGACTTCCCGGGGAAAAATAACCGCTCTGTATCTGGTCAATCGCCTTTTTCAGTTCACTGTTTTCTTCATAGTATTGACGGGGTCTATAAGATGCCCGCATCTCGACAAGTTCTTCCGCTGTATGTCCAAAAAGGAAGAAATTTTCGGCTCCGACCTCTTCCCTGATTTCTACATTGGCCCCATCAAGGGTCCCGATAGTCAAGGCGCCGTTTAAGGTAAATTTCATATTACCAGTCCCGGATGCTTCATATCCCGCAGTAGAAATCTGTTCGGATAATTCCGCTGCAGGCATAATCCGCTGGGCAAGGGATACGTCGTAGTTAGGGACAAAGATCACGTTCAGCTTTTCCCCGACTTCCGGTTTGGCCTCTATTGCGGCGCTTACGCTATTTATCAGTTTAATGATAAGCTTGGATACAAAATAACCGGGCGCTGCCTTCCCGGCAAAGAGGATGGTCCTCGGCGGCAGCCCCTTTGGCACCCTGCCCTCGTTGATCCTGTTATAGAGGGTAATTATATGGAGGACATTGAGGAGCTGTCGTTTATATTCATGGAACCGTTTTGTCTGGCAATCAAGAAAAAATGAAGGGGGGAAAGAAAGCCAGTAACCCCTGTAGAGATAGTCTGACAGGGCAGCTTTTTTCATTTCCTTTATACGGTGAAATTGTTCACAAAATACCGCATCATCGACAAAAGACTCCAATCGCTTTAAATCCCCGAGGTCTTTCTGCCACCCGTCGCCTATCGCTTCGGTAATAAGGGCAGCGAGCTGGGGGTTGGCCTGAAGAAGCCACCGTCTCGGGGTAATGCCATTGGTCACATTATCAAATCGTTCCGGCATCATCTCATGAAAGTCCCGAAAAACATGCTCTTTCAGGATATTGGTATGGAGCTCCGATACACCGTTCACCATGTGACTTCCCACAATTGCAAGTCGCGCCATATTGATGATCCGTTCCCCGTCTCCTGTGATGATTGCCATTCTGCCTTTCCGCCCGGGATCATCGGGGAAACGCTCCGTTACCTGTACCAGAAATCTCCTGTCGATCTCCTCAATGATTTGAAGATGGCGGGGGAGAAGATTGCCGAAAATACCCTTGGTCCATGTTTCAAGGGCCTCGGGCAACACCGTATGATTTGTATAGGCAAAGGTTTTCTTTGTGATTTCCCAGGCATCTTCCCAGATCAAACCATCCTCGTCGACCAGGAGTCTCATAAGTTCCGCAATCGCTATCGAGGGATGAGTATCATTAAGCTGGACCGCGACCTTGTCGGGAAACTCTTTGTAATTAGGATGAAACTTCCTGAACCGTCTGATAATATCCTGTAGAGTGGCGCATACAAAAAAATACTGCTGTTTTAACCTGAGCTCCTTGCCCACATTATACTGATCGCTCGGATATAGCACCTTGGAGATATTCTCACTGTTATTCTTGTCTTCAACGGCCTTTAAATAGTCTCCGCTGTTAAAATAGTCAAAATTAAAATCCCTCGTTGATTTGGCTGACCAGAGCCGGAGTGTATTTACAGTCTTGTTCTGAAATCCCGGCACAGGATAATCATAGGCCATAGCCATGATTTCATCGCCGTCAACCCATTTCATGCGGGCTTTTCTCTTTCCTGTTGCATTAACCACCCGGCCAAAAAACCGAATGGGATAGAGAAGCTCAGGGCGAGGGAATTCCCATGGATTTCCATATCGTAACCAGTTATCGGGAACCTCTATCTGGAATCCATCCTGAATCTTCTGATAAAAAATACCATATTCGTAACGGATTCCATACCCGTAACCTGGAAACTGGAGCGTGGCAAGGGAATCAAGGTAACAGGCAGCAAGCCTCCCCAGACCGCCATTGCCTAAACCAGCATCAGCTTCAAGCTCAAGGGCATCCTCAAAAGAAAAACCGAGGATATCTGTTGCCTCGCGATAATCCCCTGCAAGCCCCAGGTTAATCACATAATTCCCCAGGAGCCTACCCAGGAGAAACTCAAGGGACAAATAATAGACCCTTTTGGCGTCTTTATCATAGTATTGCTGCTGAGTCTTTATCCATTGTTCTGCAATGGACTCTCTTAACGAAAAAACAACGGATTGGAACTTGTCTCTTGATGTGGCTGAATACATATCCTTTGCAAGGTCGCAGGTGAGATGGTGAATCAGCGACTTATGCAGGGCTTCTTGATCTTCGGGCATGGAGTGTCCCCCTTTATGGGATTTGATTCTCTATAATAATATCATGGCCGTGATTTACTTGCAAAATAATGTTAAACTCATAAAAAGTCTGTTTTACAGTCATTGCGAGCGAAGCGAAGCAATCTCGCTTCATGTAACCATTTAATATAATTAGATTGCCACGTCACTACGTTCCTCGCAATGACATCTAAAATGCTTTTTTGCGAGACCATCAAGGGTGGGACATTAAATATCTTTTCTATTTTCTATTGAGCTTTTGATGGTGAGAGGATCGATGTAGACAATATCACCTCCGACAGGCACGCCGGACGCGATCCTCGATATCTTTACATCGAGATGCTTCAAGAGCTCACCGATATAGTGGGCAGTTGTATTCCCTTCAATATTCGGGTTCGTGGCAATTATCACCTCCCGTATTCCTTCCCTCTCAATACGCTCTTTCAGTTCCTTTATCCTCACTTCGTCAGGCCCGATGCCTTCAATAGGATTAATAACGCCATGGAGGATATGATATCTGTACACCCCCGGGCTCGCAGACTCCAGCACCATCATATGGGAAGACTCCTCAACAACACACACAGTAGATTGGTCCCTCTTCTCATCAGTGCATATCCTGCAAGGGTCTACATCGGTAATATTAAAACAGACGCTGCAGAGCTTTATTTTATCCTTTATGTCTAAAAGGCTGTGGGACAGTTCAGAAACGTAGCTTTCTTTTGCATTGAGCAGAAAAAAGGCCAGTCGCGTCGCAGTCTTCCTGCCGATGCCGGGAAGCCTGGTCATATTCTCGATAAGCCGCTCAATGGGTTCAGGATAGTACATCTACATACCGAAAGGTAACTGCATACCACCTGTGATCTTTGACATCTCGTCCTGAAGCATCTCTTTTGACTTACTCAAACCCTCATTTACGGCTGCAACAATCATATCTTCAAGTAATTCCTTATCCCTCTCTTCCCATATCTCATCTGCTATCTTTATGGAAAGCAGGTCCTGTTTTCCATTCACCACACAAGACACCATGCCTCCCCCTGCCTGTGCCTCAATAGTTCTGTCCGCCACTTCATCCTGCATCTTCTGAAATTTCTCCTGCATCTTCTTTGCCTGATTCAAAAGCTGGCCTAATTGTTTTGACATATTACCTCCATCATAGGTTAAATAGTGTTTCAGCTTCTTTCATGAAATCCTCAAGGATATCCCTTTTTGTTTCTTTGCCGTCCTTAAAGAGAAGCCCCATCTCCCTGCCGAAAAACTCCTTTAACAGACCTTTTATCTCTTCTTTATGACTATTGTCTTCTGTGATTAACGCACTGTTTTTGTCGGTAAATACGATGAAATTATCTTCATCTATCGTCACCTTGAGGTGTGATAACATATTCCCCACAAAAGGTTTCTTTACTTTCAGATATTCAATAAAACCTGGTGCATTTTGTTGCTTCACGCCCTGCGGAGGCATGTCGGGCATCCCGGTCTCTTTATGCTCATTATCTTCAATTGCCGCATGTGTGACAGACTCTTTCAGCACAAATGGCTCAGCCCCTTTCTGTTCATAGTGGAAGGGTATTTTCTGCTCGTGCCCTGGTATTGCATCTGGCGCTGCATCTTTATGGTCATGCCTGGCCAGATCGTCGATGACCTTTTCCACATCACGGAGCTTTGACAGGTTAAAAAGGTTTATATAAAGCACTTCGAGAGAAATCTTGGGAAAAATACCCTTCAGCAGGTCTTCAGCCTTGAGCATATAATGGAGCAGGTTTTGAATCTCGTAGTATTCCAGACTTTCTGACAATGCAGTGAGTCTTTTTTCTTCTTCCTCACCTAAATAGAGAAAGGAGGGCATGCCATCGCAGACCTTTATTAACAGCATGTTTCTGAAAACAGCAATAAGACCCTTGTAAAGCTGATAGACATCATTCCCATCGTCCAGGGCCCTTTCAACCATCTCAAGACCCGTTTTCAGGTTACCTTCTACAATTGATCCGACAATTCCGTACAGGACATCCTTTTCAATGATTCCTATAATGTTGATTACATCTTTTTCCGCAATGTGGGTCCCGCTGAAGGCAATAATCTGGTCCAGGAGCGATTCTGCATCACGGAGCCCCCCATCTGCTTCTGAGGCGATATACTGTAATACGCCTTCGTCATAGCTGATATTTTCGTCTTTGCATATCCTTTTTAATTGATCAATAATATCCTTCTCGGGTATTCTCCTGAAATCAAAGCGCTGGCACCGGGACATGATGGTATAGGGGATCTTCTGCAGTTCGGTAGTGGCAAGGATAAAGATATTGTGGCCAGGGGGCTCCTCGAGGGTTTTCAAAAAGGCGTTTCTTGCCTCAGTGGTGAGCATATGGGCCTCATCAAGGATATATACCTTATAGGTCCCCTTCATGGGCATGTAACGAACGGTCTCGCGGAGCTCTTTAATATCGTCAATGCCTCTTGCTGATGCAGCATCGATCTCAATGATATCAACAAAATTCCCGCTGTCTATGGAAATACAGTTCTCACACATATCACAGGGCTCTTCCGTTGTCCTGCCCGTGCAATTTACTGCCTTTGCAAGGATGCGCGCCAGAGAGGTTTTACCTACCCCCCGGGGACCGGTAAACAGATATGCGTGGGCTATCCTGCCGAATTTGATGGAATTTTTGAGGGTTGTGACAATATGGGGCTGACCGATCACATCATCGAATTTCTTGGGTCTCCATCTTCTCGCAATGACTGTGTAGTTCACCCTTCAACACCTTGTTCAACGTTCAATGTTCTAAGTTCAAAGTTAGCAACCATGCTTCTCTCATCTACTTCTCTCATCTACTTCTCTCATCTACTTCTTTCATCTGCTTTTAACATTGAACGTTGAACACTGAACTTTTTTTAAACCAGGCTACCTGCGGCACACGCGATAGTCACTACCGCTGCTTTCTTCCGAACCTGACGGGGTTCATAACCTCAACGTTGCGCAGGGCCTGGCATCTTGTACGTATTATGGCGGAGAGAGAGGGATTTGAACCCTCGGAACGCGTTAACGTTCACACGATTTCCAGTCGTGCTCCTTCAGCCGCTCGGACATCTCTCCAATAACGCTACTTATATACCATAGATAGAGAACGAGACACAAGCAATTCAACTACACAATCTCATGCAGTTACGGATTCACCGACAAATGCTAATCCTGCAAGCCTTTCCTGAGGCTCACGAGAAAGAGCTTTCTGGGGAGGTCTCCTTCCTCGAATTCTTCTATGTTGACCATCTCATACCCTTTTGCCAGACCCATCACCTTCTCCTGGCTGAAGAAATGTACAATGAAGCCTCCTATTTCCCACATATCCTCTTCGTGGTGTACCCCTGTCCTGCAACCAGGATCACCTGTGTTTCTCGCAGTAAATATGTTCCATCCCCCGGGCTTCAATATACGGCGGATTTCCTGAGAAAGGGATTCAAGCTCATTGGTAGTAAAGGCCATGCAGTAGAGCATATGGGAAAAACAGCCATCGAAAGATTCATCTTCAAAGGGAAGGCGATTTCTTGCATCATGACAGATTGCTGTAATGGATTGTGATATACCGAGGGCCTGCGAACGTTTTCTGATGTCTTCAATGCCTTTATCACTATAATCGAGAACAGTGACACGGAAACCCTCCTGGGCAAAAAAAAGGGTGTCCCTCCCCTGGCCCCCGCCAAGTTCCAGTAAGGCGCTCATCCCTTCACTTTTGAATAATTCTGATGCCTTCCGCGCAGGATAGCTCGGCTCAATACCAAACATATCAGGTTTTTTAGTAAAGGTCTTTTCCCAATGGTTCTGCTGGGCATTTAACAGCTTGTTCATTTTTCCACTCCCTTCATATCTTACTTTTAAAAGGGTACCATAAAACTATCCCTGCTCAACAGATTTCTATATTCATCTCCGTCGATTTCTGCTGCCGCCTTTCGAACCCTTGATAAATATGATATTTACTTTTCTTATGCAAACCAGTATACTGTCCCAATCGGAGAGGTGACCGAGAGGCCGAAGGTGCTCGCCTGCTAAGCGAGTGTACGGATAAACCCGTACCCAGGGTTCAAATCCCTGCCTCTCCGCCATTCAGTATTAATATCAAACAACATACACGAAAAATAATAGGTTTAAGGATCAGGTGCATATAAAAAGGCAGGTTGGTCGGTACTTACCGAAACAAATAACAACCAGTGTTAGCCAAGGATACAAGATTTCAGCCGGCAATCTCAAATATGGATGCACAGAAAATATTATTCGTCAGCAATATGTATTTGACTTGCAAAAAGAAAAAAAATGATTAATAATTCTTACAGATACTGGAAAAGGATTTATTTTCTCGCCTCACGAAGAGTGAATAAAAATCTGTTTCTTGCCACTATCTAAAACATATATGTATCCCACAAAGGAGTCTCTCATGGATAACAGGAACTCCACAAACGAACATGCAGAAGAACTCCTTAAGCTTTACCAGATAGCGAAAACCCCTCTGGGTACAATTACCGGTCTTGAAAAATTATTAAAAGAATACGGCGAATCCATAGACAAGAAACATATTCAAATTCACTGCGAGCGAAGTAAATATGGTTAAACGCGGCTCCATAGTGTTTTCCTGGCTTGCAAAACCCCATTCACTCATTGTTACGATATCTGTATTGTTTTTCATCGTTTTTGGAGCAGGCTATTACATCTGGCAGCAGCACTATGATGGCGACTTAAAGAACCTGCTAAGCTCAGACAAAACCACGGCAAATTTACTTTCAGGCCTCCTCTCTGAGCATCAGAGGACTACCATCGCAATACTCCAGGCCTATGCAAACCGTCCTTCCTTCATTGAGGGCGTAAAAGAAAAAGATGTTGCAAAGGTTCTTATCAGGCTCATTCAGCTAAAAGAAAGTAACAAGAAAATAGATATAGTATTTGTTGCGGATACAAAAGGGGTCCTCTGGCTTGGCCACCCTTTTGACAGTGCACCACTTAATAAAAACTTTTCTTACCGTGACTGGTTTAAGGGTGTGAGTAAAGAGTGGAAACCATATGTTTCAAGCATCTACAAAAGGCTCATTGGTACGCAGGAGCTTGCTATTGCAACCTGCGTACCAGTTTTTGACAAAAACGGTCAGCCGATTGGTATACTTGCAAACCCTCAGAGTGTTTACTTTTTAACTACAATCATCCGGCAGGTTCCGCTCAGCGATTATACAAAAGTTATCCTCGTTGACCAGGCAGGGCAAATCATTTACAGCAGCAAATTCTCCTATACAGGGGAAGTGAGCAGTTACCCCTATTTCCCGCTTATTCAAAAGGCTATCCAGGAGCACAGAGGCCTCATCGAAACAGAAGACCTCAAAAAAGGGGATGGCAAAAGCTATACAACGCTTGCCCCAATGAAAGATATCGGGTGGACGGTTATTGTTGAGAGGACCGGCAAGGATATTCTTAGGGCAAACTATGGACACCTTGCCGCTATAGCAGCTTTTTCCTTCCTGTTTTTTATCTTTCTTTCCTTATCTGTATTCTATATCAAAAAAAGCTTTCTGCTCAGCGAAACTGAAAAACTCCTGGAGATGGAGAAAACCCTGAGCGAAAAAGAAGAAAGGTACCGCACATTTATCAACTCAACAACGGACATTGTTTTTCTCAAAGATGAAAAGCTAAGACACATAATAGTCAATGATGCCTTATTGGATTTCTTTGGTAAGAAATTGGAAGATGTTATTGGAAAAACAGATTTCGAACTCCAGCCTGAAGGTGTGGCCGAATCGTGCAGTCAAACTGACAGAAAGGCCTTAAAATCTGAAACTATTCTTATATCAGAGGAGTTAACGGGCAACAGGATATATGAAACGAGAAAGTTTCCCGTTCGACTCTCCGAAGATAAAGTAGGTGTTGGTGGATATGTACGGGATATTACCGAACGTAAGGAAGCGGAGGAGAAACAGAAGAAAAGTGAAGAAAAGTACCGCAGTATCTTTGAAAACGCTGTCGAAGGTATCTTCCAGACAATACCGGAGGGACAATTTATAAGTGTCAATCCTTCCTTTGTGAGGATGATGGGGTACGATTCCCCCGAAGAGTTAATAAAAGAAATTACCGATTTATCGAAACAAGTGTATGTAAACACCGAAGACAGGTTAAGTTTTAAAAAGGTCCTGGAAGAACAGGGCGTTATTCCGGGGTTTGAGACACAATTCTACAGAAAAAATGGGAGTAAAATCTGGGTTTCACTTACTGCCCGTGCTGTGAAGAATGAGGCAGGAAAAGTGCTTTACTACGAAGGCGTTGCTGAAGACATCACCTCCCGCAAACAGGCCGAAGAGTCCCTCAAGTCCTCCCTCCGGGAAAAGGAGATCCTTATCAGGGAAATCCACCACCGGGTGAAGAATAACCTCAGTGTAATCCTGGGCCTATTAAGTCTCCAGGCCGATAAGATAGAGACCGCGGAACAGGCCGTGGCAGCATTCCAGAAAAGCCGTGACCGGATTTACTCCATGGCCCTTGTCCATCAGAGACTCTACGAAAAAACAGACCTTTCCTGCATTGATATGGAGCACTACATCTATGACATCTCTTCCAAGCTGAAAGACATCTATGCCCCTGACAGGAACATTATCATAGAGTCAAATGCAAAGGATGTTGTGTTAGATATCAACACGGCTATACCTGTCGGACTTATTCTCAATGAACTGATTACTAATGCCATGAAGTATGCCTTCCCTGACAACCGTGAAGGCTCAGTAACTCTGTCGCTCTCTTTACAGGATACCTCATTATGCCTCTCTGTCGCTGATAACGGTATAGGGCTTCCCGAGGAGATCCGGGGCGATACTTTTGGTATGGAGCTCATCAATCTCCTTACCAGTCAGATAGACGGCACCCTGGATATTCAGAGGGATAAAGGCACACGATTTACCATCACCTTCCCCTGTCCGGATACTGAAGAATGAAACCGCGGATACTCATCGTCGAAGATGAAGAATATGTAGAGCTTATCCGGTGGTGCCTGATTTCTACCAATGATCATTCGCACGGTAAAAGCATAGAGAAATAATACAACAGATTAACCGGACATTTTCATTTTGGTAAAAACCGGACATTTCTATTTTGGCTTGACAGCCAGTGGCGCTCTCCTTGACTTTTACAATTTAAATATGCATACTTGTTTTATACATTATTCTTGGAGGATGCCCAATGGAAGCCTCGGTCGTTGATTTACGTTACAAAATGAAAGACGTTCTTGAAGCACTGGAGAGACGGGAGACGGTACACATACTCTACCATGGAAAGGTGAAAGGGACTATTATTCCTGCAGGAGGCAGCAGGAATATGAAGGTAGTGGATCACCCGTTTTTCGGCATGAAAAAAGAAGGGAAAGGAACCGTACAAGAAGAGATGGATAATCTTCGCAGAGGGAGACACGATGCTCTTTGATACGGATATTTTTATCTGGGTTCAAAGGGGTAACGCGAAGGCAGCATACCTCATAGAGCACACAGAGGAGCGCTATTTGTCCGCTCAAACTTACATGGAACTGCTCCAGGGAGCGCAAAACAGGAAACAACACCAGGAGATAAAAGAATTTCTGATGACATTCAGCTTTGACGTTCTTCGATTTACTGAGAATATCGGACACAGGGCATGTGTATACATCGAAGAGTATGCCCTTTCTAACGGCCTACGTGCTGGAGACGCTATCGTTGCGGCAACAGCCACAGAAAACAGCCTTACGCTGGTCACTTCTAATGCAAAACATTTCAGATCAATTAAGGATTTAAGGCTGAAGGTGTTTAAACCATAAAAGGTAGATTCTACTTGCTGTCCTCTCTGCTTTGTACTTGCGGCAAGTATACCAGAATTAAAATAGTCACCTATGGATCACATGAAAAAAAAGAAAACCCCCCTCATCCTGAACAAAGAAATGCTCCTGAAGATATTCAAACAGGAGCAGCGACCCCTCGGGTTTAACGACCTACAAATCATATTCGGTCTTCAGAAACAAGACAAAAAGACCTTGAAAGCCCTCCTGAAAGGCGTAGTAAAGGAAGGGGTCATTGTCCGACTCAAAAACGGTCGGTATGGCATTCCCCAGGAGATGAATCTCGTAGCTGGCACCCTGTGGTGCACCCGAAGCGGCAACGGGTTTGTCATGCCTGACCGGGAAAGCGAAAGGGACATTTTCATTCCTTCCCGGTATATCAGGGACGCTTTCCATGGTGATAAGGTTGTGGCAAGGGTCGAACATTCAGTACGGGGCAGAAAAGAAGGGAAGATCATAAAGGTTACTGCCCGGAAGATTAAAAATATAGTCGGGTTTGTAAAGACAGATATGAACATGTTTTTTCTTACCCCGGAGGACGAAAGAATCTCCCATCATTTTGCCATCAATAACCCCCTGGGCAAAGAGCTGAAGGACGGAGACCTTGCGGCAGCCCGTATCACGAGGTTCCCGGAGGGGGGCAATGGTCCTGAATGTGAAATTGTAAAGGTTTTTCATGGTCTCTCTACCATGGAGTCAATCATCCAGTTTGTTGAATACAAGCATAACCTGCCCCTGCGGTTTAAAAAAGGCGTAGAAAACCAGGCGCAGAATACTGATGTCAAGACGCCGCTTGAAGACCGTCTTGATTTGAGGTCTACTCAGCATGTCACCATAGACGGGGAATTCGCAAAGGATTTTGATGATGCAGTCTTCGTGGAGAAAGAAAGGAACGGTTATACCCTCTATGTCTCAATCGCCGATGTATCCCATTATGTAGAGAAGGACTCTCCTCTGGATATTGAGGCATATGAACGGGGCACAAGCATCTATTTCCCGGGAAAAGTCCTTCCCATGCTGCCAAAGGCTTTATCCAATGTGATATGCAGCCTCAATCCGAATGAAGACAGATTCACCCTTACTGCAGTAATGCATTTTAATACCAATGGGGACATTACGGAAACGTCTTTTCATAAGTCTATTATTCGAAGTGTTGCACGGCTTACCTACAGGAAAGTTGAGGATGCCCTTTTGGGCAAAGACAAAAAGGCAAAAAAAGAGATCAAGGACGTGCTCCCCATGGTGGAGGATATGGCCTCTCTTGCCAGCCTCCTTGCCTTAAAAAGGGATCAAAGGGGGAGTCTTGACTTTGATCTCCCCGAGCCTGAGGTGATCACCAATATCGAGGGGGGGATAAAGGAGATTTTAAGGTCAGAGAGACTCTTCTCCCACAGGCTCATTGAAGAGTTCATGATCGCAGCCAATGAGGCAGTGGCACGGTTTCTGTCCGACAGAAAGGCACCTGCAGTATACAGGATTCATGAACCTCCGGAGATTGAGAAATTGAAAGACCTGGAGAGACTCCTTGCCACCCTTTCTGTTGGATACAAAAGCACAGGGAAAGGTATAAAGGCCCTTAAGTCCATTCTGGACAGCGTAAGAGGAAAGGATTACGAATTCCTTATTAACAGGGTACTCCTCCGGTCCATGAAACAGGCCAGGTATTCACCCCTCAACAAAGGGCACTTCGGCCTTGCCTCGGACTGCTATCTCCACTTTACTTCTCCTATCCGCAGATACCCTGACCTCATGTGTCACAGGGCCCTGAAAAGCGTGCTTGACAACAGCCCTGCCCCATACAGAGATGAAAAGGAGCTTGAAAAGGCAGCTCACCACCTCTCCGACAGGGAGCGGACCGTTATGGAAGCAGAGCGGGAGCTTGAAGACAGGATCAGGGTGTTGTTCATGAGAGACCGAATCAACGAGGTGTACGAGGGCATTATAACCCATATCACCTCCTACGGTTTCTATGTAGAGCTTTTTGATGTCTTTGTGGAAGGGATTGTGCTTCTTTCAGAAATTCATGATGACTATTTTCTCTTTCAGGAAGAGAAATACCGGCTTATCGGGCGGCGGACAAGAAAGATATACCGCATTGGAGACCGGATAAAAATCAGGGTTGTCCTCGCTGATGTAGAGAAAAACCTGCTCCGCTTCGCCCTGACATAGTTACATCTGCAACTATTTCCTTTTCAAATCAGAGGTAAGAATAATCGCTTCCGCAATCTCTTTCATAGTCTTTCGGAGGTCCATGCTTTTTCTGTGAATCTTTTTGTACGCCTCGTCTTCCGAGACACCAAGCTCCCTCATAAGGATGCCCTTTGCCCGTTCAATGGCCTTCCGTGCCTCCAGGGCCTCTTTTGCGGCAAATATCTCATGGCTTAAATGGGTATTTTCTATTGCCACGGCAGCCTGGTTTGCTACAGCCTGCAATATGTCGATCTCCTCCTTGCTGAACTTATGCTCACTTTTTGTATAGCTGTTAATAACCCCGATAACCCTGTCTTTAACCATCATGGGTACCGAGAGGAGGGAAACAATCCTTTCTTTCTTCGCTATCTCGGGAAACATAAAACCCTTCTCTTTTGTCACGTCAATGACCGTCAAGGGTTTCTTATCAAGAACCACCTTGCCGCTCACCGATTGACCCACCTTCAGGTTCGGCTTATTCACATAATCCTGGCTCAGGCTCTGGGTAGCGGCAATTACAAGATCCTCTTTTTTCTCGTCTAAAAGCATTATGGAACAGATCTTGGAGTCCATCACTTTTGCCGTCATGGTGACAATAAGCTGGAGGATCTCTTTTAAGTAATAGTCAGATACAATGGTGCGGGACACTTCAGACAGGAGGTCCAGTTGTTTTGCCTTGTTCGCCACCTCTTCGTAAACCCTTCCGTTCTCTATTGCGCTGCCCAGATATTTACCTACCGTAAAAAGCAGGTCTATCTGTTGTTCAGGATATACGTGTTCCTCCCTGTTTCTTATATTCATAACACCCACGATCTCATTCTTTGAGAGAATAGGTATTGAGAGAAAGGCCTCATATTTATCGTCATCCAGGGCGGCAAGGGCCTTAAATCTCTGGTCCCTGTATGCCTTCCGCTCCAATGCCACGGGCTTCCTCTCTTTCGCAACCCAGCCGGTAACTCCCTCACCTATTTTGAGATTAATCATGCCCAGTTTTTTATGTTGGGGATTATTGGATGCAGTGAGAATAAGCTCTTCATTCTGTCTATCATAGAGGTAGATCAAACATGAATCAGCAGCGATGGTATCCATAACCATATCGACTATCCGCCCCAAAAGTTCATTGAGGTCCAGGTTGCTGCTTATGTCCTGAGCAACTTCGTGCAAAATGCGTAATTCCTGTTCGTTCTGCTTCAGTTTTTCATTCAGTTCCTTAACACTTACTTTTGCCGTCATCGTTTTCCTTATCAATATTTGATATTACTATGTATTATATTCAGCCTTGATATACAGGGCGTAATGTATACTGTTTATTAATCACACTCAGTGTGCCTTTGGAAACAAGACCCTTCATCATCCTTGAGACCGTCTCCCGCGAGCAGCCGCAATACTTTGCAATCTCGATTTGTGTTGGCCCCCGTTCGATGATGATACGGTCTTTTACCCTGATGCCCGATTTTTCACTAATTTCGGTCAGGTATTGCATGATCCTCTTCTCTACGTTAAGAAGGGCAAACCCCTTGATTCTCTCATTTGCCGCCCTCAATTTAGCAAGAAGGGTCTTTACAATGCTCAGGGTAAATAACAGGTTGCCCATAAGGAGATTGACAAAATCGCGTCTTTCTATGACCACACATTCTGTCTCTTCAATGGCTATAATATTCGCAAAACCGGTAAGCTCATCAAAAAGAGAAAGTTCACCGAAAAACCCTCCTTCTCCGATAATATCGAGTATATATTCCTTTCCCTCCTCGTCGTAGAGGGAAACCTTTACTTTACCTTTCAAGAGGATGTGGAAGGCATTCCGCATGTCTCCTTCCTCAAATATCACATACCCTTTGTTGAACATCTTTATCCTCGCGATTCGCAGAAGAACATCTATCTCTGCCTCTTTAAGCACTGAAAAGAAGCTGACACCCTTGATACGCTCAAGATGCTCTCTCATCTATCGAAGGGGCTCACGTCGCCCCCTCCAACGGCACAGCCGTCGGAGCCACCCCCTCTCGCGACAGAAGTCGCTAAGGAAACCATAAAATTACCAAGGCTCACGTCGCCCCCTCTGCTCGTAGAAGCCCGTGGGAATCTACTTTTAGGCGCCCCTTCCCTATCCATGAATCAAAACCTCAGCATGTTTCAATGCATCAATAACCCTGTCGCCTGGTATGCCGCCCTGGGCAATCTGGGGGCCGCCGCCGCCTTTACCATCATATTTTTCGGTGATCTTTTTAATAATTTTTCCTGCATGAAAAGCAGCCTGGATATCCCGGCTCACCGCTGCCACAAGCATACCCTTATCATCTTCCCTTGAACCTACCAGAACCACGCAGGTTTTAACCTTATCCCTGATAATATCCGTAACCCTCCTCAAGTCCTCTGCCTTACCATCAGGCACATACATGGATATGATTTTTACGCCGTCCTTCTCATGGGCAGCCCTGATCGCTTCATCCACCTGAGAGAGTATCGATCCTTCTTTCAGCCTCCCGATTTCCTTTTCTTTGTTATCAAGCTCCCCCATGAGGGATTCAATCTTGTCCGCAACCCTATCCGGTTCCGTATTGATAATCCTTGAGATACTCTTAATTATGTGGTCCAGCTTCCTCGCATGGAGGATCGCATTTTTGCCTGTGAGGGCCTCTATCCTCCTCACCCCTGAGGCAAGGGAGCCTTCGCTTGCAATATAAAAACTCCCTATTTCACCGGTATTTTTCACGTGGGTTCCACCGCAGAGTTCCATGCTGAAGCCACCAATCCTTATGACCCTTACTGTCTCTCCATATTTTTCCTCAAAAAGCGCTGTTGCCCCTTCCTTTATGGCATCATCCCTGCTCTTCACTTCAGTCTCCACGGGAATACTTTCCATGATCTTCTCATTCACAATGTCTTCGACCTTCGCAAGCTCTGCGGTGTCAAGACCCTGGAAGTGGGTAAAATCGAACCTCAACCTGCCCTCATTTACAAGAGAACCTGACTGTTTTACATGATCTCCCAGTATCTGCCTCAGCGCATACTGGAGGAGATGGGTAGCCGTATGGTTCCTCGCGATACTCCGTCTTTTTTCTTTATCAACTGAGAGGTTTACCTTCTGCCCCCTTTTTAACGTGCCTTCTTCAATTATTACTGTATGGGAAAAAAGGTCAGCCTTTATCTTTTCAACTGCCAATACTATACCTTTTCCCCCAGACCAGTTTATAATCCCTTCATCTCCCACCTGTCCACCACTCTCTGCATAGAAGGGCGTATTGTCAAAAAATATCTCACCTTTTTGGCCTTCATGTATCTCCTCAACCAACTGCTCTTCCTTCAATATTGCAAGAACAGAGGCATCCTCGACCAGAAGCTGCTTGTATCCCATAAAATCAGTGCTGAAGCCTTCCTTGAGAACCGCAATCTGTCCCTCTCCAAGGGCCTCTCCCTGTATTTTTGAACCTGATCTGGATCGAGCCTTCTGGTCTTTCATTGCCTGCTCAAAACCGTTTGTATCTATAAGAAGACCGTCCTCATCAGCCATGTCTCTTGTAATATCAATGGGGAAACCGAATGTATCGTAGAGTTTGTAGATGAGATCACCGGGAATAGTGCGCTCTCCCCGCGCCTTTATCTCCTGGGCTATATCATCATATACCTTTGTCCCCATATGGAGAGTTTCTACAAAACGCTCCTCTTCGCCCCTGATAACCCGGGCAATATAGGGATGATTATTCTTAATGTCAGGGTATACATCACCCATAATGTCTACAACAACACCTGAAAGATCGAAGAGAAACTCCTTTTCAATGCCGATCTTTTTACCATACCGCAGAGCCCTTCTGATAATCCTCCTCAATACATAAGCCCTGCCGTCCTTTCCCGGCAAAATACCGTCATTTATAATAAAAGTGGCGCCCCTTGCATGGTCGGCAATTACCCTGATAGCGATATCGGTTTTTTCATCCTCTCCGTACAGGGTATGGGAGATCTCTTCAATCTTCCTGATAATGGGAGAGAAGAGATCAGTCTCATAATTGCCTATCTTGCCCTGAAGCACTGATGTTATCCTCTCAAGCCCCATGCCGGTATCTATGGAAGGCCTGGGCAGATTTTTCATTTCGCCGTCTTTCGTCCTGTCGTACTGCATAAAAACAAGATTCCATATTTCGAGATACCTGTCGCAATCGCAGCCTACCCGGCATGAAGGCTGTCCGCATCCTACCCCTTCACCAAGATCATACATAATCTCCGAGCAGGGGCCACAG
Source organism: Syntrophus sp. (in: bacteria) (assembly GCA_013824835.1). GTDB lineage: Bacteria > Desulfobacterota > Syntrophorhabdia > Syntrophorhabdales > Syntrophorhabdaceae > PNOM01. Next base: position 7,807 of record PNOM01000018.1, on the reverse strand, counting down.
GGCCCTTCATCGCCCATGGACCAGAAATTATCCTTCTCGCCAAGGCGGATAATCCTCTCCGGTCTTACGCCTGTATCCTTCCATATGGCTTCAGCTTCGTCGTCTTCCTCATATACCGTTACCCACAGCCGCTCCTGATCAAGCTTAAGAGTGACAGTCAAAAACTCCCAGGCATAGGCAATTGCCTCTTTCTTAAAATAATCCCCGAATGAGAAGTTGCCGAGCATCTCAAAAAACGTGTGATGCCTCAGTGTCCTTCCAATATTCTCAAGGTCATTATGTTTTCCCCCTGCCCTCACGCATTTCTGGGAGGACGTAGCCCTCGTGTAGTCCCTTTTCTCGATACCAAGAAAGAGGTTCTTAAACTGCACCATCCCTGCATTTACAAAGAGCAAAGTGGGGTCCTTGTCCGGGACTAAAGAAGCGCTCGACACAACTGAATGTCCTTTCCCGGCAAAATAATCCAAAAAAGATGTTCTTATCTCACTCGATATCACTGTTCACCCTTTTTTAATTCATAATGTGCAAGTATCTTGTCTTCTATCTCCTGGGCAATTGCCTCATGCTTTTTAAGAAAGTCCTTTGCATTTTCCCTTCCCTGGCCTATTCTCGTTTCTCCATAGGAATACCATGCTCCCAGCTTCTCTATTGCTCCTGCATCAACCCCAAGGTCCACGAGATCTCCTTCCCTTGAAATCCCCTGTCCAAAGATGATATCAAATTCTACCTCTTTAAAGGGAGGGGCGACCTTATTTTTCACGATCTTTACCCGGGTCCTGCTCCCTATCACATCCTGACCGTCTTTAATAGCTGCAATTCTTCTTATATCAAGTCTCACGGATGCATAGAACTTCAGGGCATTTCCTCCTGTCGTAGTCTCCGGATTTCCGAACATAACCCCGATCTTCTGTCGTATCTGATTAATGAATATTACCGTTGTCATTGATTTGCTTATGGTAGCAGTCAGTTTTCTCAAAGCCTGGGACATGAGCCGCGCCTGGAGACCCATATGAGAATCTCCCATCTCGCCCTCTATCTCTGCCTTTGGTACAAGGGCAGCAACAGAATCTATCACTATGATATCGACCGCCCCGCTTCTTACAAGAATCTCCGTAATCTCGAGGGCCTGTTCACCTGTATCGGGCTGGGATATAAGAAGTTCATCGGTATTTACCCCGATTCTCTTCGCATAGGCCACATCAAGGGCGTGTTCAGCGTCGATGAATGCTGCTGAGCCCTTTGTTTTCTGTATCTCGCTTACCACCTGCAAGGCAAGGGTGGTCTTGCCTGAAGCCTCGGGGCCATATATCTCCACTACCCTCCCCCTGGGCAGCCCGCCCACACCAAGGGCCATATTGAGGCCAATAGAACCTGTTGACACCACAGGGACCGCTTCAATAGGCTTCTCGCCGAGCTTCATAATAGAGCCTTTTCCAAAAAGCTTTTCTATCTGTGTTACTGCCATATCCATTGCCTTAATCTTGTTGCCCTCTGTCTTGTTCCCCTCTTCTTTCACTCTCTACCTCCAAGTTTTATATCCCATTGAGGAGTATATATTGCCCCCTCTTTTGTCAATGTACTCTGAAAGAGCACCACCTTATCCACAAAGAAACGTTTCTCCTCAAGGGCCATAATATCCTTATCCAGTAGCGGCATAGGTGTTCTTGCCCTTCCAATGGTAATGTGAGGCGTATATTCCCTTGCCTCTGCCTCGATATTCATTTTTGAAAGGCCCTTCTCTATATCGCTGAATATGTCTTTTATATGTTGAGCCCCTTCAGCCAGTGTGACCACAATGACCCTTGCCCGCCTCCTGCCGGGAAACGCATCTATGCCCTTTATTGATACGGTAAAAGGTGCATGGTTCTTTTCTATAGCTGAGATCCCCCCCTTTATCTGCAATGCTGTCGTCTCTTCAATTTCTCCAAAAAATTTGAGGGTTATATGCTGTCCATCCTTTTTAACCCATTTGATGCCCTTTGCGCGGGGCGCCATATGGTCTATAACCGTCTGAAGATACAGCTTTAACTCTTCAGGAATCTCAATGGCCAGGAATGCCCTCATGGGAGCCTGCCTTCAAGCAAATCGAGAACAAGCCTGAATGCTTCTCTGCATGTCTCTTCCCGAATGTCATGCCTGCTGCCTGTGAAGAGAAATTTCCGTACAATAGCCTTGTTCTGTGCGGCAACACCTATAAACACAGTACCTACCGGCTTTTCAGGGGTGCCGCCTCCCGGACCGGCAATACCTGTTACCGCAAGGCCAATATGGGCATCTGCTGCCTTTCGAACACCTTCTGCCATCATACGGGCAACGTCATGGCTTACTGCTCCCTTTGAGGTCAATACATTCAAAGGGACCGCGAGGAACTTTTCTTTCGCCTTATTGCTGTATGTAATAAAACCCATTTCAAAATAATCGGAAGCCCCCGCTATATCCGTAATCCGTTTCGCAATAAGACCGCCTGTACAGGATTCTGCGGTAGCAATCCTCATGTCCCTTGCCCGCAAGAGAACTCCAATCCTCTCCCCCATCGTCACAACAGCCTTCCTAACGCAGTAAAACCGGTAAGAATACAATTTGCATATACACCTGCAACAACATCATCCGCCACGATCCCGTAGCCCTTTTTCAGTTCCTCGGCCTTATTTACCGGAAAGGGCTTCCATATATCAAAGACCCGAAAGAGCGCAAAGGCTGCAAGAATATTGATAAATGACGGCCTGTGTCCGATCATGGCGATATACATGCCCGCAAGCTCATCAATAACTACATAGCCGGGGTCCTTCTTTTCCAGAAAAAGGCTGTTAATACATATAATGGAAAAAACCAGAAGACCTGCTACAAAAATAGCATTACTCACATAGGATGTAAATGGGAATAAGTATAGAAGAATACCCCCAAGGGCAGATGCATATGTCCCCGGCGCAATGGGCAGATAACCGATATATCCGCAGGTTACAAAAAAGAGGAGCGCCTTATGCCGTATCACCATAGACCTTCTTGTCATCGAATACCTTTTTACCCACAACCCTCCATCCTTTGTCCCAAACCCTGTAAAAACAGCTCCAGAATCCTGTATGACATGCCGCAACCTTCTGCTCAACCATAAGAAGAAGGGTATCATTATCACAGTCCACATAGATCGATTTTACTTTCTGGGTATGTCCGGAGCTCTCACCCTTGAGCCATATCTTTTTTCTGGACCTTGAGTAATAATGGGCCGTTCCGGTCTGTAACGTCAGATCAAAGGCCTCCTTATCCATATAGGCAACCATAAGCACATCTTTTGTATGAACATCCTGGGCAACAACAGGTATCAGGCCTTTTTCATCCCATTTTATCTCGTCCATCATCCTCCCCTATTCAATATAGTTGAGTAAGTTAAGTGAGTTAAGTGGGTAAGTGGTAAAATACATACAGAAACGGAAGTTCCTTACTCAACTTACTCAACCACTTAACTTACTCAACCGCTTCACTCAAATCCTTACATTAACGCCTTTTTCCTTCAAATACCTCTTTGCATCCATAACCGTATGTTCCTTGTAGTGGAATATGGATGCAGCAAGAACCGCATCAGCCTTTGCATCTGTAAGCCCTTCGTAGAGATGCTCGAGGGTGCCCACCCCACCTGATGCAATCACTGGTATATTTACTGCCTCTGATATTCTTCTTGTAAGCTCGATATCAAACCCTATCTTTGTGCCATCCCTGTCCATACTCGTGAGGAGTATCTCTCCTGCCCCGAGTTTTTCCACACGGATCGCCCATTCTATTGCGTCCACGCCTGTCGGTCTTCTTCCCCCGTAGGTAAAGACCTCAAATCCCTCGCCCCTTCTCTTCGCATCAATGGCAATACATATGCACTGGCTTCCGAATGTTTCACTTGCCTCCTGAACAAAATCAGGCGATTCAATAGCGGTCGTGTTGACAGTCACCTTGTCGGCCCCTGCAAGGAGTATCTCCCTGATATCCTTGATCGTCTTGATGCCTCCCCCCACGGTGAGGGGCATAAATACTTCATGGGCCACCTTTTCGACCACCTTGACAATAGTCTTCCTCTTCTCGTGAGATGCGGTGATATCAAGAAAACAGAGTTCATCCGCCATCTGTTCTTCATAGGTCTTTGCATTGGTGACCGGGTCTCCTGCATCTCTCAGCTCACAAAAGTTAATTCCTTTTACAACCCTGCCCTCCATCACATCAAGACACGGTATGATCCTCTTCGTCAACATACTGCCACTGCCTCTTCGATGCTTATCAGCCCTTCATATACGGCCTTGCCGAGGATCGTCGCCCAGGCGCCCATATCCTTCAGTTGCTTTACATCATCAATGCTGGTTACCCCCCCGCTTGCGATCACTGGTATTGACGTCATTTTCATCATCTCCTGTAACCCCTCAAAATCAGGGCCTGCGAGCATTCCGTCACGGGCAATACTTGTACAGAGTATGGCCATGATACCCAGACGCTCCGATTCCTCAAGCATCTCTTTTATATCCCGGTCAATAACGGTCTTCCATCCCCTTGACATGGGCTTGCCTTCAAGGAGATCAAGACCAAGGATGATATTGTTGAATTTTGACAGACCCTGGAAAAAGGATTCATCTTCAAGGGCCTGGGTGCCGACGATTATCCCCTTTGCACCCCCTTGGGAATAATACCTGATATCTTCCTCGGTTCGTATACCCCCGCCCACTTCCAAATATCCCTCAATCTTCGTCCCAATCATCCGTATAATATCCCTGTGGCAGGGAACACCGGTTCTCGCGCCGTCGAGATCAATAATATGGAAATCCCTTGCCCCACGCTTCACCATCTCTTCAATCTTGGAAACAGGATCATCACTATAAATGGTAACCTCTGCAAAATCGCCCTTCTTGAGACGGACTGTTTTGCCTCCCATCAAGTCCATGGCAAAAAGTGCTTTCATTCAGCAACCTCGATAAGCTTATGAAGCCCCTTTTCTATCCCGTCTTCAGCCAGTCTTTCTACGGTCACCCATTTGCCCCCTCTTTTCACAAATTTCCCGATAGTTAACAGGTTCTCCATGAGTGCCTGCTGATCCTCTTCGTAAACAAAAACCTTTTTCAGTACACTATTGTTTATTAGATGCATATGAAACCCTATGCTGGCGGGTTTCTCAACAGCAAAGTTGCCGCCCTTTCGCTCCTCGTATCTGTAGATAAGGATATTGATATAGGGCATCTTTTCTTTTCCTTCAACATATCCTACGGTTCTGTCGGTTAATGCCATTTTCAATTTATTCTGCATAATCATCACTGCATCGCCGTGAACATTTCCGGGATTTATAAATTTCCCGCAGTATTTACAACGATCTATACCCCTTTCCTCGGCAGAGACCCTTTCAACTTCTATTCCCACATCTCCTATTGCCCAGCACAGATTCCAGTGGGGAATCATTATTCCCCATATTCCAGCAACCACACAGATCAGTATGCGCATCTTATCACCCCTGTCAGAATCAGTCGTCTTCTATAATTTTATAGGAAAACGCGAGCAAAGAAAAGGCTAAAAAGCCGGTATCTTCACTTCCCGCAGAAACCTGGCGCTCTCTTCCGGCAAAGCAGTGTTAATTGACATGCCTGTGCCCAGTTCAAAACCGGCTATTTGAGACACCCTTGGAACTACTGTCATATACCAGATTCACTTTTGTATGGCAGAAATCTTCAGGACGTTTTGCCCGCTCCGTGGCAATAATCACCCAGTCTCCCGTTATAGGATTCAACCGGATCTCAGGCATATCCTTCTCTCCTTGTTTTTAATAATCATTCACTCACAGTTACAGCATTATACCCTTTGTACCATTCTCCTTAATCTTATGCCAAGACACGTACATTTACAACATATTCCCGGGGAATCCGAGTAAGCCCTCAGTTAAATACATGAATAGATCAAAAAAACCTTCTTTTATCACAGATGAACGCAGATGTTATAATCTGATAGGTACGGATAACTTCTTCCCTGGCCGGATACTGGATAGACCCGCATATCCGGCCAACCCCCTACCCGCTATGCGGGCGTGGATGGTATTGTCGGGTTATCCCGATGCCGGGCTGAGAGAGAGCTTCTCCCTTTTTATTCGTGTCCATCCTGCCTTTATCCGCGTCTATCCGTGTAAAAATATCACCTTTTGTGTACTTTGGTACCTAAAAGGTATTGGTGCTGCTCGATGGGGGGAAGCGATGCGATATTTCTCTGGAGCCCTGTTGTTGGTGGGAGGGGTAAGAAGCTCATCGGTCATGTGGTCTCTCCGTTCTGTTCAACGTTCCCCTTGAATCCGCGTGCGCAATTCTTACAATTTCCTGAGCAATATCCTCAGGTGAAAGAACAAAATCTATGTACCCGCTTGCTATTGCGCTCTCAGGCATATCTGGCTGCCCGGCCGTGTCGGGCTTCTGCGCAATGGTAAGACCCCCCGCTTCTTTTATGCCGCACAGCGCTGCTGCACCATCACCATCATAGCCAGAGACAATGACAGCGATAAGTTTACCGTCCCAGTATTCAGTGAGGGAACGTAGAAAAACCGTTATCACGTCGGGCCACCCCCTGGGCTTTGATATCGGCTTTAGACGGAACTCTCCATTAAGAACGTGCAAATCATGTTGTTCAGGGATAATGTACACATGGTTTGGTTCGATGATTAATTTTTCGGTGATCAGTTCAACCGGCATTCCTGTATAGCGCGGGAGAATCTCGTGAAGCATGGTGGCTACGGTTCTCAGGTGATTAACAATGACGATAGCAACGCCCATATCGGTCGGCAGATGTTGCAGCAACCTAATATAGGCGTCAAGCCCGCCAGCCGAACCACCCACGCAAACGACAGGAAAGTCTTTTACGCCACTCTTAGCTTTTACTACCAATCCATCGTGTGTTATTTTCGGTCTTGGCATAAATGCGTATCTCCGTCTTCTCAATACAGTTGCTTAATGAATGCTGCCGCATGACGCACCAAAAGGTATTGACATCATATTCACTATTTCCGGCTTGGTAAGCGGAAGGTATAAGTTGACTTCTGTACCCTGTCCCGCCTGCCTATCTGCTTTTATTATCCCGCAATGCTGCTTGATAATACGGTAAGCTATGGCGAGACCCAGACCATTATCGTTATCTGTCTTTGTGATAAAGAAGGGCTCAAGTATTTTCTTTTTTATCTTATGATCAACACTTATGTCTGCAACTCCTCCTGCAAGGGACATAAACGCGCATGCACCTATGATAGAATCGTCGCAATTGAGCAGAGATTCAATTTCAAAATTGACCTGATTGACGGTCAGTGAGAACTTGCCATAACCGGGAACTGCATCCATTGCATTTTCGATAAGATGAGTCAAGGTTTCCCGCATAAGTGCCATGTCTGCCATGATCTTAAGGTTCTTTTCCAGAAGCGTTATCGTTAAGTCTATATACTCTTTCACATACTGTGGCAACAGACTCTCCACTTTTCTCACAACTTCTTCGAGATCCGTCTCTCTTAATTTAGACTTTCCATTGAAGCTGAAGGCAGGGAGAATTTTAACCTGGGGTTGTTTCTGAAAGTTCTCTATCATTTTGTACCTCCAAAGACAAAGTACACATTTACTCCTTGCTCATGTTTTCGAAAACATAAAGTAGTTAAACCCTTTAATAAATATCAGATATTTTCACCTCGGCACTGGCTTTGTCCGCTTTGGTGTTAAGCAGGGCGATCTTTGTGCTCCATTCTTTCAGCCGCACATCCTTTGTTCCACGATCAAGCAAGTCATGCATACAAAAAACCCCTTCTCATATTTGCCTCAATAAG
>PNOM01000017.1 GCA_013824835.1 Syntrophus sp. (in: bacteria) | reverse complement strand
AATAAGTAAATAACTCGGTGAAAGGCGATGGAGACGGTGTATAGTAGCGTACATGGGGATAAACGGGGGAAACAAGGGGGATCGTTCTGGTCAATATAGCATTCGTATCAATGATCAGTGGCGTGTCTGCTTTCGTTGGACCGATGGAGGTGCAGAAAATGTGGAAATCGTTGATTACCACTGAGGAGAATCCATAATGAAAAAACTTGAACCCATTACTCCCGGCGAAATTCTTTTAGAGGAATTTCTGAAGCCCATGTCTGTCAGCCAGTATCGTTTGGCCAAGGAAATTGGCGTTCCCGCTCAACGTATCAGCGAGATCGTTACGGGTAAGCGTTCAATTACCGCTGATACCGATTTACGGTTGTGTCGGTTCTTTGGGCTATCTAATGGCTATTGGTTACGTGCTCAGGTTGCCCACGACACAGAGGTTGCAGAGCGTACCCTTGGTCCATCGTTAATGAAGATCAAACCCTGGTCTTCATATGTTGCCCAACCAGTTGTTGGAGCCGATCACTAACGCTCCGGCTAAAGTTGCAAAAAACGAAGGAGCAACTGCACTTACTCACTCTTCACAAAATAAAGTGGCGGACCCTGAATCGGAGTGTAACTCATGTACCCGGATCATGTTACTGCACGACCTGGTGGATGAGTTCGTTTTATCCCATAGGTCCTTGCCATTTAGAGACAACCATTAGGTCTGTGTTTAGAGACTGGCTTTTAATAATCGAGAAAGAGGAGGAATCAACTACCTGCAGCAGTGCTGCGAGGTATCAGCGGAATGAGGAACATGATTACGCCCCCTCACCCCAGTATCAAGTACGGGGCAGGCTCTACCCTCTCGCGAGGGGCGAGGGAATATGGTTACCCGCGAAGCAGAGCATCGAGGAATCTATTGATTGAAAATACAGTTTTTAGGCTATATGTGAATATTAAAGAAATAAAAAACTCGTTCTGTGTTTTCCAATGGAAAAATTAGATAGAAGAAATTTGCTGATATGGTTACAATAAATCAGTCGTAACCAGGGAACAGAGGGAGCAATATATCCGACCCATGATAGAAGGAAGATACATCTCCGCAATAAGCGTTACAGAGCCGGACAGCGGCAGCGATATTGGCAGCCTGAAGACAAGAATGGAGGATAAAGAAGATTTCTTCACAGTGAACGGCTCAAAAGTATTCACGACAAATGCTGGGTATGCCGATTTCTACACACTCCTTGCAAAAGATGAAAGCGGTCTCACTGCGATGCTTTTTGACAAGGAGCTGATCGACACAAACGGTCCCAGGCGCTTTGAGATAAACGACCTTGGCAGGAAGATGGGCATCAATACAACGACATCGGGAGAGCTTGTTTTCAGTGATTTTCACATACCAAAAGATTATGTAATCGGTCAGCGGGGCAAAGGCATGAAAATCGTGCTTGATGGATTCGAGCTCGGCAGGATAGTGATCGCAGCACAGGCCATCGGCAGCATGCTTTACGGCTACGAAAAGGCAGCAAAATACAGAAAAATGCCATCGCGAAGATACTCTACTGATTGCCCAGTGAAAGCAGGGAGGAAAAATGCCGGAAAAACTGAAAGCAAACTATATTGACCATATCAGTATAGCTGTCAAAGATATTAAGAAGGCTGAAGAGGATTTCAGGCAGGCTTTCGGATGGGAAGTCTATGGGCGTTATTCCGACTCTGACGAGAAGATAAACGTAGCCTATTACATGATGGGTCAAACGGCCCTTGAAATCATGGAAGACATGGATGGAACAGGCGAGGTTGCGAAGTTTATTGATAAACACGGCGAAGGGATTATGGTACTCTCCATCAACGTAGATAACACTATCGAATCGCTCGGACTTCTTAAGAGAAACGGTGCAAGGCTGATTGATCAAAAACCACGGTTTGCCAGGGAGTTGAACCGATACTTTGCGTTCCTCCATCCGGAACAATGCCATGGAGTGCTCGCGGAGGTAATTGATGGCAGCTACTGACCCAATAGAATTTCAAAGTGCGGCGTTTGTATGTTTTCCTGACATTTTGCATTTGATGTCAATAAATGTCATCATAAATCGAAAATATCCATTGCAGCCGAGTGGATGCCATTAAATATCTTTCCTGATTTAGCGGAACCGCGGGACTTGCCCTTCCCGCACCTTCATTAAGACCACGTTCTCGAATAGTATTTGCCGCTCTTGCATAAATATTTCTCTCCATTCGTCTCTATTAGTGCATATCGGCTAAATCATCCGGCCGGCTGACGGGCTCCACGGCAAGGGGTGAAGGTTTCATCCTGAATACCTTATTCGGGATGAACAATACTAAATAACTCTATACAGAGGTCTTATGGAAAGAGTCACTACATGCTTAAAGACATTTATACTCCTTGTTTCAATATTGTTTTTCGGCGCTTGTGCTTCTCCCCATCGCCTGTCCGGCGTAGGGGACGGAGGAGCAGGAGCGACGTCGGCTGGGTCCGCACCCCTCAGCAATACTTACCAAAACAATCACATTGATACAGAGCGCACAACAGTAAAGACTGCCCGGGTTGCGCCACCCGATCTGTTGCCGTCTTCAACAAAAAAGGAACGGGAGAAGGTTGTTGCCGGACGCCCTTATTATGGCAATGGAATAGATGAAGACGAGATTACTTTAAAGGACCTGCCGGAGATTCAGCTTAGTGAACAGGTGCTGAAAGATTCAAGGAAAATCGGGAACGATGAGCTTATAGAGAGTGAGCTTAAAAGGCTTCTCCTCGAATTCGGCGACGACAGCAAAGAAGTTCCGGATATTTTTCTCAATGAAATAAAAGCATACATAAGGATATTTCAGACAAACCCGCAATACAGAGGATTTATCACTGCCTCCCTCAAGAGGTCGGCACAATACATGCCTCTCGTAAAAGGCATATTCAGCGAAAAAGGCATCCCTGAAGACATGGTGTACATTGCATTCATAGAATCAGGGTTCAACAAAAGGGCAAAAAGCCGTGTTGGCGCATTAGGGATGTGGCAATTCATGCCAAAAACCGCACGGGGTTATTCTTTGAAGGTGAGCAACAATATTGATGAGAGGCTTGATCCAGTCAAATCTACGAAGGCTGCAGTTGATTATTTCCACGATTTAATAGCAATCTTCGGCCCAAGATCATTCCTCCTGGCCCTGGCTGCCTACAACTGCGGGGAAGGGAAGATCATCTACTGCCTGAAGAAGATTGATAACCCCTTTGAGGAGCGTAATTTCTGGCATATAAGAGGATGTCTTGCAAGAGAGACCCGTGAATATCCCCCGAAGATCATTGCTGCAGCGATTATCGGCAATAATCCGGAGGTCTTCGGTTTTCCGAAATTCAGCCCGATCCCCTTTAAAGAAGAGGGTGTGGACGGGGTGATGACGGCAAACAATACTACTACATCAAGCAGGAAAGGGGTGTTACCGGAAACATACAAGGAGATACCGGGAACCCGGAAAGAGATGAACCATGCCAGGAAATCCGCTAAAAATGAGCATATTGTTAAAACAGTTAATGCAAAACCGATTATCTATACGCCAAAAAAGGGCAACACCCTTGCTATGGTTGCAGATGCCTTTAATGTAGGGAAAAACGACATCAAGAAATGGAACGGTTTAAAGAGTGACGCGATATCTATGCAGAAAAACCTCAAGATCTACACCAGGAACCCGGTGGAAAAAATCGTCTATAAAGCAAGAAAGGGTGATTCAATTACAGAAATAAGCGAAAGCTTCAGGGTAAGGCCTGTTCAAGTAATTACATGCAATGGTCTGAAAAATGGATGGCAGATTAAGCCGGGGCAAAACCTGGTCTTTTTTAAGGAAATAAAACAGAGACCTCTTGTATATACCGTGCAAAAGGGGGCAAAGCTTGCACAGATCTCACAAAAGTATAACGTGACCGTGAAGAACCTTATGATGTGGAACAGCCTTGATTCATCGACAATCCACCCACAGCAGAAATTGCGGATCTATCAGGACGCCTGAAATGGGAGGGCAGCGGTTTATTGGCGGTTATTCCCGCAACAATAAAAAATAAAATACATTTCTAAAAGTTTTTCTTGACAAGAACGCACCCATCGATTAAAAGCATTATATAAGTAAAGATAGTCTAAAGTTTTAGTGGAGGAAACTTTTGGCACATCCCGCCCTCCACCGCGTTTTTAGAGTAATGAAAAACAACATAATAAGGGATTAAAATCTTCCACGGGTTTTGTGGATCAGGGGTGGGTTCTATGCCTAAAAAGATCGACGCTATCCTTACGCAGTATGGCCGGAAACAGGACGAACTGATACCGGTTCTTCAAGGTGTCCAAAAGGAATACGGGTATATCTCGCCGGATTCAGTCTCAATGATATCAAGGTATTTACGGATATCGGAAAATCAGATATTCGGGGTCAGTTCTTTTTACGCCCAGTTCAGGTTTACCGAGCCGGGACGGCACTCAATCAAAGTCTGTCTCGGAACAGCCTGCCATGTACAGGGAGGGGCAACGCTCCTTGATATGCTTGAACGGGGACTTGCCGTGGAATGCGGGGAGACAACCCCTGATAAGCGTTTTGACCTGGAACGTGTTGCCTGCCTCGGATGTTGTGCCCTGTCTCCTGTGGTGCAGATGGATCAAGATATATACAGCAGAATGACGGTCAACAAACTAACGGAGCTCTTGAAAATCTATGAATAAATTAGAGAAACGGATAGAAACGGCGAAAAAGAAATGGGAGACCCTTGATGAGGGAAATAAGGAACCGGTTATCTATGTGGGGGCTGCCTCGTGCGGCAGGGCTGCAGGCGCCCTTGACCTTATTGCAGGGATCAACAACTTTATTAATGAGAATAATATCAAGGCAAGGGTTGTTGAAGTGGGCTGCATAGGTCCCTGTTATCTCGAACCCCTTGTGGATATCCGATTCCCCGGTCAACCCAGGGTAAGTTATAACAATGTAACCGTAAAAACCCTGCCCATGATCCTCAAATCCCACCTTATGGAGGGCGTTCCCCATGCAAAGCTCGCCCTCGGGCACTTCGGGACCAATACCTTTTACGATATACCGAGATTCTTTGATCTTCCCATGCTGAAACCCCAGGTGAGGATCGTACTCAGGAACTGCGGTTTTATCGATCCTGAGGATATTGATCAATATCTTGCCCTTGACGGTTACCAGGGTTTTTTGAAGGCCCTCAAGGCATCGCCGGAGGATGTAATCGGCGTTGTCCGTCAGGCAGGGCTTCGGGGCCGGGGCGGTGCAGGATTTCCCACTTTTAAAAAATGGACTGTGTGCAGGGCAGCTCCCGGAGAAAAGAAGTATCTGATCTGCAATGCCGATGAGGGTGACCCCGGGGCGTTCATGAACAGGTCCCTCATTGAGTCAGACCCCCACGCAGTACTGGAAGGAATGCTCATTGCCGGGTATGCAATCGGCGCCCAGAAAGGCATCGTCTATATCCGGGCCGAGTATCCCCTTGCCATAGAGCGCCTGAAGACGGCCATTCATAAGATGAAGGAATACGGGCTCCTGGGTAAAAACATTCAGGGTTCCGGATTCAGTTTTGATATAAAGATCAAGGAAGGCGCCGGGGCCTTTGTCTGCGGTGAAGAGACCGCCCTCATCGGCTCCATTGAAGGGAAAAGGGGAATGCCCCGTTCCCGTCCGCCCTTTCCTGCAATCTCAGGACTTTTCGGAAGTCCCACGATCATCAATAACGTTGAAACCCTGGGGACCCTGCCCAATATCCTCCGAAACGGGGCAGAGTGGTACAGCAAATTCGGCAAGGAGGGAAACAGGGGGACCAAGACCTTTTCCCTTGTGGGAAAGATACGGCGTCCCGGTCTTATCGAGGTTCAGCTCGGGACCACCCTGAGGGAGATTATCTTTGAAATAGGGGGAGGAGTGCAGAAGACTTTTAAGGCAATCCAGACCGGAGGGCCTTCAGGAGGCTGCCTGTCTGAAGAATTTCTCGATCTTCCCGTTGATTATGAGTCCCTTGCATCAGCCGGTTCGATTATGGGGTCCGGTGGCCTTATCATCATGGACGAAGACACCTGCATCGTGGACGTGGCAAAGTATTTCCTTGATTTTACCCAGAAGGAATCATGCGGCAAATGTGTCCCATGCCGCGTCGGCACCCGTCACATGGTAGAGATACTTGACAGGATTACCCATGGAGAGGGAAACCCGGAGGATCTCCTTGCCCTCAGGACCCTGGGGGACACGATAAAAAAAGGCGCCCTCTGCGGTCTCGGCCAGACTGCCCCGAACCCTGTGCTCACCACGCTTCGGTATTTCAGGAATGAATATCTCGAACATATTAAGGATCAGCGCTGTCGTGCAACGGTCTGCAAAGATCTGATTGAATACAGGGTTATTAAGGAGAAATGTACGGGTTGCCAGTCCTGTGTAAGGGCCTGTCCTACAGGGGCTATTTCGGGGCCCCGGTCAGAGCCCCACAATCTCGATGTATCAAAGTGTATAAAGTGCCGTTCCTGTTACGAGATATGCCGTTTTGATGCCATTGCCGGCGATGCCATTGTGATTCGAACTGCGGAGAAAAGATCATGACAAAAGAGAAGAAACTGTCCATCACCATTGACAACAGAACGGTTGAGGTACGTCCACACCTTACAATCCTGGAAGCTGCCCGGACACACAATATCTACATACCATCCCTCTGCGCCATGGAGCATCTGCCCTCTTACGGCGCCTGCCGTTTATGCGTGGTAGAAGTAGACGGACTGAGAGGCTTCCCCACTTCATGCACAACCCCTGTGGAAGACGGGATGGTCATCCGCACCGACACCGGCGAAATCAGGACTTTACGGCAGGAGGTACTTAAGCTCCTCCTCTCCGAACACCCTGCAAGCTGTCTTTTCTGCACTGAACAGGACGAATGCAAGGATTATCAGGGCACAATCCGCAAGGCAGGGGTGATTACAGGGTGCAGGTATTGTCCGAATGACACGCGCTGCGAGCTTCAGCAGGTGACGGAACGGATCGGCCTCACCGAAACCTCCTATCCTGTCTACTACAGGAATTTTCCCGTAGAGAAGAATGACCCCTTTTATGACAGGGACTATAATCTCTGCATCCTCTGCGGACGCTGCGTCCGGGTATGCAACTCCGTGCGCCTCAACGGGACGCTCAGTTTCAAACAGCGGGGCAAGATTACCACCGTGGGGCCCGCCTTTGACCGCACCCATCTGGAAGCGGGGTGCGAGTTTTGCGGGGCCTGTGTCACCGTATGTCCTACCGGCGCCTTGAGTACGAAAACGAGCAAGTGGTATGGGAAGCCTGATAAAGAAGTTGCGACAACCTGCGTATATTGTCCTGTGGGGTGTACCCTTAAACTCCAGGTCAGAAAAAGCGAGGTCCTGGACGTGCTCCCTGACTATAACTCAGCCCTTGACCATGGCTTTATCTGTGTGAAAGGGCGCTTTGCTGTTCCTGAATATGTCCATAGCTCTTTTCGCATCCCTGTTCCGCAGCGAATAACCCCTCTTGGATATAATGATATTTCATGGGATGAGGCCATAGCAGAGGCAGCGGAGCGGCTTGCAGGGGTCAAGCCTGACAGTTTTCTCATGATGGTCTCTCCCCAGCTTACCAATGAAGATCTCTTTGTTGCCCAGCAGTTTGCAAGGCAGATCATAGGTTCGGACCAGATAGGCTCTCCTTTGCTCTATGACCTTGGCGCTGATACAGGACCATTTGTCAACCTCGTCAGCCAGTCAAGTGCCTTTGATGTAATCGACGATGCAGAGGCAGTTCTCGCCATCGGATTTGATTCCACCTATGATTACGCGCCTATCGGTATTGGCACAAAAAAGGCCGCCCAGAGAGGGGCCGTCCTTGTTACCATTAATTCTTGCGACACAAATCTCGATATGCTCTCCGAAATGGCCTTTACCTGCGGCACAGAGAAATGGTCCGCCCTTGTGGGCCTTCTCACAGGCGCGTCCGCCCAGGGTGCCGCCCCGCTTTTTCCGACCTGGAAAAAGGATATTGCAGGGATACAGGGCATATTTAAAAAGTCAACAAGGAAGGTGATTATCGCAGGGCCAGGGCTCCTTGCAGCCCCTCAAAGAACAGAAATCATCGAAAAGCTCCTCAAGGTGAAGGAGAAAGGGGGTTGGGATATCATCGTTGCCCACCCTTACTCAAACCTGAAGGGTATGCTTGCCATGGGTGCATTCCACGGTATAAAGACCGGCGCCATTATCAATGAAAATGGACAGGCCGAAGGGGTCAAGGGGGATCTTTCAAAATTCGATCTTACAAAAGGTTGTACCGTGATTTATGCCGTAGGCGTTTCAGACCTTGATTCCCTTCCTGACTGCGACTATCTCATATACCAGAATGCCTTGCCCTCTGAATCTCAGCGCAGACCGGACCTCCTGCTCCCTGCTGCCCTCTTTACCGAATCTTCAGGGACTGTCATCAATGGGGAAGGGAGAATCCTGCCGGTTAATAAGGCGGTAGAGCCCTACAGGTCAGCAAAACCGGATTGGTGGATACTCAATGCAATCGGGGAGCGGATAAAGAAGGGGGTAATGAAGTATGCCCAGGTTCAGTCTGTCCAGAAGGAGATTGCAAAAACCATCAAAGGATTTCCTGGAGTTAAGAAGAGACTCGAATTCTCGCGTATTGACGTAAAAATGAAAACTCCGAAAGGCGCTCCGAAGATGAGGAAGCAAGGCCAATTCAACTACAGGGGTATTCCTCTTGAGGCTGTGGTAAAGGGAATGAAGGCGATCGAGGAGAGGATTGAGTTAATCTCCGGTTCAAATAGGGGGGCCATATGAATAGAGTGATAAAAAGAGAGATGGTCGTTCCAAACATGCACCTCCTTGTTGTGGAAGCCCCTGAAATAGCCGCGAAGATAAGACCCGGCCAGTTTGTTATCCTTCGCGCAGAAGAGGAAGGCGAACGGATTCCCCTGTCTGTTGCTGACTGGGACGAAGAACAGGGCACTATATCGATTATCTTTATGGAGGTCGGTGCTTCTACGGGCACCCTTGCATGTCTCAAGAGCGGAGATACGATACCGACCTGCGTGGGCCCCTTGGGCAATCCTACGGAGATCAGTAATTTCGGCACCGTCATGTGCGTTTCAGGGTGTTACGGCATAGGGAGTATGTACCCTGTAATCAAGGAGCTGAAAAAGGCGGGGAATAAGGTGCTGACCGTTCTTGAAGCGAGGAGCTCCTATCTCATCTACTGGCTGAACAGGTTTATTCCCCTCTCGGAAAGAATATTCACCATAACCCGGGACGGGAGCCTCGGCATGAAGGGCCATGTCAACCGCATCACGGATATTATTAACGGTCTTGCGAGCCCTCCGGACATGATTATCGTGAATGGCTGCACCTTTCTTATGGCCCATACATCAGAGATAACGAAAAGTTTGGGAATAAAAACAATTGTCAATCTTAATCCTATTATGATTGACGGGACCGGCATGTGCGGTGTCTGCCGTGTAACCGTAGGCAACAAGATGAAGTTTGCCTGTGTGGATGGTCCTGAATTTAACGGACACGAGGTTGATTGGAAGGAATTTCTTGCACGGAGAAAGGCATATGTGGATGAAGAAACGCTCTATTTCAGAAAGAGTGCACCAAAACCGGCAGTTCATAAAGAGGGGAAATGCCAATCATGAATCCTGAGAAACCATCAAAAATTGATTTAAACCGTAATGATATGCCGAAACAATCTCCAGAGGAACGGCGCCACAACTTTAACGAAGTGGCCCTCGGCTATACCGCGGAGATCGCCATGACAGAGGCAAAGCGGTGCCTTCAGTGCAAAAAACCGCGGTGCGTAACAGGGTGCCCTGTAGAGATCGATATTCCGGGCTTCATGTCCTTTGTGGTAAAAGGTGATTTTGCTTCCGGCATTAAACGCCTTAAAGAGAAGAACTGTCTGCCCGCAGTCTGCGGGAGGGTCTGCCCCCAGGAAAGCCAGTGCGAATCCCAGTGTATATTGAGGAATAAGGGCGGCGAGATCGCTATAGGCCGGGTGGAGCGGTTTCTTGCTGATTGGGAAGCGGAACAGAGCGAGATAGAGATGCCTCCGAAGGCAAAACCAACGGGGAAAAAGATCGCGGTAGTCGGCTCAGGGCCTGCAGGGATAACCGTTGCAGGGGATCTGGTACTCCTCGGCCATGAGGTTACCATTTTTGAGGCCCTCCATAAGGCAGGAGGCGTATTGACTTACGGTATTCCGGAGTTCAGGCTTCCCAAGAAGATTGTTGCCCGGGAAGTGGAATATGTGAAAAAACTGGGGGTCAAGGTCGTTACGGATTATGTAGTGGGCAAGACGCGGTCAATAGATGAGATGCTTGAGGAGTATGATGCGATATTTATCGGTACAGGGGCGGGACTTCCGTGGTTCATGGATATTCCAGGAGAAAATTTAAATGGTGTCTATTCTGCAAATGAATATCTGACGAGAATGAACCTTATGCAGGGATACCTTTACCCCGGTTCTGCTACTCCCATAAAAAAACATGCCCGAGTCGCAGTGGTGGGGGGTGGAAACGTGGCCATGGATTCAGCGCGAACGGCCCTGCGCATGGGTGCGAGTGATGCGCGGATCATATACAGACGTTCCCATGCTGAGCTTCCTGCCCGCGCAGAGGAAAGTGAGAATGCAGAGGAAGAGGGTGTTGTCTTTAATATGCTGACCCTTCCCGTAGCCTATATCGGGGACGAGAATGGGTGGCTCAAGGAGATCGAATGTATACGTATGGAGTTGGGAGAGCCTGATGCATCAGGCCGAAGACGGCCCGTTGAGATGCCAGATTCCAATTTCCGGATTCCCATGGACGCGGCAATCTGTGCAATAGGAAACAGTCCGAATCCCCTTGTACCTGCGACAACCCCCGGGCTTGACACCACACGGCGCGGAACCCTTGTGGCAGACCAGGAGACAGGCAAGACAACACGGGACCGCGTCTGGGCAGGAGGAGATATTGTAACCGGCGCAGCCACCGTAATCCTTGCCATGGGGGCAGGACGAAAGGCCGCCCGTTCAATGCATGAGTTTTTGAGCAAGAAACCTTAACAAAAAAGTTTGTAACTCCTCAGAGGGCGGGCAGGATGAGCATCTGTGTCGGGATATTCCACGCAAACACGCTCTTTCCGCTCCAGCGGCTTCAATCGCTCCCGTTCGGCTTCGGAACTTTTGCATGTATGCAAAAGACCGTGCTTCCTCGCCTCACGACGGTTTGCTTAGGAAGACCCGACACCATGCTCCAACAACTTATCTGGACTTAAACCTGTTGTTACCCCTATCAAATCCCCCCACTTCTTTGAAGCCTTTCGGTTATTTGTCATCAAATGGAATAGGCTTGACAGGGCTGTTATATAAGTTATAATAATTACATAAATACATAATTTCAAAATTATGCAAAACGTTAAAGGAGGCGAAACCTTTATGCCCTGGGCAAAAGTTCTAAGAAGTGGGCAGGTTACCTTTCCCAAAGAGATAAGGGAGTCACTAAACATTAAGGAGGGGGACATTATTGATTTTCAGGTCAGGGGTTCCGAAATTATTGTTCGCCCCAAGACCGTCATAGACAAAGGAAAGGCGGAAGTCTGGAAGATGTTTGATGCCATACACGAGAAAATGAAAGGCGAAGACCCGGAGAAAGTAGAAAAACTGATTGAAGAAGCAATCCGGGAGGTGCGGAGCAATAAAAGGGTTAAAGCTTAAAAACGATGATCAAGATAGTTGTCGACACCAACGTAGCTGTAAGCGCCTACCTGGTGTCCGGAGGAAAACCGGCCAGAATATTATCTTTGGTGAAAACGGGTCAGGTCGATATTTTTCTTTCCCCGCAAATCGTCACGGAGATTGAAAGAACTCTTCTTAGGCCCAAGCTCACAAAAATACATAAGTCCTCTCCGAAGGAGATTGGGCGGTTCATAAAAGCTCTTGAAGAAATTGTCACTATTACCCCCGGAACCCTGGAGGTAGATGTGATAGCGGACGATCCGGACGACAACAAGATTCTTGCCTGTGCCATAGAATGCCGTGCGGATTATGTCGTTTCCGGGTACCATCACCTCACAGACCTAAAGGAATATAAGGGAATCAGGGTTGTTGATCCCAATACGTTTTTAAGCGTAATTGCAGGAAGATAATCCCTGTTTGCTTGCGCAGAAAACTAATGCTTTATCCTCGTTATTATCAGATTGGATTTTATCGCTTCCACCTACGAATGCTGACAATAAAAAATGCTCTATGATGAATGATTACCATGAGAAGAAGAGGGTAACATAAAGTTGAGCCGGAACATAATTAGCATCTTCTTTACCCCGCCCCAAGCTCGTTTAACAGGCCCAATACATCGAATTGAGCCCACAAGGCTATTAATTTACCGTCCTCTATACGGGCCATGATGATGTCAGTAAATGTCACCTGTCTCCCTGTTGGGAGCACGCCCTGAAAATCACCCTTGTGCGTACCTCGAACAGTTACGAGACTGGCCACTTTCTCTCCTTCTCCAATCTGGTGTTCTATTTCATGATGAAGGTCAGGGAAGGCCGTGTAGAGCATACACACGAACATCTTGAATCCTTCCCGGTCTACCGGAAGATTGCTCCCGGGAAGATGCGTTTGGCAATCGGGGGATAAAAACTTGTCTATAGCACCGATGTCTTCGTCCAGATCCCTCAAAAAGCGTTCCATCATCGCCTTGTTTTCACTCGGGGCACCGCCTTCCTTCATTATTAGCCATCCTCTTCTTCCGAACGGTAAGTGCGTTAATACCACCGTTCACTTTAAATTAACTATGATCTGATCATCGTTAACAACATTTTAAAATTACTGACAGCTTTTAAGGCATGCGGTTCATTAGCGGGCATTATAATTATATCGCCTTGTTTCAAATTAAATGGTTTCCCGGAGATTCTGATTTTTACCTCTCCGTCGAGAACCTGAACCAGAGCATCGAAGGGAGCTGTGTGCTCGCTTAATCCCTGACCCATGCCAAAGGCAAATACCGTAACCGTCCCGGTATTCTTCTCAATAACAGTTTTACTGACAACAGCGTCTTTTTGATAATTCACCATATCAACTAAGGAATTTGGCATTACTTCATTATTCATGTTTTTTCTCCTTTCAGAAAAAATTAATGAGCCTTGCGCCGGGGTTCAATGATACACCAATTTGAGCACATCCACCGGACGAATTGTCGGGCCATTCTTCTACCCACCATTTAAGTACTATTTCAGATCCAATGCCACCTCTTTTCCAAAACGAATGCAGTTTTCAACCGACTCAGCGCTTGGATTCCATTTTTCTCTTATTCCATCATTCAAGAGTTGGAATCCGCTTTCTGTAAGCCTATTCGATATTACTTTTACCGACTCCCCGCTCCAACCGTAACTGCCGAAGGCTGCTGCTTTCTTGTTCTTGAATTTCAAACCCTTGATTTCTTCCAGAATGGCAGCCGACGCAGAAAGGATGCCTTGATTTATGGTGGGAGACCCGACCAGGATTGCCTTTGACTTAAAGACTTCCGTGATCACATCGTTTTTGTCAGATCTGGCAATATTAAACAATTTGACGGTTACCGTTGGATCCGCTTCCGTTGCTCCCTTTGCTATGGCTTCCGCCATTCTCCTGGTTCCATCCCACATGGTGTCGTAAATAATGGTAATCTGATTTTCAGCATAGTTGCCTGCCCATTGCGCGTATTTATTCACTATTTGCAGTGGGTCTTTCCTCCATATGACGCCATGGCTTGGACAAATCAGGTCTACCGGCACATTCAAGGCAACGACTTCCTTGATCTTTCTATCAACGAGCATGCTGAAAGGCGTCAGGATGTTTGCGTAGTACTTGATGGCTTCCTGGAACAATTCCGCCTGATCTACCAGATCGTTATACATGAGTTCCGACGCAATATGCTGACCAAAGGCATCGTTACTGAAGAGAATATTGTCGCCGGCGAGATACGACATCATGGAGTCGGGCCAGTGGAGCATGGGCGCTTCAATAAATATCAGTTCCTTTGATCCGAGGCTAAGTTTGTCACCTGTTTTCATCACTTTAAAATTCCAGTTCTGATGGTAATGGCCTTTCAGAGAGTTCAATCCGTTGGATGTGCAGTATATTGGTGTATCGGGAATATGGCGCATCAATTCGGGTAATGCACCGCTGTGGTCCGATTCAGCATGATTGGCAATTACAAAATTGATCTTTTCCAGAGGGATCTCTTTTTTCAAGTTCTCCACAAATTCACCGGAAAACTTTCCCCATACGGTATCAATGAGGGCTGTTTTCTCATCTCTTACAAGATAAGAGTTATAACTTGAGCCGCGATGAGTCGAATATTCCTCTCCGTGAAATTTTCTTAATTCCCAGTCAATCTTTCCGATCCATGAAATATTATCTTTAATTCTAAAAGCCATGACGTCCTCCTCATCAGTTCAAATATATTCCGCTAAGTTGCTCAAGCAAATGGTGAAATTCTTCATGCTTGCCGACACCAATTCGCTCCGCTTCGATTTGCTCAAACCCTTCGAATAATTCATCCTGTTTTTCTTCTGACAAAAGCTTGTCTGCCATAACAAAAAGAACGTTATTTTCCTTTTCAATGTGGACATTCAGTAATGAAATATAGGCGTGGGCATTCTTAATAATATCTTCAGGCGAGGATTTGTCACCTATCATATAGAAGACAAAGGCTTCGCCTATAGTTTTAACATAAGCTCTGCCCAATGCATGTTCCTGGAGCATGACAGCGATGGGCCCATCTTTGGGAACCCCCGCAGCCTCTAATGCTGGGAACAATAGTTCTTCCTCTTTCCCGTGATGGCATTTGTCCACGAAAACTTTTAAAAACTCAAGGATACCTTCGAAGTGATCTTTACCCACATTTCCAGTCGTCTCCAGTTTTTGACACACCTTTCCCAAAATATTGAGCATGATCTTCACGCCCTCATGTTCGTTCTTTAATTGTTGGGTAGCTTTCATATCTGCTGCCTCCTCTCTGATTCGATTCTTGGATGCCCTGGCCGCACGTAACAGCCAACCCCTTCACATATGCTGTGTGCACTCCTTTGCTTCGCAACATAACAATAGAATTAATGGGACAATCGTGATTCTTATCACAGGACTACTTCATAAAAATATGGCGTTGGACTCCCGTCAAGTAATGGCGCTACCCGCTTGTCCGCTTCAGCGTGAGCCCGACTGGTATGTATTGTCATAAAAGCTTCATGGCTATCGAACTCTACGAAGGCCGCATAGTTTCCACCCTCCTGGGGTTTCAACAGGCGTCGCCGGATAAAACCTTTCAATTGTGCAAACTCTCGGTTTGACCAGGCAAACCATTCTTTGAACTCTGCGTCTTTTCCTGGCTTAATCGGTGGGAAATTGATGAAAGCGGCAAACATGGCAAAGACCTCCCTTTCCTTTTGTCTATATCCGTAGTGATATACCTGCAGTCCCTGATTCCTCTTCCAGGCATCATGTTTTCCATCTGTTGCGCCTCTCGCTCTTATACTATAAGACCGCGTTTGCCTCTTTGCTTTGGTCTATGTCAAAGAAATATAATTCTGTGAAGTAATTTTATTATAATGAGCTGTCCGCCATCCGCGAGATGCTGTCAAACGGGATATAGGGCCAGCGTAGATTATGAAGCAGCCAATCCTTATCACTTGAAGCCTTTCGCATCAGGAAGGCCGAAAAAAAGCCGTTACAGTCAATATCGAATACTTTTTGAAATATGGTATGTCTGGGAAAATCATTCGATGCTCTGCTACAGGAAGTATGCTTTACGCAAGTACGAAAGAATTGGGTGAACCTCAAATAAAGAGGACAATCTTCCACAGAGCCTTTGCTCATTAAAATGGAAAGACCGGGCGTAAGTGAATGGCCCGAAGGGGGAACCTGTTACAATGAGCAAGCGGAGCACCCATTCGTGGGTCGTCCGGTCAAAGGCGTAGCGCCAGAGAGTGGAGGGGGAAGATTTTCCTATGAGCAAATATATATTTTTGATTGCAAATTGTAATTATATCGGCAACCCAGCTAACGGCTTGCCGCCCTGCTTTTCACAAGGCCTTGCTTTTCCTCCTTATCGTGCTTAAATTATTAATATTATTGGATATATGAAAACTAAAACAGGCTCCTTTTCTTATATAAAACCGAATATTGGCTTGAATTTAAATGTCATGAGCTTTAATATCCGGCGCGGAACAGCCCAGGACGGCAGAAATAGCTGGATATTCCGCCGCAAACTGGTGGATGAGGTTTTAAATCATTATCGCCCGGATGTGTTGGGACTCCAGGAGGCATTGGATTTTCAGGTTTCAGAAATCCGCACCATGCTTCCCGGATATGAGATGGTCGGCATCGGAAATATGGGCGGCAGCAACGGCATGCATAATGCCATTTTCTATAATGCAACACGGTTTGTCCTGTCCAAGGAAGGCACATTCTGGTTTTCAGACACACCCGATATTCCAGGGTCCAAGGGATGGGGGAACATTATACCGAGAACCTGCACCTGGGCACGGTTTATTGAAAGGGACTCCCATCAGGCCTTTTATTTCTATAATACCCACCTGGATCATATTTCACTCCGTTCCCGGAAAAAGAGTGTTGTCTTCCTGACCCAGCGCATATATGGGCGGCCCTTCCCGGATCCTTTTATCTTAACAGGTGATTTCAACGCGAGAGAAAAGAGCACCCCCATACTATACCTGAAGGGTAAAAATATTTTAAAAATCAGAGCACAGGCTAGGGTATCAAATCCGGATCCTTTAATGGACACCTTTCGGGTACGGTATCCGAACCGTCTAAGAGTTGCTACCTTCCACGGATTTCGCAGATTTTTTTTCCGATTAAGGCTTGATTATATCTTTGTCCCCTCTTCCATACAGGTACAATATGCCGAAATTATTAAGCTCAGAGGACAAAAGCGATACCCCTCTGACCATTTTCCCCTTTTTACCCGGATTTGCCTTTATCCCCTCAGTTTATAAAAGCCATAATATTTCTCCATTCTCTTGGTCGGCCAACGGTTTGATCGTGAATACTCATTGGTAAAAATAAGGCATCACTGAGTGTATTTTTAAGTTCTTCAGCGTGACGTATATTCCGGCAACCACAGTGTTAAAGATACCTTATTGTTGCCGGATGGAGTGGCTCCTGGCACGGGACGGGGACTTCAGGTGCGTTGGGCTGTGAGGCCTCGTAGACCGGAGACGTATCGGGATACGTTGCAGGACCGAGGCAAGCAGAACGATGCAGATCAAGTTTTCGCCCCGTGCCAAGGGCCGTCCAAGAATATTTACTTCTCACCCCATCATAACTGAGGGCTTGCAATTGTTCGATAGGCCTATTCATCCTATATCGTCAGCAAATCCATAGGTATCAACCTGCCATCCTTCTGCGGGCATCTGCACGCCATCGATATAGACAGTTCTGCCCTCAAGGGCAACCCTGCCCTTTGCAATAAGATCGTGCACTGCAAAAGGATATACCTGCCAGTCCCCTTCCTCCCGGAGCCTTTCCTGAATATTGACAGAGACCTGTTCCAGGAATCTGTAAAGATCATTCCCTTCCCTTTGGACGGCCTCCCGAAACTGTGGGAGGGTCCTTGCGTCCTTCCTCTCTGCAAAACGCCTGATATCGCGCAGTTTATCGTCCCATTGTGCGAGGGGCAGGGACCGTGACTGTACCAATATCGGGCCTCCGTCATCGCTTGCGTCAACAAAAAAGACCGTTGATTTTACGCTCCATTCGTCAGCCAATATTGCTTTGGCAGTAGGTCTCCACCCGAGCCCAACGTATTTTCTCGCGTCCCCAGGATGAACATTGAGAATATGTGGATAATACCTGTTGGCCATCCAGTCTCCTATCCACAGGTCATATCCGGCCAGACAGATGAGGTCCGGTCTGTTGCCAAGCCCCTGCTCCATAAGGGTCATGAGCGCCATGTCATAGCTGTTTCTTTCAACACCATACCTGGGAACCTTTTCAAGCCCCCACATATCTTTGAAATATCGGGCAGAATCGAGTAAAGCAACAGGAGCGCCGCGATCCTTTGCCTTCATTACGCCTGCGCAGTCAGGTGCATTGCTGAAAATGAGATGTTGTGCATGAGGGTCTCTCTCGTATATTTTATCATAATTGGTTCCCGAGCCGGAGACGCCGCAGGCATATCTGATCGGTCCGGATGAGGGATCAAAAATCAATTGTCCAGTCATTTCTCATACCCCCTTTATCTGTAATGTCAAAATCATCCGCAACTTCCTAACTTCTTAATGTCACACCACGCTCGCGCATTCTGGAACATTGTGAGCCATGGAGATTCCTTGAGTTCATCCTGCAGATAACGGGGCATCCATGGCCATTGCCATTTCAGGAAGGCCCGCTCAGGATGGGGCATCATTGCGAGATGTCGCCCATCTTGGGTACAGAGCCCTGTAATTCCGAAAGGCGAACCATTCGGATTAAAGGGGTAGCTTTCCGAATGCTCCCCGTCAAGGCGACCCTCATCGTCCACAAAGACCATGGGAACAAGCTTTTTCGTTCGCACCTCGTCCATCAGTGCCGGATCAGGGAAATGGAGCCTCCCTTCGCCATGGGCTACCCACACCCCAAGGGTTGCATCGGTCATGCCCTTCAACATGATGGCCGGACTTTCTACGATTTTCACGGTGGCCCAGCGGGATTCAAAACGTCCGGACCGATTATGTACGAACCGGGGCTGCATGTTGTCTGATATACCCCGCCAGGGCACCCACCCGAGAAGGGCAAAAAGCTGACAACCATTACACACGCCCAGGGAAAAGGTATCGGCACGATGATAAAACTCATCGAACATCTCTCTCAGTTTTTCATGAAATCTGATGGCTGCTGCCCACCCTTTGGCGCTTTCCGGCACATCGGCGTAAGAAAATCCTCCAACCGCCACAAGTCCCCTGAAGCGCTCCAGGGTGATCCGTCCGCTGATCAGGTCCGTCATGGTAACATCCCAAGGGCTGAAACCAGCCTGATAGAAGGCGGATGTCATCTCGCGGTCGCCGTTACTCCCCTCTTCCCGGAGAATGGCAACCATTGGCTTGTTGTTACCTTCGAGAATCTGATGCGATGTGGGTTCAGGCGTAAAAGGGACAATATAAACCGGGCCTTTGCGGTCGCGGATATTCCGCCTTTCCTGGTCAGCGCTTTGGGCATTCATCTGAAGACGTTCAATCTGGTAAGAGGTCTCCTCCCATAATTCACGAAGCATCGGCATGTCTGCTTCAAGGACATTCTGCTGGTTATAGGTTACCCTTATCTGTTTTTCCTCTGTAGTCTCCCCAATGACAGCCGATTGCAGATGGAATGAATCGAGAACCTCGGTTACACGGGTTACATCGCCTGCATTACACTCGATTACTGCGCCCAGCTCTTCGGCAAAAAGCCTTTCCAGGGGGCTCCATGGACCGTCTATTTGAATGTTAACGCCACAGTTTCCTGCAAAGGCCATTTCAAGGAATGTCGTGATAAGACCCCCATCACTTACATCATGCCCCGCGAGAATCAGGTCCTCTGATAGTAATTGTTGAATTGCATTGAATGCAGATTTAAATACTTCGGGGTCATCCACGTCAGGGGATTCATTCCCTACCTGCCCGTAAACCTGGGCTAACACGGAACCTCCAAGGCGCGCCTTGCTACCGGCCATTTCAATAAAGATTAATCGGCTCTGTCCGGGGTCTTTTATATCAGGAGTCGCCACCCGTCTGATATCAGGCATAGTCGCGTATGCTGAAATCACAAGTTCCCTGGGAGATTTGACGATCTCCTCTCCCACCTTGGTTGCCATTGAAAGGCTGTCTTTTCCTCCATCTACTGCAATCCCCAGCCGGATCATAAGGTCCCGCATAGCACAGGCTGCGTCATAGAGGGCCGCGCCTTCCCCTGGCAGCTTCGGCGCCCACATCCAGTTGGCCGAACACTTTATATCCGTGAGGGCACTGATTTGAGCCCACACAATGTTGGTCAGCGCTTCTCCAACTGCCATACGTGCCCCTGCCTCTGCATCAACGAGCATCTTAATGGGTTGCTCGCCGATCGAAAAGGCCGCCCCTGTTATGCCGAAATGAGTCTGGGCGATAACGGCGACATCGCCAACCGTTAATTGCAGGGGGCCGCAGCACTGCTGCCTCGCAATCAGGCCCGTAACGCTCCGGTCAACCTTATTGGTGAGAAACCTCTTTGAACCGACTGCAAGGTCCCGTAGGACCCGTGACAAAGCCCCTTCCATTGACACATCATCGGGCAACTGAAGGGGTTGCAGTGCATATTCAAGCCTATCATCCATGAAGGTTTTCTGGGGCATATTGCCCAGGACCTTCCCGAGATCGAGATTCACCGGTGTTGAATCATCCTTTTCATCATGAACCACAAAGCGGCCGTCTCCTGTAACCTCTCCGAGACACTCGCAGTTTACCTTTTCCCTTTCGCAGATGGATTTGAAATCTTCAATCCTCTCAGGAATAATAAGGAAGCCGCACCGTTCCTGAAATTCGGCGATCCAGGTTTTAAGGACCGACAAGGTGGGGTCTCCCAGCCTGATATGCCTCAGTTCGATCTTTCCGCCTGCTTTTTCGACAAGTTCCTTAAGCACATTAGCAGGTCCCCCTGCTCCCTGGTCATGGGCGCTCACAATGGGGTTATTCTCTCCCATTTCAATACAGGCCCTGATAACGCGGTTCATCTTTTGCTCCATCTCCGCATCGCCACGCTGGACGGCATTGAAATCGAGTTCCTCCTCATTCTCGCCCTGAAGCTTGCTGGAGGCCGAACCGCCGCCAACACCGATACCATAGGCAGGGCCGCCTACCTGAACGATAAGCATCCCTTTTTCCGCTTCGCCCTTTTCGATATGCCTATCATCGATCTGCCCGATGCCGCCTGTAAACATGATCTTTTTGATCCAGCCCCACCGTTCGCCGGTAGGCAGCCTCTGGTCAAAAGACCGCGTAAAACCCTGCACGAGGGGCTCGCCAAACTTGTTTCCATAATCGCTCGCACCGTCGCTTGCCCTTATCTCAACAGCAAGGGAAGGTGCGAGGCTCGATGGATAGGCAAATGATCCGGTTTCCCATGGAAGGTCATATCCGGGGATAAGGAGATTTGCAACACAGTATCCTGCGGTTCCGGCAACCACCAGACCACCTCTTCCTGTGGCCTGGACATCACGAATCCTTCCGCCTGTGCCTGTTTCAGCGCCAGGAAAAGGGGCAATCCCGGTGGGAAAATTGTGCGTCTCAGCGGTAAAAATGATATGGTAACTGACATCCTTTTTCTTAAAAGGCGCGGGCTTTCCCGGTTCATCAGGAAGAATGGTCCAGCAGTCATAGCCCTTGATTCCGCTGGAATTATCCTTAAAGGCAATAATACTGTTTGAGGGATTTGCTTTTAATGTCGATTTCACGATCTCCATAAGGGTTTCCGGCATCGCGGAATTATCGATCACCTGCTTTCCTCTAAAATAGCCGTGCCGCGAATGTTCGCTGTTGGCATTATCAAGGTCCCTTATTTCAACAATAGTAGGGTTTCTTCCCTCTTCTTTGACAAAATAATTGTAGTAAAGGTTTCTGTCCCACTCATCCATAGCAAGACCCGGTACCTCCAAAAGCGCATCAGGACCCTTTTCCTTCATGGGAATCTCAAATACCGGCTCGGGCACAATGCCTGTTTCAAAGGTCTGAAGGGGCTTTTCATAGAGGCATTCAGTCATACGATCGTGCTGTGCCTCAACAAAACGATCCCTATCAATCCCTGGAGTAAGGAGATATCGCCGGGAGCGCTCAATCCTGGTCACCTTTTCAAGCCCGCAGGTCTGGCAGATGGCGACAATATTCGTTGAATAGGCAGTCGCAAAATTCATCCGCGGTCCAAGCTCCACTACATCTGCACCATCAGGATCATGGGGCTTCACGGATATGCTTTCCGTGATAAAACCATCCGCCAAAAGCTGCTTTAAAATCAAAAGCTCCTGATCATTCAAGGGGGCAGAGGTCTCCACATTGAAGCAATATTCCATATTTTTATCTGTTTCCAAGAAAAAGCGCTCCATTACTCCCATCCTTTCCTAAGTAAAATAAGGTTTCCGGCATACCATGCCGCCATCTTTCGATCAGCGCGCCTGCTGGCAGAATTCACCGGAACCGGGTTAATATGAACAATATGATAAATGCTATCAGAGGGGGAACGTGAATGCAAGATATAATAAACGCCCATAATCCATTGCACCTTTTTTCTGTTTATATTTTATCGATGCCCCGGTCCGGTCAATTGGCAGTCCAAAGCCCCTTTTATGGTATACTTCTCTCATGTTCAGCCTTATCAGGCAAATAAACCTCTTGTGGGAGCCTGTCTATCCGTACCTCTCGCAGCAGATACGCGAAATGTACTACCCCGCGGCAGTCAGCGGGGCAGTCAGCGGGTGCAGCGTCGGACTTGTTCTGGATGTGGGACCTTTTGCAGGCGTAATTTTCGACCTCAAGGAGAAAGGTGTTGGAACATCTTTTGCTATTGCGGCCTTTCCACGACAGATGTCGGATTTCTTCCAACAGGAACTTAAGATGCGGAATGAAGCAGGTGGGATTAGCCTTATTGAGACAGACCCAGCTCTGGCCTGCATCAGGGACAATACGGTCGACCTCCTCGTCTTCAGGGGAGCCCTCTTCTTCCCATCCCTTTTTCATACTGATCTTGCCGTCATGTACCGCGTTCTTAAAGCAGGCGGAATCGCTTTTGTGGGCGGCGGTTTTGGAAAATATACCCCTTCGTCGATCATTGAAGACATAAGCGCAGAGTCGCGGGACCTGAATCTGAAGATCGGCAAAACCAGTGTAACTGCTGATGAAATATGGCGGAGCGTAAGGGGCCGTGAAGTCGAGGCTCACATGGAGATCATCACCGAAGGCGGCTTGTGGGTTGTGATAAGGAAATAGTCTCCGAGGATGGGCCGGTTACATGCCTGTCAAGCCGGTCAAAGTTCCGTTCTTTCACCCGCTACGCTTCGTCCTGCCTCTTCCGCCCATTCCATGAGCCGCTGTCTCAAGTCTTCCTTAGAGGGTAGATAGAGCTGATATTGAGAGGCGTAAATATTGGCGTCTTTCGGCAGGGTAATTTCCACCAGGGCGTCGTGCTTCTTCTGGCATAAGATGATGCCCACAGTCGGATTCTCATTGTCAAGTTTCACATAGCGGTCGAAGTAATTTACATACATCTGCATCTGCCCCAGGTCCTGGTGGGTCAGCTTGCCGATCTTCAGGTCTATGATCACATAGCAACGGAGCAGCCTGTTGTAGAAAACGAGATCGACAAAAAAGTGTTCTTCGTCGAATGTGAACCGTTTTTGCCGGGCTTCGAAGAGGAACCCCTTTCCCAGTTCCAGCAAGAAGTGTTCCAGCTTATCGATGATGGCAGTCTCCATGTCGGATTCGGAATACTTTTCCTTTTCGTCCAAACCGAGAAATTCCAGCACATAAGGGTCTTTGATCACATCCTGTGGTTTGACGACGATCTGTCCCCTCTGCGCAAGTTTTCGGACCCCTTCCTTGTCACGGCCCAATGCAAGTCGCTCATAAAGGCCAGAATCGAACTGGCGCCGGAGTTCAGGTAGGGACCAGTTGTTCTCTGCCACCTCAATCTCATAGAAGGAACGTGCACGGTTGTCTGTTATACCTATAAGGAAGACATATTGAGACCAGCTTAGTCGGAACGACAGTTCTCCTTGCCGAGAGCTTGTGGCGGTAAGAGCGGGCAATTTCCCAGACGGCATCTGGGATTTCTTGGGTATGCGTTCCTGGTAGGCAAGATAGAATTTGCGCATATACTCCAGATTGGAGCGGGAAAACCCTTTGCCGAATTCCTCCATGAGGCGGCTTGAAAGGATTTTCAGGACCTCCTTCCCGTACTGAGCTCGCTCGGCACCTTGCTGCTCGTGTTCGACAATCATCCGTCCGATCTCGAAATTGGTGATAACCTGTAAGGAATTGATAGCAATCGCAGCCGTTTTTCTGGCGGAAAGAACAAGTCCTCTGATTTGTTCAAGCAGGTTGACTATGCCGTCCGACGTCTCAGGTGAGCCTGATTTCTTCATTGACACCCCCCTTCGCACACGAGAAGCCTAACCTATTGAAACAAAAGACGTCAACCTTTTTTAATCCCTTATTGCTCTGTTCATGCTTTAGGAAAACTATTTGATGGATTATTCTTGGTTGGGGCACAGGTCCAGGGGGTAATATCCGCTTTAAGAGCGCTTAAATAGTGAAGAAAAGGTTTCGGGAAGAATTGCTGGAAATCGATATTAAGGTTTTTCCTGACATCCCCCTGAGCTTTTCATTAGCCTTTCGTATTCCTGCTTTATACACTTATCCATGATAAAGGCGATATTATGTTTTTCCGCAACGGCCTTTCCCTCTTCGCTCTTTATCCCCAGTTGAAGCCATATACAGCGGGGTTTTATTGTTACCGCCTCTTCCACTACTGGCACAACCTTTTCCGATCTCATAAATATATCGACTATATCGACTTTTTCAGGTATTGCAGACAAAGACTTATACGATTTCTCCCCTAATATTTCCTCATGTCCCGGATTCACGGGTATAATCCGGTAACCTGCCTTTTGTAAATATATTGCTACACCGTTGCTCGGCTTACCCTCAACCGGCGAAAGCCCCACAATTGCTATAGTGCGTGAGCTTTTCAATATCTCTATAATTATATCATCCTGACCCACCATGAAAGCCTCCCTTTTATTGCCGATTTACAAACTTATACTCCATGTTCAGATTAGAGATCTACTCAGGTACCCGCACATTGTAGTCATTTCTCTTTGTTTATTCAAGGACGATTATATACACCCCAGGGCAAACGTATTTGTTTGAATCTTCCATGGTAAAACTGTTATAATAACAAAATGCGAATTTTGGGCCTTGATGTTGGGGACAAAAAGATAGGGATATCGCTGTCCGATAATACGCATACTTTAGCGCAGACATTGAAAGTATATAGAAGAGCTGCGTTACAGGAAGACCTCGAGGAGTTCAGGCAGATTATTGCTGAACATGAGGTAAATGAAATTGTCATAGGTTTGCCGAAAGATCTTAGCGGCGACATGGGCAAAAGGGCGCATTCTGTGGCTTATTTTGCCAATAAAATTGAGCATTTAACGGGTCTTCCCGTCGTGCTGTGGGACGAGAGGTTTTCTACAAATGAAGCTGATAGGGTCTTTGAAATGGCAGGAATAAACCGCAGGAAGAGAAAACCCTATATTGATATGATGGCGTCTCAATTAATACTTCAAGGATATCTGGATGCTCAGAAGACAAGGTAGAAGCATAATCCCGATTATACTGCTTGTTCTGCTCATCACTCAAACGCTCATATTTGCTCACTTTCCAAGAAGCGCTGATCCATCCCCTGTTAACCTGGTTGTGAAAAGTGGAACAAGTCTTTCCGCCATTGCCCATCAGCTTTCAGATGATGGGGTAATATGCTCCCCCTATCTCTTTATGACCTTGTCTCTCCTTTATAAAGGAAAGCTTATAGCCGGTGAATATACCTTCCAGCGCAACCTGACCACCCTTCAGGTTTTGAGAAAAATGGCATATGGGGAGAGAAATATCTACATATTGAGGATCCCGGAGGGATTTAATATCTACAACATAGCAGACGCAATGGAAAAATCGCATATTATGAAGAGAAGCGATTTCCTGAAGGTATCAAAAGATCAGCACCTCCTCCAGGGGTTGGGTATTAAGGCGGATTCCATCGAAGGATACCTCTCGCCTGACACATATTATTACAGCAGAGAGGTTGAGGTTGAAAAGTTTATGGAGAGAATCGCCAGAAGAACTCTCGACTTTTTTGAAAAAGAAGACATCAAGAAGAGGATGGGAGAACTCCGTCTCTCGATCAATGATACCCTCATCCTCGCATCCATGATCGAGAAAG
The DNA here is from genome assembly GCA_013824835.1 of Syntrophus sp. (in: bacteria). Taxonomy (GTDB): domain Bacteria; phylum Desulfobacterota; class Syntrophorhabdia; order Syntrophorhabdales; family Syntrophorhabdaceae; genus PNOM01. Next base: position 15,678 of record PNOM01000017.1, on the reverse strand, counting down.
AAGCAAAACAAAAGGATGAGAAGCCCATCATGGCAGCGGTTTTCCACAACAGGCTCAGGCTCGGAATGTCTCTTGACTGCGATCCTACGGTCCTCTACGGAATGGGAATATTCGACGGCCCTATAAAAAAATCTGACCTCGCTGCCCGTACACCGTACAATACATACACCTTTAAGGGTTTGCCCAAAGGGCCTATATGCAACCCTGACAAGGGCTCCATCATTGCAGTCCTGTATCCGGCTCAAGTTGATTACCTTTATTTTGTATCAAGGAACGACGGAACCCATGTCTTCTCAAGAGATATGAAAGACCATAATCGTTTTGTGGTAATGTACCAAAGGAATAAACACACCAAAAAACAATAAGTTAAGGAGGGATCTATGGCAAAAGATGTTGCAGTTATTGGCGTAGGCCAAAGTAACTTCGTCAGGGGTTATGAAGGCTCTATCAGGGAATTGGCCTTTGAGGCTTTCAGGGAAGCCATGCAGGATGCAGGCATCACACAGAAGGACGTTGGGGCTTCTATATTCTGTTCAGCACCCGAGTATGACAAGCAGAGATCACCTGCCGGTGTTCTTGCAGAATACCTGGGGCTTATTCCGCAGCCTACCTTTTATATTGAGACTGTCTGTTCTTCAAGCAGTTCCGGGGTCAAGGTCGGATACAGCATGATTAAGGCCGGTTTGCATGATGTTGTGGTTGTCCTTGGATTTCAGAAGATGTCTGAAATCACCTCGTCCGAGTCACAGGAGAGGATGGGCAGGGGCGCAGATATCCAGTGGGAAGCCCCCTTCGGTACTATGATGCCTGCCTATTATGCCCTCTATGCCCAGGCCTATATGGCAAAGAACGGCCTCACCCATGAGGACATGATGAACGTTAGATTGAAATCAGCTACCTATGGCCAAGTTAACGAAAGGGCCGTCTATCGTAAAGGTATTAAGGCAGCAGATTTCGACCCCAACAATAAGGATGCAAAAATGGCCGGTCCTGTTGCATGGCCGATAAGGGTTGGCGATGCATGCGCTAATGCTGATGGCAGCTCCTGTATTATTCTCGCAAACGCAGAAAAGGCAAAGGCCTTCGCAAAGAAACCTGTCTGGATCATGGGTATCGGCGGAGCTTCCGAGGCAGTCAATATGGCGGCCAGACCAGATTTCGCCAAGGGCTTGAGCGTTGGCTATGGGGCAGCAGCAGAGGCATACAAAATGGCAGGTATTACAGCAAACGACGTTAAGGTTGCTGAAGTTCATGATTGTTTCACCATCGCTGAGCTCATGGCCTATGAGGGCCTTGGGTTCGCAAAAATGGGCGAAGGCAAAGAATTGATCAGGGCAAAAGAAACCTATAAAGAAGGGAAGATTCCCGTCAATGTCGACGGAGGATTGCTTTCAAAAGGTCATCCGATCGGTGCAACAGGCGGTTCACAGATGCGCACAATCGTTCTCCAGCTTCGCGATGAGGCTGGACCAATGCAGGTGCCCGGAAACCCGGACATCGGCCTTGTTCATAATGTCGGCGGCGTAGGACTATACGGCAGCGTCACAATTTTTGGGAGGTGATCCATGGGATTCGATAAATTCGGAAGAAAAAGCTTTACTGCAATAACAAAAACGGCAAAATTCGTTGATTTACTTGGCGAAGGAAAGATTGAAGGAACAGTGTGTACAAAGTGCGGCGCAAAATATTTTCCGCCCAGATCCGATTGTTCCGCCTGTCTCTCCAAAGAGATGGAATGGTTTGCTATGCCCACAAAGGGTACTCTTGAGACCTTTACCACCGCCTACTATGCGCCTTTCGGTTTTGAGGCAGATCCCCCCTACACCATGGGGGTAGTAGATTTTAATGACGGCCTCAAGCTTTTCGCAAGATTGTCAAAGGCAATACCTATTGCTGATATAGCTGTCGGAATGAATGTCAGCATCCAACCCTTGAAGTACGATGATGGCCAGATCTCTTTTGAGATCATAAAGGCATAATGATCAAATAGCATAATCAACGGGGAACGGGGAGGGGCTTTAAAACCCCTCCCCGCCTCATCAGCCCTGCACCGTCTTTTTCCAACAAAACAACATCTTGACTGTTCCTTTGTTTGTCAAAAACATTAAATTTTATCAGGTTTCTTTTTGAAAGCATAATTTCAATGCCCGGCATTGACACAGATCGTTGTTTGAGAGCTTCTATAGGCGTTTAATGATGTCCTTTACAAAAAAAGGCGGGGACATGAAAGTCCCCGCCTTTTTTTGTAATCGATACAATTTTACTGGTGGTCAGCCCACTTTCCGTATTTTTCTCTGAGCATTCTATGGAGTATTTTGCCTGCGCCGCTTCTCGGCATCTCTTCGTCCTTTATAAAGACTATATTTTTCGGGACCTTGAAGCCGGCTATTTTACCCTTACAGAAGCCTGAAAGTTCATCTGCTGTTGCAGCCTGGCCCTCATGGAGCACGACTACTGCTGTTACCTGCTCGCCCCATTTCTCATGGGGTACACCGATAACCGCCACGTCTTTTACCTTATCATGGGCGCCTATGCAGTTCTCCACCTCTGACGGGAAGATGTTTTCTCCGCCGGAGATGATCATGTTTGCCTTTCTGTCAACGAGGAATATATATCCTTCCTCATCTTTGTACGCCATATCGCCGGCGCTGAAGAATTCACCCTTCATTGCGGCTGCGGTCTTTTCCGGATCCTTCCAGTATGATTCAAAAAGCATCGGGCTTCTTGAATATAGCTCGCCTACTTCATTCGGCTTGTTAATGAGATTTCCCTCTTCGTCATAAAGTTTGATGAGATCGGTACCGATAACCTCACGGCCGCATGATCCAAGTTTTACAAGCTGCTCTTCCGGTCTCAGAACCGTGACGATACCTGCCTCTGTTGACCCGTAGGCTTCATTAAGCTCTGAATTGGGGAACATCTTGAGGACACCGAGCTTGGTGTCTCTTCTTGCCGGCGCTGAAGAGATAAGGAGCTTTTTGACGCTGGAAAGGTCGTATTTATTCTTTACCTCATCCGGCAGGGCCAGCATCATGATGTAATGAGTCGGAACAAGTGAAGTAAAGGTAACGCCGTGATCCGAGAAGGTCTTCAGGAGATTCTCAGCATTAAAGCTTACCATATTGTAGCACATAACTGCGCCTCCAACCCAGGTAGCCACGAAGGAGTAAAAGAGGGAGTTCACGTGACAGCAAGGCATGACAAGGAGATTCACGTCATTCGCATTAAACTGGTGGTCATAGACCATAATAAAATACTGGGAGAAAAGATTGAGGTGACTCTTCACAACACCCTTCGGTTTACCGGTTGTGCCGCCCGTATACATAATAACCCATGGGTCATCGGCATCCACCAGCGTTGCAGGCTCTTCCGGGCTTGCCTTGGCAAGGGCTTCTTCGTAGGCCACAAAGCCATCATATGTCTCTTTACCCAGGGCAAAGGAAACATATTTTTCCACTGTCGGAATATTCTTCTTCATATCCCTGACCATGTCTATCCATGGAAATTCCTTTCCGTCAGCGCCGTCAGATCCACCCTGAACTATAAAAACCTTGCACTCACTGTGGTTGATGTTATACTCCATTTCCACAGCCGCAAGCCTGAACATGAGGGGCACACAGACAAAACCGCCCTTTGCTGCTGCTCCATAAATCTCCATCCATTCCACGCAGTTGTATGCGAGGACTGCAAATCTGTCGCCTTTTTTCATACCCATATCGGCAAGAGCATTTGCCAGTCTGGCTGCCCTATCGTCCCACTGCTTGAAGGTATAGCTCTTGTACAAATCTTTAATGCCTATTTTGTTCGGCCATTTAAAGGCATTTACTCTTAACACGTCTTTTGCTGTCATCCAATGTCCGTTCTTCATAAAATCCTCCTGTTGTATTTGATCATTGTGTTTATAAAAAACAATTACTCATCCTAATCTTATTCTACAAGCTCAAGGAAGTGGTATACCTTCTGGGGCATCTTGCTTCTCAGAATATGATCAGTAAGATTAATCATACATCCAGGGCATGCCGTTACCACAATATCAGCGCCCGTAGCCTTGATACCATTCATCTTCTTGTCTGCGATCTTCTTTGTCAGATCATAGTGATAGACACTGAAAGAACCACCCATACCGCAGCACCCGTCTGCATTCGCCATTTCAACATATTTGAGACCTTTTAAGGCCTTAAGAATTGCCCTCGGCTGATCTTTGATATTCTGATACCTCACGAGGTGGCAAGGGTCATGCCATGTGGCCGTCTTTCCTTCAAATTCCTTTTTCAGCTTGAATTCTTCAGGCGGAATTTTCAATACATCAATCAGGAACTCCGTAGAGTCTTTGATTTTCTTTTCGAACTCCTCATACCGTTTCTTCTGATCTTCAGTATCAGGGAGATACTTTTGGTAATCTTTCAGGGTCGAGCTGCAGGTGCCGCACCCTGTCACAACATAATCAAAATCTTTAAAGGCCTTGATATTCTTTTCTGCAAGCATCCTGCCGGTCTCAAAATCACCGCTGAAATAGATCGCTGCACCGCAGCAGTTCTGCTCTTCAGGAACAACAACCTCTACCCCATGCTTTGTAAGAACATCTATAATCTTAAGCCCTATATCAGGAAATACAAAATCCATGGCGCAGCCCATGAAAAACCCTACTTTCATCTTCGCCTTCTGGCCGTTTGCAGGCTTGTAGACAGGCTTTACCTGATCCCGGAGAAAGGTCTTTGCCATGCTGGGGATATTCCTCCCCTGGCCAAGGGCCTTCAGGAAATCAGGCAGGTGCCGTATGGTGCCCTCGGTTGTGGGCATCATCCACTGGAACGCCCTGGCCATTTTCACATATCTTCCAAAGGCCTTTCTGTTGGACATAACCTTCCGGAAGGCAAAGTTCTTTATAAAACCAAGGCCTTTATTTTTAACCATCTGCGCCCTTGCAGCGACTACAACCCTGTCAATCTGTGTCTTTGAAGGACAATTCGCCACACACCGCTTACAGAGCAGGCATTTCCCTATAATGGTACCCATTTCATCGGTAAATTCCTGCTTCCCCTGAAGCACCTGTTTCACAAGATAGTTTTTGCCTCTCGCAACTGAGGTTTCAATCTTGTCTTCCTGGTACACAGGACAAAAGAAACTGCAAAAACCGCACTTCATACACTGATCAGCTAACTGTTCGACTTTTTTGAGCTCTTTTAGATCTTCCAAGTGTAACCCCCTTTAACAGGCTAGTCCCAAATCTTGCCCGGGTTCATTATGTTGTTTGGATCAAACAACTTCTTGATATTCTTCATCATATTGACCACAACAGGGTCCGTGATCTTGCTGAAAAATTTCTGTTTTTCAAGACCAATCCCGTGTTCACCGGACAACACGCCGCCGAGCTCAACAGCACCCTCTATTATACCATCCATGGCCTTTACCGCGCGGTCATAATGTTCTTTATTCGTAATATCCGTAAGAACAGCAGGATGGAGATTGCCGTCACCTGCATGACCAAGGACTACGATTTCCACATTATGCTTCTTAGCAAGGTCTTTGCATATTTTTATCAGGTCAGGAATTTTCCCTCTCGGTACCGTTACATCCTCGGCCATAACTGTCTTTGCCTTACCAAAAACGGCTGCAAACCCTGCCCGTCTGGCCAGCCAGTACTTGTCGGCCTCAGCCTGATCCTTGGCAATCCTTACATCAACAGCGCCAAATTGCTTTGTGATCTCGACGATCTTTTCCGTCTCTTTTTCTACAGCTTCAGGTATGCCGTCGCATTCAAAGAGAAGGACTGCGTCTGCATCCTTTGGAAGTCCCATGGGCATCATCTCTTCAATCCTGTTTATGACCCAGTTATCGAGAAGCTCTATCTTATTGGGTATCACTCCATTCTCAAGGACCCTGAAAACTCCCTCGCCTGCCTTGCTTACATCATCATAGACCACCATGGTCGTCTTTCTTGCCTGCGGAAGGGGTCTCAGCTTCAATTCTGCCTTTGTAATAACACCAAGGGTACCTTCGGAGCTTATGAAGATGTGGAGGAGATCATAACCCACCACATTCTTGAGTGTCCTGCCACCAAGATTGACGATCTCGCCTGTAGGGAGAACTACTTCTATCCCAAGAATATACTGTTTTGTCACACCGTATTTAACGCATGCCGGTCCACCTGCATTTTCTGCAATAATGCCACCGAGGGTTGCCCCGAGGAAACTTTGAGGATCAGGGGGGAAAAAGAGGCCTTCCTTCATGAGCATCATCGTCAGATCCTGAAGCACAACACCAGGCTCAACGGTAGCAGAAAGATTTTCCTTGTCAATCCTCACTACCTTGTTCATTTTTGTGGTGCACAACACGATCCCCTTCTGTATGGGGACAGAACCGCCGCTGACATTTGTGCCGCCGCCTCTCGGAGTAACAGGTATCTTTTCGGCGTTTGCCAGCTTCATGATCTCCGAGATCTCTTTTGCGCTTGTGGGAAAGACGACTACATCAGGCTCTTCAATCCAACTTGTAGTACCATCGTACGAATACGCCTTCAGCGCCTCAGGCGATGTAAGGGTATTCTCCTTCCCGACGATCCGCTGCAAATCTGTGATTATTGCTTCTTTTATCATCCAGACCCCCTGTGATTAATGATATGTGATATTTATTACAAAATATCCTTTCTCGATTAATTTGTCAACGGAATATAGTATACAAACACCTTCTGAGATGTTTTATATTTTCACATGCTCCTTTTTTTTAAAATCTCCTATAATATGGAGACGTTAGTGCATAATTATATAGCAAGGATATTTGCCAGTATATTATTAATCCAGCTATTAAACAGGTGAATATCAAACCCTACAGGTAACCATTGAGAAGAGACTGGGAATAAGTGGATTAACAGAGACTCCCTTTAAAATTGACAATGGCTCCATCATCTGTTAATGATTTTGTATGGTTGAAAAACTTGGTTTTTCTGGTGATTGCGCTACTACCGCCATGGGCATCATGCCTCATGTAAATACTGATGAGGCCCTGAATCTTGCATTTACCATGGACATCCCTTTCTGGCCCCAACTACCAAGACTCTCTTTTTATGAGGACATGTATGTACAGGCCATGGAACGTTTTCCCGGCGTTGTAATTGACGAGGAACATACAAGAATCTCCGTTGATACAGACCGGTTTTATGAAGAGATTCCGGAATACCTGGAAAGAGAGGATGAAACCGATTACTTCAGGCTCTCTGAACAATATTCACATGTTTACAGGCGCTTCCTCTCAAAGGATCTCTCATCATACTGTTCCGTAAGGGGCCAGGTGATCAGCCCAATAAGCCTCACCCTGAAAATTGTGGATGAGAAAGACAAACCTATTGTATATAATGATGAGATAAGGGGCGTCGCCTTTTCTTTTATTCAGAAAAAGGTAAATGTCCAGTATGAAGAGCTGAGGGAGAAGAATGGGCGGGCCTTTGTCTGGGTAGACGACCCGGGTCTTGAATTTATCTTTAATGCCATGTGCGGCTACGATAACAACAAGGCAAAGACAGAATTGACCGCATTCTTTGACGGTATTAAAGGACCGAGGGGACTCCACCTCTGTGGAAGACCTGACTGGGACTTTCTCCTCTCCCTGAATATTGAGGTCCTCTCCTTTAATGCTTATGCCTTTGGAGATATATTTGTAACCTACGATCGGGTAAAGAATTTCCTGGAGAAAGGGAACATCATCAGCTGGGGGATAGTGCCTACTTACTACGAGGAGTTTTCAAAAGAAGATGTGAAGAGCATTGCCGCGAGGCTGGAGAACATGTGGATGGTTTTGGAACATAAGGGGATTGACAGGCAGTGTATTGCACGGCAGAGCATTCTTGCCCCTGCAACGTGCAATCTCCTCAACCCTGACAAGACCATCACCGTGGAAAAATCTTTTTCCCTTCTTAATGAGGTCTCACTCTATCTGAAAGAGAGATATTTATGACGAACACAAAGGCAATTCATGTAGTCTGCAAGAGAAGGAACGAAGCTGCAACAAAGATTGCCGCCCAGATCATCGAGGGTTTCGGCAGGGAAAATGCGATTGTTCTTGATGAAGAATCAGCTCGGGAACTCAGCTATCCCCATTATGTAGAAAGGGAGCATGTTGGTGACGGGGCTGCGTTCATCATAGTCCTCGGGGGAGACGGTACGCTCCTCAGCGTATCGAGAAACCTGAAGGGTAAAGACGATGTGCCTATTCTTGGTGTAAACCTCGGGGGGCTCGGATTCCTTACAGAGATTTCCGTTGAGGAATTAACCTTCATGACAGAAGAGGTATTGAAAGGGCAGTATGAGATTTCAAAAAGGATGATGCTTGATGTAGCTGTGGTAAGGGCCGGTCACGAAGTATTTGAATTCACTATTTTAAATGATGCGGTCATCACAAAGGATGCCCTTGCGCGAATCATTGATATTGAAACCTATGTGAACGGGGAATACCTTACTACCTACAAAGCTGACGGCCTCATACTCTCTACCCCTACCGGCTCTACCGGTTATTCCCTTTCAGCAGGGGGGCCTATCCTCTATCCGACTCTGAAAAATATCGTGGTCACCCCCATATCTCCCCATATGCTCACAAACAGGCCCATCATACTCTCCCGGGAAGGAGAGATCAGGGCTGTGCTGAAATCCCGGGATGAAAGAGTGGTGCTCACCCTCGACGGACAGATCGGTTTCCCTCTCGAATATGCCGATGAAGTCTTCGTTAGAGAATCAAGTCACGTAGTAAGCCTGATAAAATCATCGTCAAAATGCTATTTCGAAATCCTGAGAACAAAGCTGAAGTGGGGTGAGAGATAGCAATGCTCACCTTTCTCAAGGTAAAGGATTTCGCTATAATAGACGAGCTCCACATAGCATTCGAAGAAGGGCTGAATGTAATTACCGGTGAGACAGGGGCTGGCAAGTCAATCATTATTAATGCCCTTTCCACTCTCATAAACACCAAGGTTTCCGCAGACATTGTGCGGAGCAGCGCATCTCAGGCAGAGATTTCAGGCCACTTTGTCCAGGGTAATGGCGAATACGTGATGAGGAGGGTAATATCCCAGTCTGGCAGGTCACGGGCCTTTCTCAACGAAGACCTTGTAACCCTTGCAAAACTCGAGGAAACAGGCAAAAAACTGATCAATATCTATGGTCAGAATGAATTTCAGCACCTCCTTAATAAAGAAAACTATATCGCAATCATCGACAATCTTCTTTCCCTGACGGAAGAACGGGAGCATCTGGCCGGGAAGGCGCTGATTCTCAAGCGTATAAAGACAGAGTGCGAGGCAAAAAAACGTGAATCGGAGGGGAGGGGAAAGGAGATATATCTCCTTGAATTCCAGTGCGACGAGATTGAAAAGGCAGATCTCAGAAAAGGGGAAGAGAATGAAATAAGGGAGAGGCTGAAACTCCTGAAGGATGCAGAGAAGATCAGGGGTACGCTGGATATTATTTCGGAACACCTTTTCGACACAGAAGAATCCATGCACATGACGTGCAGAAAGTTTGTCAACCTTCTCAAACCCTTTCAGGCTATCGAGGCTATGGAAACACTGAAAAACAGGGTTGAGTCCCTCTCTTTTGATATAGAGGACATCATAACCGACATCAAGGGTATAGAAAAAACTGTAACCTTTGACCCTGGCGAGCTCGAAATGCTTGAAGGGAGACTGTCTCATATCTTTGACCTGAAGAACAAATACGGGAAGACCTATGAGGACATCAGGGCCTTCGCGGATATTGCACAGGAACGACTCTTCTATCTCTCCAGTCTCTCCGAAGACATCGGGACCCTGGAAAAGGAACGGACTCTCCTCGAAAAAGAGGTCCTTACCCTCGCTCAGGCCCTTTCAGGGAAACGTAAAGAAGGCGCTCCATCCATTGAGCAGGCTATCATTGAAGAACTCGGCTTTCTCTCCATGAAGGAGGCGTTATTTCAGATCAACGTCACCGATAAGGGGAGTATTGACGAAGAAGGGGCTGATGACATAGAACTGCGTATCAGCACGAACAGGGGAGAGCCTTTAAAACCTTTAAGAAAGATCGCATCCGGGGGCGAGCTGTCACGGATCATGCTTGCCATGAAGAGGGTAGTCGGGGGCGAAGAGGAAAAGACCCTTATATTTGATGAGGTGGATGCCGGTATCGGAGGCAGGGTAGCGGATATGGTAGGTAAAAGGCTGAAAGGACTGGCAAAGGAGCATCAGGTTATATGCATTACCCACCTCCCCCAGATTGCCATGTACGGTGATCACCACTTTCTTGTTGAAAAAGAACAGAAGGAGGATGGGGCAAAGACGGGGATTAAGGCCCTTTCGAGAAAGGAGCGTATCGTGGAGATCGCACGGATGATCGGAGGGATAACCATCACAGAAAAGACCCTTCAGAGGGCAGAGGAGATGTTGCACAATGCTGAAAAGGGCATCAATTGAAGACATAAAAAGGATCCATGCCATTATCAATAACTCCGCGTCACAGGGGGAGATGCTGGCCAGATCCCTTGGCGAACTGTACGATAATATGCGGGATTATATGGTCTATGAAGAAGACGGGATAATCCTCGGGACATGCGCCCTTCATATATGCTGGGAGGACCTCGCAGAGATCAGGTCCCTCTGTGTTGTTGACACAGCCAGAATGAAAGGGCTCGGCAGAATGCTTGTCAATGCCTGCATTGAAGAAGCACTATTATTAAGGATACCAAGGCTGTTTCTCCTTACCTATCAGGACAGGTTCTTTATGAAATGCGGTTTTCAGCCTGTTGATAAAAAGGAACTTCCCCAGAAGATATGGTCCGACTGTATCCGGTGTCCGAAGTTTCCTGAATGTGATGAATTCGCCATGAAAATGGAGATATAGAGGGGTAAAACATGGATATTGAGAGCATTGAAAAGGGCATTAAAAAGGTTTTTGACACCTATGAACTCTTCTTCCTCACAGAAAGGCTGAAAAAATATGAATGCAGGGACAGGGAACTATCCGGGGCAGAAATAAAGGAAGAGATCGGGATTGCCCTCCGGGCCGTTAAAGACAACCGCATGGTCTTTTCCTATACCTTTGACGAGGAGGAGAAGGCAGTCGCGACCCTCCTTGAGAACGCACAGGCAATTCTTCCTTTTACGGATGAGGATACGGATACAGGATTTCCCGAAGCATTCTCTGCCTATCCGACTCCAGAGTTGTACGACAGGGGCGGTCTTGCTACAGACGACGATACAAAGATGACCATGCTCTTCGATATGGAGCGCACCATCCTTGAATATGATACGCGGATCGTCACTACGAGAAACTGTGAGCTTCTGGAGGCTGAGATTGAGACCATTATCATCAACTCACGGGGCCTCAGGGCAAAAGGACGAAAGACCCTCTTTACCCTCTCGGCCATGTGCGTTGCAAAGGAGGCAGACGAGACGTCATGGTATGACTGGTCCTGGTCTCATGCCCTTAGCGGGATAAACGGTGTAGCGTTGGGCACTGAGGTTGCCCGGAAGGCAGTCTCTTTTCTCTCAAGCTCACAATTGGATACAGGTATTTATGAGGGCATACTTACCCCCCAGGCCGCATGTGATCTCCTCGGCGTCCTCGAAGGCTCCTTTCTCGCAGAGAACCTTTACAAGAAAAAGACGACCCTTGCCGGCAAGGAAGGGGAAAAGTGTTTCTCAGAGATACTTTCCATCATAGATTCAGGGCTTGCAGGTATGGGGAGTTTTGCCTTTGACGGCGAAGGGGTGCCTTCCAGGGAAAACCACATTGTAACAAATGGATGTTTCGAGACATTCCTCTATGATGAATGCTATGGCCGCAAGCTTGGCAGACCGTCAACAGGGAACGGGATAAGAGAAGGAATAAAAGGGCCTCCTGCCTGCGCCCCGCGAGGAATGTTTATCGAGAGGGGAAAAGAGGAAATCAGCGAAGCGGCATTTAACGGCATTATCATTGCTGAGCTTATGGGCGCCCATACGGCAAACACTATTACAGGGGACTTTTCCCTCGGGGCAGCAGGATACCTGGTGAAAAACAGCGTTCAAAGACCTTTTACCGGGGTAATCCTCTCGGGAAACATATTTGAATTACTCAATAATGTAAAAGGTATAGGAACAGACCTCAAGTTCTATGGGACCTCAGGCTCCCCTTCCCTCTATGTGGAGGGTCTCAAGATCAGCGGCAGATGAAAATAGGCTATTTTATAAGGAATGTAGGCATCTCCGGGGGCGTAAAGGTTGTCCTTCAACATGTGGCAATGCTGAAGGAGGCGGGCATCGATGTATGTCTCATGACGGAAAAGGTGAAATCAGATTGGGATGGCCTGCCCGTTGATCCGATACTCATAAGGGATCGGGACATGGGCGACATGCCGGAGTGCGATGTATATGTGGGCTCTGTACCCAATGATGTAAAGCGCCTTGTTAAAAGAGGGAAAGGTATTGTGGTCCATCTTTGCCAGGGTTATGAACCCGTTGAGTATCGGGCAAGAATCGAAGGGGAATCAATTACGGAGAAGTACACAAGGAAAGGTATCTTCTCCCTTTTTGAAAGGTATATTGACAACGCAAAATTTAAAAAGAGGATACGGGAGATCGAGGCCGTCTATGCCCTGCCTACCGTAAAGGCGGCAGTATCGAAGCACCTCAGGGATCTCATTGAGGCAACATACGCACAGAAGTGCGCCCTTATTCAGAACGGCGTCGACACAAGGGCCTTCTACCCGGATTCAGAGAGGGTCTGGGGCAGGGGCGGACGGATAAAGGTCCTGTCAATAGGCTCCATGAATGTGGGATTCAAGGGCATACCTGACACCCTCGATGCAATAGAGCTGATCAAAGAAAAAGGGGCGAACATTGAGTTCACAAGGGTTTCCCCCGGCCCGCCTTCAGAACGGGAAAAACAGGGTGGCGTCGTAGATCACTACCTGACAGGCATAGGGGAGAAGGAGATCACCGCATTGTACCGTGATACGGACATATTTATCTCCTCCTCCCTTGAAGGCGAGGGATTCGGCCTGCCGGCCATTGAGGCCCTTGCCTCAGGCGTCCCCGCCATCCTGACTGAAATATCATCCTATATGAATTTCAGCGAGGACCGGTCTTACGCCTGGTTTGTCCCCACCCACAGGCCTGACAGGATTGCAGAAGGCATCCGCAGATTTATCGAAGATCAGCCCTTCAGGGAGAGCTGTATCAAGGAAGGGTTTGTGGTGGCATCCCGCCATTCCCTGGAGCGGACAAAGGAGGATCTCCTTGCCTTTGTGAACGGGCTTGCATGACAGAACAAAATCGCCCCTCCGTATCGATCATAATCGTAAGCTATAATACGAGGGACCTGACAAGGGGTTGCCTGTCGTCGATTTTTACAGAGACAAAAGATGTGGAATTTGACGTCTATGTCGTTGACAACGGGTCTACTGACGGCTCGGCGGAAGAGATAGAACGTGAATTTCCCCGGGTAAAACTGATTCCGAATCCCACAAATGCGGGTTTTGCAAGGGCCAACAATATCGCCATAGGAAAGTCCCGGGCAGAGTATCTCTTTTTACTCAATCCTGACACCATTCTCGTCAACAATGCGGTGAAGATATTCCTTGACTACATGGAACAACCGGAAAACCGCATGGTGGGCTGCTGCGGCGGCAGCCTATATGATGAACATATGGCGCCCCAGATTGCATATGGCAACTTTCCCACCCTGGAAGAAGCGGTTTTCAAGGTCCTCCGGCTAAAAAAGGTCTTCCCGAAGTATTACAGAGAACATTTGAAGGCCTCTTCTGAGAATCTGAGCAACTCTACGCGGAGAGTTGACTACATAGTCGGCGCAGACATGTTTCTCCGAAAGAGCGTTCTCGACAAAACCGGTCTTCTTGACGAAGACTTTTTCCTCTATTTTGAGGATACGGAACTCAGCTACAGGATATTCAGGCAAGGTTTTATCTCCATGATCTGCCCTGAAGCAAAAATCATCCATCTCTCGGGCAAATCATCTTCCGACACCTCGAAAATGGAGCGGATCCGCATACGTGAAAAGAGCAGGTTTCTTTTCTATAGAAAATGCTACGGAGAACGAGTTGCCCTTCTCATAAAAATACTTTATCTGATAAAAAACAGCGAAAGGTTGCTATTAACGCACGATAAAAAGAACCTGGAAATGCTTAAAATTATATTCAGGTCCTGACTCATACCAAGTCGCCTGTAAGGCAAAGTCAAAAGAATAGGTCCTATAAAACAAAGTCAAAAGAATAGGTCCAATAGGACATATAGGACCTATTGAAGACCTTTCTTGCTGTCGATGTAATCTGAAACAACCTTTGCCGCTACTCCAATCCCATATTTGTTCCAGTGGGAATCATCCTTCCAGAAGGTATATTTATCCTCTTTTAATAATATTTTAGAGACATCAATCATTGGGCCGGTGAGGTCCGTACATCCAATATCAAGTTTCTTGGACAAAGCCTTTATTGCCTCCCACTGAGCATTCGGCAGGGGTTTTTGATTGTTCTTCTCGAGAAACGAATAATATACCCGGTATTTTGTCGGAATAAAAAAGATATGATCAATTCTGTTGCGGACCAGAGAAAGCATGGGGACAACCTTGTCAGGAAGTCGGTATGTGTCCCGCCGGGCAGCATCAATATATTCGCCAAAATCGGCCATCCTGCGCCCGTTTACAACAAATACCTCAGCGGATAATGATTTCCTGGTATACTTGCTTATGAGGCTGTAGGTGTATTTGTACAACACCGTTTCTTCAAAAATGGCCTTATAGCGGTCACGAAGAGCCATGAATCCATGTTTTTTAACAGTCAACCTTTTCCGTGAATAGGTCTCAGGAAAATCGTTTCCTTCATAGACAAAGAGTAACACCTTAAAATCCGTTTTAACCTTTTTCTGAAAATAGAGTATATATTTCACATATTCGGGGATACCGCCCGGATATGCCAGGCCATAGGTGTCCTTGTGGTACTTCTCCTTCAACTGGGTCATCAGGATATCCTCCTGACTGGTATCATTCCCCACGGTAAAGGAATCCCCGACCAGAACGTACTCTTGTCCTTTGTAATCACTATCATTCCGGAATCCGAGGGAGTCGGTCTTAAACCTTATTCTGCGAGGCTCTATATCAATATTCTTTTCATTCCCGACTGCACATGCATCGCCAAAGGGCATCATGACCGTGATGTCAACATTTTTTTTGTAACTTTTCATCTCAATCTCATGATTGTATACGGTGAGTCGTTCATGGGCCCTGTAGTAAATCCTGTCGTCAATCTTCAAAAGCCCCAGCAGTCCATTGACAAGGAGGGTAACGATGAACAGGGTAATGGACAGGAGAAAGGCATTCTTGTAATCAATATATATGAATACGAGATAGAATATGCACAGGAGGGGATAGTATACAAATGTGTTTGCAAAACCATAGAAAAGGAACGTAATGGACATAATCACAAGGGGTATCAAGGCAATTAAGGCCTTTCGCCCAAGACTGACAAAAGATATATTCATGAACCTTGCAAAAGACCTCCTGATGTTTTTATAATGGGTTTCCCCTCGAAAAGATACACAAACAAAAGGGAATAGGCAAGGTTTTTAAACAGACGTGTCAAGCCAAAGTAGAAATGTCCGGTTTTTACCAAAGTAGAAATGTCCGGTTTGATCTTTGCTTTTTCTTTCTGCTTCATTGTTCACTT
>PNOM01000016.1 GCA_013824835.1 Syntrophus sp. (in: bacteria) | reverse complement strand
ATACGATTTCCCTGAACCGGACAGACATATCGTTCAGGTACTCATGGGGAGATTATAATGCCAATCACCTTGCTATATCGTTGAAGACGATCCTAAGCCTCCCTTTTCCTACACCATGGCCTGCTATAACTCAGTCACAAAGAACAATTCCAGACATTCAGATAAGGGGACACTGATTTCAATCTATGCATAGTAACAACAGTTTGTAGGCTTAGAAAGTTATGAGAGCTTAGCCGATTCCATTTCCTTAATTATGTAGGCTTTTCCTCTCAGAATATGTCTCTTGACAATCTTCTCAACCTTCTCTTTATCCCCCTTCTCCATGGCTTCCACCATTTTCTCGTGGTCACTCAAAGAGGCAACCCCACCGCTTTTTGTGCTGAACAACGGCCTTCTGTATCTCGCAATGTAATCCCTGAAGGTATTAATCAATCTATAAAGCTTTTGACTCTTTGCAGCATTATATAACATCTCGTGAAATTGAGCATTCAATTCAGTCAGTTTTTCTATATCCTCATCATCGAGGGCCTGATATGAAGCCTTAATATTGTCCTTGAGAATCCTGATAAATTCATCATTTATATGTGTCGTTGCCATATATGCTGCATAGCTTTCAAGGGCTGCCCTGATTCCAAAGATCTCATCCACCTCATCTTTTGACACCCGCTTTACTATAAAACCCCTTACAGGCAACTTCTCTAAAAATCCGCCCTGCTCGAGTTTTTTTATTGCTTCTCTTACCGGTATTCTGCTTGTTTTCATTGCATTGGAAACCGTCTGTTCGATAAGCCTCTGATCAGGTTTTAAATCTCCGTTTACAATGGCATTCTTTAATGTATTGTATACCATTTCACCAATCGTTCTGTACTTTCCAGCAGGCTTGATGTCTTTAAATATATCTTCTTTTTCTTCTTCTTTCTTCTTGTCCCTCGGCGTAAATTTCCTTATACTTTTTTCCATCTTCCCCTCCTCTTTCAGCGCTTTTTCAGTCCATAATAAAACTCATGGTGCATTGGTCTCAATTCTATTTTCCATCACAAGGGAAAAGGGTCTGAAACATGGCTCACAAAGGTGATGGAGTAAGTATATTGTACCTATATAGTATACAGTATACGATAATTATTAATAGGATAAAATTGTTTTTTTGAATAATTCCGTCTACCATTATGTGCAATAAACTTTCTCATAAAACAATGTGAATACTGCTACACCTTATGGATGAAGTGAGCGGGCGTGGTTGAGCCCTTCCCTGAATATCTCAAGATTTTTCTCCACCACCTTTTTTGGAACTTTTTCCATGATGATATGCTCAAGCCCCTGCGGGGTATATGGGGCAATTGCAAGGCTGGCAAAATATCCAAGGACCGCCATATTTGAGGCCTGGACCATCCCCTTTTCCTTTGCTATACTGTCGGCGTCGATACAATGGTATACTACATTCCTTTCTTTTAATAGATGGTCAATCGCTTCCGGCAATACCGCTTTATCCGTATTCACCACAGCGATTCCTCCCTTTTTCAGAAACTGGAGGGTTCTATAGAACTCGCTCTCCTCAAAGGCAAGAAGGAGACCGGCGTTTTCGCTGCCGATGAGTGGACTTTTAAAATCGCCTATCTTCACGAGAGAGACTACTGAACCGCCCCTCTGGCTCATACCGTACTCATCGGATGCAACCGCGCGATACCCTGCCTTCACCGCAGTCTCTATGACGATTGTAGATGCAAGGAGCACACCTCTTCCCCCTATGCCTGAACAGACAATCTCAAGTTTCATAAATATCACCCCAATGCATTTTCCGGGGCTCACGTCGCCCTCTCGCAATCGCAAAGCTCGCTACCTCATAAACAACCTTTCTCATATGATCCCCTTATAAAAAAGAACTGTAAATTCGGTGATTTCCTTAAAACGCTCTATCCCGGACGGTTCGTTTATATGATAAAAATTCCGGCATCCATACCCTTCCATGATTCGCTGTACCTCTTCCTCCCTCCTGCAACCCATTACAAGGAGCAGAAAGACAGAATTATTGTAGACGGTATTTACCACTGCAGGCATACCTGAATGGAAGAAATAATCCTCAAAGGTGGTTGCAAGGATCATCCTGTCAGGTTCAACCTTTTTTATCCCGTGGGCCATATTGATCGAAGAGGCCGGCCCCAGTGTTTCGCGGATCACGGTGAAACCATACATGGTCTCTTCCGGTTTTGACCTTTTTCTTATACCCAGAGACGGCTCAGATATGATTTTTGCTCTGTCCCCTATCTGCATCCGGATTGCCGGATAGGGCCCCTCGGCCATAAAGACCTCGTCAACATCAGCCAGAAAAGCATCTACCAGTTTCACGGGTACTGGAAAAACCGTGGCGAGATAAAGTATACTCACGTCGTCATCAAAGAATTCCGATGAGGAATGCCTGTAGGTGATGATTCCCGTCCTGCCTTTCTTTGTTATAACGTTACCGTCATATGTCTCAAACTCCTCCCTGATACGCTCAATCTTCTCATTCAACTGCTTGTGCAACTCGTATCGAAACTTAGGTGTTGCTGCCCATCTGCCTGGATCTTTGGTAAATTTTGAGTGTTGAGCGTTGAATGTTGAGTTTAAGGATTGAGCGCTGAGTGGCTCAGACTCAATGTTGAACGTTGAACGTTGAACCGTTTCGTCGGGCATTGCCTGAATAAGAACAGGAATTTCGTATTTTTCCGATATGGCATATCCGAATTCTATTGATCCAGCGAGGGCATCTTCTCCTTCCGCTGTAATAACAGGCAGCTTGGAAAAGGGCCCGATAGGAGTAATCTCTTCCATTGTCTCCTGTATGCAGACAATAAGAAAACCGCCTATAACCCCCGTATAGGCAGAACTCATAACAGGGTCCAGGGCATCGTACAGGCCTTCCGTTGAGAAGATACACGCCGTCTTCTTTGACGCATAGCTCCCCGTGAGGGCAAGCTCAAAGGCAATCTTTTCGTTCAGAGAAACCTCGTGGTGCATAAAGGGGAACTCCCCCTGAAGACGTTCGAGTGTCTTCCCCACTGCCCTGTTTGTGGTATAAATTAACCGTACCCCTTTTTTCAGGAGCGCTCTGCATACGTGCTCATACATGGGCTACACCATTCCCCTTAATATCTCGATCCCCTTCACGAGATGCTCCTCACGGGCAGCAAAGGAGATGCGGACATGAGATTTCTTTCCTGAAAATATACTTCCCGGTATGATAAAAAGATTATTTTCCAAAGCCCTCTCCACAAAGGCATCGCCGTCACCATCAGGCACCTCGGGGAATATAAAGTATGCCCCTTTCGGCTTCACAACCCGGTATTTGTCTTTCAGCCCATCATATATAAGGTCTCTTCTCTTTCGGTAATCGTCTATGAGGGCATCCGTGTTATAATCGAGGGCCAGGATCGCCGCCTTCTGGGCAAAGGAGTTAATACTGCTGAATACATACTGCTGCATGGTTACCATACACTGAATAATCTCTTTAGGACCTGCCACAAACCCTATTCTCCAACCCGTCATGCCCCATGTTTTGGAGAAACCTCCGAAAGTAAGGGTGTTTTCGTAGACTTGTCCCAGATAATCCTTTGTATATCCATTGTCATATACAAATCTATTATAGATATCATCCGAAAAGAGAAGAAGATTCCTTTCCCGTGCCACACGGGCCACCATTTCAAGTTCCTCCAGGGAATTCACCATCCCTGTAGGATTATTGGGGCTATTTATAAGGATCACCCTTGTTTTCTCTGTAATAGCGGCCCTTAACAACTCTTCCTTTAATGTAAAGTCCGGATAGGTATCAACAAAAACCGGCTTACCCCCGAGAAGCTGCACCTGATACTCATAAAGGACAAAATAGGGGTCCGGTATGATTACCTCATCGCCCGGGTTTAAAACAACCATAAGGGCAAGGAGGAGTCCACCCGTCACCCCTGCGGTAACAATCACATCGTCACAGATAATATTCTTCCCCTTCAGGTTTGCATAAATCTTTTCCCTCAACTCAGGGATACCGCCTGAGGGTGTATACTTGTTAAACCCTGCCCTGATCCATTTAATCCCCTCTTCCTTTATCTCATCGGGTATATCAAAATGGGGCTCCCCTATGCTCAGGTTAATGGGGTCTTTTACCTTGTTTGCAAGGTCAAAAATCTTTCTAACCCCGGATGGCCTTACATTATTCACCCTGTCCGAGAGAAACATTCACTCCTCCTTACGTGCAGCGTTCAGTGACTCCATAGTGAAGCTATCACTGTGCCTAATTGTGTACAATATATATCCATAAAGCCTCTTTTTATGCAAGCCTTGGTTTCGGGAATTTTTCCAGGTCTTTTACGAGCTTCAGAATCTCTTCATCAGGCATTGCATAGTCTACAAGCTTTCCGGTCATATACGCATCGTAGGAAGGCAGGTCAATAATGCCGTGACCGCTCCAGTTCATGAGTATCACCTTCTCTTTCCCTTCCTCTTTTGCCTTCTTTGCCTCCTCAATGGCACAGGCGATGGCATGGTTTGTCTCCGGGGCAGGGATAAAACCTTCAGTCCTTGCAAAGGTAATGCCCGCTCCAAAGGTATCGAGCTGATTGTAGGCCTTCGCTTCAATAAGCCCGTCTGCAAGAAGTCTGCTCACAAGTGGCGCCATGCCGTGATACCGCAAGCCCCCTGCGTGGATGGGAGCAGGCACAAACCCATGACCTATGGAATACATGGGCAGCAGCGGGGTAGTTCCTGCGGTATCGCCAAAGTCATACACATAGGGCCCCTTGGTCAATGTCGGGCATGAGGTCGGTTCTACACCTATGATCCGTATCTCTTTTCCATAAATCTTGTCCCGCACAAAGGGAAAGGAAATGCCGGCAAAGTTGCTGCCTCCCCCTGCACAGCCGATCACGATATCGGGATACTCACCTGCCATGGCAAGCTGTTTCTCTGCCTCAAGGCCGATGATAGTCTGATGCATGAGTACATGATTCAAGACGCTCCCCAATGAATACTTCGTATCCTTTGAAGTAACACAGTCTTCTATGGCCTCACTGATCGCAATCCCGAGACTTCCTGGATGGTCCGGGTTCTCTTCCAGGTATTTCCTTCCCACGCTTGTATCCGGGCTCGGGCTCGGTACGCACTTTCCTCCCCAGGTTTCCATCATTATTCTTCTGTAAGGCTTCTGGTTATAGCTCACCCTCACCATATATACCTTTACCTCAAGGCCAAACTGGTTACACGCAAAAGAGAGGGCGCTCCCCCACTGACCTGCCCCGGTCTCCGTGGTAATCCTCTTCACCCCTGCCTTTTTATTGTAATAAGCCTGGGCAATGGCCGTATTCGGTTTATGGCTCCCCGCAGGGCTCACTCCTTCATTTTTGTAATAAATGTGAGCAGGCGTCTCCAGAAAACGTTCAAGGGAATAGGCCCTGCACAATGGCGACGGCCGGTACATGACAAGCCTCGCCAGAACCTCCTCCGGTATGTCAATCCACCGCTCAGTGCTTACTTCCTGTTCTATCAGGTTCATTGGTAAGATAGGGGAGAGCATATCCGGGGTAATAGGCTCTCCTGTTGCGGGATTAAGGGGCGGCGGCAGGGGATTCGGTAAGTCTGCCTGAATATTGTACCACTGCCTCGGCATATCCTTCTCACTTAAAAAAATCTTTTTCTCCATAGTATTGCCTCCTTAAGGTATAGTTGTAATAAAAAAAGGCCATGAGCTAAAAACCCATGGCCTTTAAAAAAAGCCATGGACGGTGTGAAACCGTCCGTGGCCGTTATCTACGGTTTCACACCTGCAATAAACGCCACCACCACCATGCCCTGTTACCCATTATGTTCATTGTTATCATAATGTATCTTTTCTAACACATTGCAATTAATTATGTCAAGCTTTTGTGACATAATTATGGAAAGACTATTATTTATAACAGTCACATATTATTATTGTTCTATTTTATTGAATCTATATTTATCGGATTGAATGAAAGACAATATTACATCTGCATATTCAAACAATATATGCTTGTTTATAAGAGCAACAGACACTACTCAAAAGGACACCTCTTGAATCCCTTCCCCTGAATAACGACAATCTCCTTTTGCCGCCAGGCCTCATCATTTTATTTGATTATTGACAACAGGCTGTTTTCCGATTATAACAAGTGTAATGCCTGGGTGGCGGAATAGGTAGACGCAAGGGACTTAAAATCCCTCGGTCCTCGCGGCTGTACGAGTTCGATTCTCGTCCTAGGCATTAATAATATCAATAGTTTAGAAATGATTATTTGTAATCGTTTAATCTGATAGAAAACCAAGTGTAAGCACTATGTAAGCAATATCTATAAAAAAGGCGGGTTTTTATGCCCGCCCTATAGTATTTATTCCGCTCTCATAACTCTATTATGGGCCTTCCCTCTTGTTCAGCTTCATGTTGTGAGTGCCGGATTGCAGAAAGTAGAGTATCAAGCTCTCGCGCTTCGTCATTGATAATATCTGAAAGATGAGACATGCTATCAAGTACAAGGTCCTGGATACCCTTTCCCTTGTCTGCTATCATAAGTAAACCAAGGGTCTCCATGACTTCCCCCAGGTGCTTTATCTTGTATGCTGTTTGATTTATAGTGTCCTCGTAGTCCGGCTCTTTGCCTTGTGCATAGAAAACGATACGTTGACGCCCAGGTGTGCCTATGGTTTTTCCTCCTACTGCCTGAAACGCGGCTTCGATCTGGTCGAGACTCACCTGGTAAACGCGACCCACTCCATCGCTGTCAACAAGTGCATGGAGCCTCGGGGTTACTTCTGTTCCTATTGCTTCTTCTGTTATCCTTTCATTTAATGCTGTCATGCTTCACCTCCGGTTGCTTCTTTGTGATTGAAAACCGTTGTTGCCTCGGTATGGCAACCAACCAAGTCACCAAATTTACGAAGCTCGTTTATTGCCATTTGAAAGGCAAGATAATGCCCGTAATCGGCATCAATTGTATAAGCCGGACAACCATCATCTTTAATTTTTGACTGTGTAACTTCGCCCAGGAATTGAAAAAAACAACATATCTGGTGAAGATATTCAGCCCGGTCATTGTCATCATTTATTTCCGATCCGTCAATTTGCTTAATTTGGTTCATAAATGTTCCCTCCTGTTATTTTTTGCACCTTCAGGTGCTTGTGGTCCTGTTTTGCACATATGCTCATAAATCCCCGTAGCGCGTTTTAATCCTTTAAGGAATACAAATGTATATCTTTTATCCATTACGTGCAGTGTGGGGCACCGTAGAGCGTCTCCTATATCGTCTCTTCTCACTATAGAAATGCTTTCGCTCAGAAAAGAGCAAAAGTTCCGTTCTGTCACCTCTCTTCCTTCGCTCCCCAAAACGGGGGAGCAAACACAATTTCGAAGAGAATCTTGATTACGTAGTTTTCGCCCAAATGGGGGAAAACCCTACGATTCATAAATCTATGATCAGTACTCATTATTGAGTACGACGATTGACAAATATGTCATCCGTTTTTCAGTTCCAGTTTGTCACCCGTTGCATTTCCATAGTATCTGTTCTGCAATCTTTATCGAACCTATGCACCGTGACAGTATAACCCCCGTCGCGTCTTTCCCATAGCACTGAGACAAAGGCTATCCCTTTAAGGCTCTCACCTTCACCCGTCAAAATAAGAATTCCTCTGTGTTCGGGGTCCGGTTCATGTGATAGGTCGTGAAACTTAAAACCCGCCGCGGTTAATTGGAGTAACACCCCTGTAAGGTCCCCAGGGGCAACTTCTGAATAATCTTTCAGGATCGATAGAAAAGCATTTTTGAGCAACACCTTCTTAATGTCCGGCAAGCTCATCTTCTCATAACCTTTTTGAATTTCTCGGCAATCTTTCCAATTTCCCAGGACAGTTGATCGTCTGATTTCAGAAGGTGCAAAGGATTAAAGTCCCTCGATCCCGGAAGCGGCTTTCCCCCGGTGTATTTCGTCAGTTCGTCAGCGTCAGGGATTCCTTTTTGTAGCGCCTCGATCCGTTCCGCGTTCATGTCCGGCGTCAGCTTCATCTGTTCAAGTTCGTCAATAGCGGCCCGGCAACAAGCCAGGGCGTTTTTTATGGCGGCGACGTTGGAATAGGTGAAGATTTCCTTCGTTTCAGCATAGAGGTTTGTTTCCCCGGTGCGTTGTTGCGCGTTTATGTCCTTTACTCGCAGCCCTTCAAAACGGTCCCGGAAGAACGTGATCGCCTTATCAATGCGCGGATCGGCAGTTTCATATAAAACAGCTTCATGCTGACGGATGGCAATATCGAATTGATAACTTTCACCTGATAGCGCGGCCCTTGCCTTTTGAAATTCCCCCCCAGCACCGTCCAGCACCTCTTTTGCCGATTTATATTTTGCTTCCTTCGCCTCAAGGTCTGCTTGCAGTTTTGGAATGACTTCTTCCCGTTCTTTCTTCGCGCTCTCAATCTTCTTTGCGGCTTCAGTCCGCGTTGCCAGGATTGCAGCTTCCTTTTCAGCAATGATCTGCTTCATCAAAGGATGGTCTTGAGCCTCTTTCAATAGCTCCTTAATCTTTTCCGCTTCTTTTGTGTCCTGTTTCATTGTGTTATCCTCCTTTTTGCCCTTATAGGGCGCTTAAAATGCCATGCGCTCTTTGATTTGCGCGACGGTAAGACCTTCATAAGCTGATCTAACGGGTGCCGGTTTCTGCATTGCCCTGCCCCAGGCCATTATTAAAGCTACTAAACCATCAATTTTATCCGTTGCCTTCTGCTTATCCGGCGCCACGTTCCCATTGGCGTCCGCTCTCATCACGAGATTGTCAGCGTTCCACCTCAACACAGGGTCCCCCCTGTGCCGGACTTTTCCTGTCATTACATGCACAAGCAAATCTTTTGCCGGTTCGTTGAAAGTCTTTGCCCCTTGCCTCATCTCAACCATTTGAAAACCATCTTCACTGCTTGAGGGGTTTAATTCGTTCATTATGTCCGTTGCTGTCTGTGTGGCATTCCAGGAGTCAAAACCTATCTCACGAAGGTCATAATCTTTTGATGCCAGCAGTATGTCTTTTTTGATAAACTCATAATCAATAACATTCCCCGGGGTGGCTGTAAGAAAGCCCTGTTTTTCCCATATGTCATAATTAACCTTATCGACACGGGACCTCTTCAAAATACCGTCTTCAGGACAATAGAATTTACACACAATATCCCATACACCCCCTTCTTGCTCTGGAGGAAATACCAGCACAAAGGCCGCAAGGTCGATCTTGCTCGCAAGGTCCAGGCCCCCATAACAGGTGCGACCCCTGAGATATTCAATGTCAACCGCCCCGTTGCATTTATCCCACTTGTCCATAGGCATCCACCGCGAAAGGGATTTTATTGGAATGTTCAACCTGAATCGAAGGAAGTTTTGAAATTCAACCGGGTCATGTTTGACGGCCTCATAATCCTCCCTGATCTTATCAAGTGTGAATATTTGCCCCAACGAAGGGTTTACCCTTTTCCATAACCCTTCATCTGAAGGATCGTCTTTTTCGGGGTCAGCAATGTAAAGGACTGGAAGGAAATTTGCCTGTTCTATAATGCCCTGGTCGATCTGCTGCGCCCTTGTCCTGATCTTCCACCATATGGAGTTCTTGTCATATATCCCGGCTGTGGTCAGCACAATAACAAGCTGTTGTTTTCGTGCATAGTCAGTGCCGCTTGTCAGTACATTATAAAGGCGGTCTGTCTGCTGTGCGTGAAGCTCGTCAAAGATTATTCCACTCGGTGAAAGGCCGTGTTGAAGCTCTGATTCGCTTGATAGCACTTGATAAAATCCACTGTTCCGGGGGTTAATGATCCGCTTCCTTGAGTCCAAAATCTTCAAGTGTTTTAAGTCTGGACTGTGTTTTACCATTTCGGCTGCTGCTGAATAGACAAGCCCTGCCTGTTCTTTATCTCCAGCGGCGCTGTATATTTCTGGTTTCCCTTCCTTGTCAGCACACAGCATATATAGGGCTATGGCTGCGCCTATTTCCGTTTTTCCGTTCTTTTTTGGTATCTCAACATAAACATATCTGTATTGTCGGTTTCCGTCTTCCCGGATGGTACCGAAGGCCGGGGCAATAACTTTCTCCCATTGCCAGGGTAATAATTTGAACTGCTGACCCTGCCATTGACCTTTTGAGAATGTGAGATTTTCAATAAATGTCTTTACTCGTAAAGCCTTCTTTAACCCTGCGTCTGTCATTATTTCCCCCTTAATCAAGTAGTTCTTCCATTGCGGATTTCTTTTTTCCCTTCAACATTAATGTCCCGATCTTAGCCAGCGCGATAGAGGAAAGGCCTAAGTTCTGACTGTACTTATCTACCAGTGCCCCAAGTCTGTGTTGAGCATTGAACCATGGATTATACATGCTGCCTCCTTCTGGACCCTTGATAATGATTTCCTTGTTCTCGGTCATCTTTTCACAGCATTCAAGGTATTGCACCCAGGCCGTTGTTAAAAGTTCAAGCTGGATTGAATTGGCAACGGTAAACAAACCATAATTTTTCAGGACTGCTGCAATGTCTTTCCAGACCTTTCTTTCTTCCTTTGAGAATCTGGCAGGGCATCGCGGCTTCAATTCCTTTTCCGGCTTTGGTTCCAGGGCTGCACGGTCCCTTTGATCTGCATAAAGTTTGCCCTTTTCAAATTGTAATACTGCTGTTGGTTTTGGAAGTCTGGCCACTTGTTACCTCCTGTTCAATGAACTTTTCACTTTCTTGATTGCGGACCTTATCTTTTTCAATGCAATATAAGATGCTCCATCTTGCTTCATTTTTCGTTTTGTTCGTTTTAATTTGGCAAGAGTTCTTTCATTATCGTTTTCCATGACTACCCCCTTTTTCTGAAAAATTGCCCCAAGTCCTAAAATTACTAAAAATCTTGCACGAACTTACCAGCGCGGTTCGTGTCCTATGATTCCTGAAGACACAAAGCCCCCCCTATACCCTTGATACTGTTCATCTTCTCCACCTATCCTGTATGTGTTCTTTTACGTGATCCTCTTTACACAGTGATTCAAGGTTTTCTTCCCTGTTGTTCCGTGGGTTCCTGTCCTTGTGATGTACCAGCACAGCCACATAGCCGCATCTCTCACACAATGGGTCAGCATTCAGCTTCATGGTTCTTACCTTTGCCCATGTCGAATTATATCCGCGCTCTGCTGCTGTCCCCCTGGTCGCATCATAGGCTTTCTCAACTGCCTTCTTGTGAGGCTCACAGAACCGCTCTATTGTTAAAGCCTTGCAGCCTTGATAATTGCATTGGTGCTTTGCTCTCATTGGTGACATTTAATTACTGTCTCCTTTGGAGTCGTTGAGAGGCGTCCGCACTTCTACCCCTTTTTTTAAAGCTTTTGATGATATACAAAGACAGGGTATCCCTGGTTTATAGTTCTTCTTCATCATCGTGAAGCCGATAGAGGTAATGGCAAGTCGTATCAAATAACCCTCGCTTTATACAGCATTACTAATGTCTCCCAACAGTTCAGCCTGTTTTTTATCAACTTCGCTTTCGAGAAGACGGAAAGCAGTCCGTTTCCCTCGATCACCTTCACTTTTATGAAGTTGCCCACTTCGCTTTAGTGAAGTTGGTCGTGATTTTTGTTTTTCAAGGTTTTTCCTGATGTAGAATTCTGATTGCAATACTTTTGGCTTTATACCTGGCTGGAAATTTTTCTCTCCATAAAGCTTCCAGCGATCGGACAACTTATAAACTGAATAGTCCTTTTGTTTCTCCTTCTTTTGGTACCATCCCCCCTGATGGACAATATCAAGAAATCCCAGGTTAACTAATGTTTTGATGTTCTTCCAGCATTGCGTTGTTCCTATTCCCAAGGCTTCAGCCTCCGAATACGGAAAGATAAAACCATCATCAGTATAAACAATGGTTGTCTTCCGCTTATCCTTGTACTTCCAGGTTCGTTTTTGCAGGCAGCGCATGAGGGTCCAAAGTGCTGTTGCTGATAAATCCTTAAAAGCTTTTGAATAGAACATGTCCGGCTCAATGATAATTTTTCTTTTAATCTTAAAATCCTTTTTGCCGGTGCTAATATTATCGCTTGAATCCATTTATCCGCCCTCTACGGTCCTCAATATTGTTACGGGGCAGGACGGTTGAGGTAGCCGTCTTTTCGGTAGCTAACCTATCCCCGGTTTGAATTTTGTCTATCTTCCATGAGGTCTGTTTGATGCTGCAATCCGGTTTCATGGAGACTATCCCTTCTCCTGACTTGTCGATGTACAAACCCGGTTGTTTATGAAGGTATCGAGTGATTTTTTTTGATACCTTACAGCCTTCCCCAATTTGATAAAAACGGGTCCACCGCCGCGGCACCTCCACGCCTCAAGCGTCGCTGATGCAAGTCCCAAGTAATCGGCGGCGGTTACTGTGTTAAATATATCTGTGTTTTTTGTTTGTTTATCTTGTGGCATTCTATACCTCCATGATTGATGTTGTTCACAGAGATATAATACTTGATTGAAAAGGATGGTGTCAACTGTAACTAATTGATTTTATTAAGAAATGTTGTACTTAACCCGGTTAGGTGTAAACTATGATTTGATGATTTTCCTTATCATGGAAGGACTTCGATTATGTTTTTTTCCTTGATCTATACAAAATGAATTTTCCGTTAGTTTCGTTTTTTCAAACACCGCCCTGATTTCATCATCCCTTTTTTTACGTTCTTCTGGATTCACGTCCCCAACCGTCCGTGGTCCCGATGCTTTCTTGCTTTGTGTCTGACTATGCCGCTGCCCATCCAATGTATTTTTCCTCAATAACCCGGTACGTGTAGCATCAATGACAAACTGAAGTGTCAGCGCACAGATAGCCGCCGGATGATTTCCTTCTGCCTCGAATGCAATTTTAAGACGATGATAAGACCATAAAGCATAAAGCGCCGCTTCAATATCTTCGAGAATCCATATTTGCTTTTTATCTTCAGTAAAACGAAACGCTTTTATAGGGAATCCCTCTGGAGTTTTTCCCGTGTATCCGCCCCACTGCTCAGTCTTCATTATTTGAATGAGTCCCCAAAGCTTTTTCGGGTCGGTAATACTTGCCTTGTCGAAACCGATTTTTAGCAATTTGCGTTCAATGGCGTGTCTGATCCACCACACCAGGGGAATGTCCTCAAAAGGTATCGGAAAGGCATCATCAAGACAACACTCAAGCTTATATCGGATGTCATCAATTTCAAGACGGTCAGTCTTGATTAAGTGATCCATTGCCGGTGTGTCCAAAGGAAAAAACACCTCGCCAATATCTTCCTCGTGTTCGTAAAAAGGGTAAAAATCCGGTTTTTTCTTCATAATGCACCCCGGTGTGATAATTGAATGATATTTCCCGCTGCTGCAATCTTGCCTTGTCGGACGATCCAATCGGCAATCTTGTTTACCTCATCAGAAAGATAGCGGAGGTCAGACGTTTCAGTGTAATGCGTGATTGTGATATCCCCGGATAGTTTGTGTCCCATAAGAAGCTTTGTCTTCCAGAAATCAATCTGACATTCTCCGGCTATGGCTCGAAAGGTCCGCCGAAAATCGTGAGCGGTAACATCTGCACCCACCGCTTTTGAAACCTTATTAAATACGCCGCGGGCCTCTGTAATGTGGCCCCTTTCTCCCCAGGACGAAAAGATATAGGACTTGTCTTGCCCTCTGGCCTCAAGAATTGCCACAGCCTCATTGCTCAATGGGAAAGTAACCGGGTTTCTATTCTTGGGGTCTGGTAAATGCCATGATTTGCTTTCGAGGTCAACCTGTTCCCATGTTAACTTTGCCGCCTCGCTCCAACGGGCACCAGTGAGAAGAAGAAAGGCCACGATATCGGCTGCTGTTCGTGCAAGAGTCGATGAAAAATCATCCGCCCTCATGGACTGCAACAGGTTCCATGCAATCCCTATCTTGTCCAGGGGTATCTTTGCAGACTTCGGCGTTACTCGGTTCCACACCTTTGTCTGGCTCAAGATGTCAACGGGATTCTCAACAATGATAGGCTTGTTCCCTGCCCGATACGCTGCCCTTGCATAGTTTAACAGTGCCCGAAGTATTCTGAAAGCTTGATTTGCTTGAGCACTGCTTCGCTCTGTGAGTTCTTGAAACCTGACAGCAACCTTATCTCTGGTAATCTCCGTCACAGGTCTATCGCGCCATATGGAGAAAGAACGGTCAACGTGCTTATTAATGTCTGCTATTGAAGTAATTTTCAAATCGTTATGGGATTGGATATAGTCATCAGCAAGAGCGCGAAGGGTTTTAGAGTAGGCTTTCTTGTGGGCTTTTTCGGCTACAGGGTCCTTACCCTCAAGCATTTTTGAAAGCTCTGCCACTGCCTTCTTGCGGGCCTCATCAAGGGTAATAATTCCATGCTTACCAAGCGAGACACGACGAGTCACACCGTTGACCCTGTTCTGAATAATATAGGCCCTGCCTCCTGGAGTAAGTCTAAGGCCAAAACCTTTCACATCTGAGTCCCAAACAAACACTTGTCCGCTCTCTGGAAGGGCTAAACTTTCAACTCTTTTTTTAGTCAATTTCATGGGTCCCCCAGATAGTGTAAGCACTATGTAAGCAGTTGAAATCCTATTTCATCATAGACCATAGGGATTAGTATAACTATAAGTACCTATTATGTCAAGTATTATATTGCTTACACATACACCGTAGAACACCATAAAAGCCATTAGCAAGGGACTTAAAATCCCTCGGTCCTCGCGGCTGTACGAGTTCGATTCTCGTCCTAGGCATTAATAATTTCAATATCCTGCCGACTCTCATACTTCATTTTATGGATTTATCTGTATGATTCGCCTCTCATCCCTTCATCCTCATATGCACCAAGAAGGTTAGGAACACTGCATTGATTAATTGAACCTTTGTCGCATTTTGACCCATTGGTCCAGGTAGCTTCGGATAGATCCGCGCCCGTCAGGTTTACATTGGACAAGATAGCCCCGTTCAGGTTTGCTTCGCGGAGATAGGCATCAGAGAGGTTGGCCCATGACAGATCTGCACTATGGAGATAGGCGGCTGAGAGATTGGCGCCGGAGAGGTTGGCCTTTGACAGGTTCGCACCATAAAGGTTGGCGCCGGAGACATCAGCTCCGGAGAGTTGCGCCCCTGAAAGGTCAGCATTGCCAAGATCACACCACTGGCATTTCTTTGTCTCCAGCAGCTTGTCTAAATCTGCCTGATTAAACCCATAAGAGGTTCCTGGAATAAGGTGCAACAAAAATAATGCAACCCATAGAAAAACGACACCATGCTTTCTTTTCATAGCTCATCCTCTTTTGAGGGATTTTTTGTAAAGGGCAATCACATCTTCCCTTTATGCCTATCATCTATACCCCATTTACCACAAGGCGCATAGAAAGTGCAACGGGTATCTGCCTGAAAAAATAAATACCCTTGCGCTTTTCCGGTTTCCATCTATAATTGAATATAGGTATTGAAATCTGACAGAGCAACGGGGACTATCTTCTGCTTTGAGTTAATCAGCCTGGTTCCCTTATTACGCATAGCTTTTTGAAAGTTAAGAGAGACACTATGATACACGATGAAGAGAAGACCAGAGAAGAGCTTATCAAAGAATTGGCAGAGTTGCGGCAACAGGCTGCTGAGGCGGAGATATCAGAGAACAGGCAGAGACAGACAGACGAGGCATTACGGGAAAGCGAGGAGCGGCTTCGCACAGTATTAGAGGCAGTGAAGGAAGGCATCACGTTCAGTGACGAAAATGGTCATTTTGAGGCATATAATTCTGAGATGGAGCGATTGACCGGTTATTCGATAGATGAGGCAAATGCCCGTTCAGATTTTACCGTACTCCTCTACCCTGATGCGGATAATCGTGAAAAAGCCCTTAAAGGGCTCAACGAGCTCTATGCAATAGGCATGTCCCGGGAGGTTGAAACAAGGATTCGCACAAAAGATGGAAAACAAAAATATGTCCTTGTTTCAACAACTCTTGTTCCCTATAAGGGCCGCAGAATGTTCCTGAGCAGCTATCACGATATTACCGAACGTAAAGAGACTGAAAAAAACCTCATCGAATCAGAAGAACGCTACCGGACCGCAATAGAACACTCCAATGACGGCGTGGCCCTTGTCCGGGGAGACCAGCATATCTATGTCAATCGGAAATTCCTTAAAATATTCGGTTATGACAGCGCCGAGGAGGTTATAGGAAAAACCCATTCATTAACAGTGCACCCTGATGATCTGGAAATGGTCATCGGGTATAATATAATGCGGCAGAGAGGTGAACCAGTTGCGTCACGGTATGAGTTTAAAGGGATTAGAAAAGATAGAACACCGATCTATGTCGAAGTCTCCAGCACCAGAACAACATTTATGGGGGAAACCGTTACTCTTGCCTATTTCAGGGAAACCACCAAGCGTAAGCTTGCAGAGGAGGACTTGCGGAAACACAAGGAACATCTTGAGGAATTGGTAGAAGCACGTACAGTCGAGCTAAAAATTGCTAATGAACGGCTTCAACAGGAAATTGACGATCATAGTTATGCAGAGGAAAAAATCCATATACTGAATCAGGAGCTTAAGCAGCGGATCCAGGAACTCAAAGCCATCAACGAAGGCCTGGAAGCTTTTGGCTATTCTCTTTCCCATGATCTGAGGACACCATTGGTTGCCATAGGAGGATTTTCCCGAAGACTCTTGGAGAAACATGGCTATTGCCTTGATGAGAAAGGCCAACAGTACCTGAAGATAATCAACGAGAACAGCATGCATATGGAAGCGCTCATAAGCAACCTCCTTGCCTTTTTCAGATCAGGAAACAAGACGATAAATAGCTCCCGCATTAAAATGAACAGCATGGTACGCGAGATAGGCAATCAACTCAAAACAATATACCAGGACCGAACAATTCAACTGAATATTAAAAATCTTCCCGATGGGAAAGGTGACAAAATTATGCTCGGGCAGGTATTGACTAACCTCATGAGCAACGCTGTCAAGTACAGCAAACCAGGGGAAATTATAGTGATTGAGTTGGCGGGCTGGGTTGAAGAAGAAGAAAACATCTACTATGTGAAGGACAACGGTATCGGCTTTCCCATAGAACATGTGAATAGACTTTTTGAAACATTTGAACGACTTCACACACGGGATGAGATTGAGGGAACCGGTCTTGGTCTCGCAATCGTGAAACGTGTTATCCAAAGACACGGAGGGCGCGTGTGGGCTGAATCAAAAGTTGGCGAAGGGGCCACCTTCTATTTCTCGCTCCCCAGATGATATATTAATTCCAACTTGCAATCAAAATTGCATAATTATTTGAGTCAACTTGATTTATATCATTAGACCAGTCTGAACATATCATTAAGCATTGCTCAACACAACCGATAAATAAGTAAGAGCAAATTTATATTTTAAACATAAGGACAATAAGGTAACCGTAACCACGATGGAAACCAAAGACAGGCAGATAATATTCATACACGGCAATGATCATATACTATGTGATTTGCCCCTCGATGCGTATGAGCCGGGAGATATAAAGGAAACCAAAGAAAAACTTGCAAAAGAACTGCAATGCAAACCCGAGGAGATTGAGGTCAGGATAACAGGCATATATGACGGGAGAACCGTTAAAGGCCCCACCCTGAAGTTTAAGCTTATCGACGGCAATACGGTAAAGAAATTTGTTAAAAACAACCCTTAAAACCGATAATTGTTAAGATCAGGGTCGGATGTCAACCCTGTCAGAAAATCCCCAGAAGCTATAATTCCCGAAATATTGTATACTATCCCAGCAGTCACTATAACTCAGGGGCACCCGCAATGGAACCTACCCGCCAGAAAAAAACTCAATTGCTCAAGGAAAATTTAGAGCTTCGCCGCCGGATTGCCGAACTGGAAGGAACTGAAGCCAGACTCAGACACACAGAAGCAAAACTTCAGAAGATCGAAGAGCAATTCCACGCCATCGCTGATTACACCTTTGACTGGGAAAGCTGGGTAGGTCCGGACGGAAAGGCGCAGTGGATCAATAAAGGGGTATCACATTTCATCGGGTACACAACCGAAGAGTGCCTCTCTATGACTGACTTTCCCCTCCCCGTCATCCATGAAAGCGACCTGCCCCGGATAGGAAAACTCTTCGAGGAGGCAGTAGGAGGCTCACAAGGCAATAATGCTGAATTTCGTATCCACTGTAAAGACGGGACCATAAAATGGGCTTCCGTCTCATGGCAGCCTGTATATGACGCCAAAGGAATACATCTTGGTCACCGGTCGAGTGTCCGTGACATAAGCGCCCGCAAGGAGACAGAAAAGGCCTTACAGGAGAGCGAAAAGCGATTTCGGCGCCTGGCGGAAAATGCCCGGGACATGATCTATCGGATGTCCCTTCCTGACGGCAGGTATGAATATGTAAGTCCCGCCTCTATCGACCTGACGGGGTACACCCCGGAAGAATTCTACAACGACCCGCTGCTGGCTCGAAAAGTAATGCATCCTGACTGGTCCGATTATTTCGTACAACAGTGGAAAAAGCTTATAAAAGGTGAGATACCGCCCCCCTATGAATTCAAAATTATCCATAAATCAGGCGGGGAGCGCTGGTTATATGTTCGCAACGTGCCGGTGAGCAACACCATCGGTCATGCTATTGCTATTGAAGGCGTAGTTACCGATATCACAGAACGAAAGTTCGCTGAACAGGCACTGCAAGAAAGCGAATCAAAATTTTCGGCAGCCTTTATGAAAAGCGGGATTCCTATGACCATCACTACAATCAGTGGAGGGCAATATATTGATGTAAACGAGGCATTCTCGAAGACCATGGGTCTTACACGAGAAGAGATTATCGGAAACACCTCTGTCGGCATCGGATATATCACAACAGAGCAAAGATCGCTTTTTCTGAATGAACTCAACAAAAAAGGGTACGTGGAGAATTTTGAGTTACAGGTGAAGATCAGGGCGGGGGAACTCAGACATGCCCTGTTCAATTCCACAAAGATAATACTCGCTGGTAGAGAATATTTCCTTACTATAGTGACCGATATTACCGAACGAATACGAGCTGAACATGCCCTCAGAGAAAGCGAAGAGCGATTCCGCAGGTTCCACGAGGTATCCTTCGGCGGTATCGGTATCCACGCTAAGGGTATCATTCTGGAAGCCAATCTGGGGCTCGCAACACTCACCGGATACGAGCTTGATGAGCTGATCGGCATGAACGGCCTCAACCTCATTGCCCCGGAATATCATGACCTGGTTATGAACAACATCCTCGCAGATTTTGAAAAACCATATGAAGTCAAGGGTCTCAGGAAGGACGGATCAACCTATCCTCTTGAAATTCACGGTAAATCGATCCCCTATGGCGGCATAAACGTCAGGGTTACCGAATTCAGGGATATCACTGAGCGAAAACAGGCTGAGGCAGCCCTGAAAGAGAGTGAAGGGAAGTATCGCAGCATATTCATAAACTCTCCTTTGGGAATATTTCAGTCTACCTTTGAAGGCAAATTTATCAGGGTAAACCCTGCCCTTGCACAAATGCTGGGCTATGAATCCCCTCAGGATGTAACCGACTCCATTTCTGATATGGCCACCCAGATTTATGCACAGCCGGAACATAGAGCCCGGATTCTTGAGAAGATTCTTGAAAGCGACGGGTATATTATCCATGAAATAGAGTATCTCCGTAAAGACGGCAAGCAATGGACGGGGCATCTTACTATGAGCGTGATACACGATGAGAACGGTATTCCCCATCACCTGGACGGGATAGTGGAGGACGTGACGGAAAAAAGGACAATGGAGGAAAAACTGCAACATACCATGGAACATTTGAGAACCCTGTCGCACCGTCTTCTGGAAATACAGGAGGCCGAACGCCGCTATATTGCATGTGAGCTTCATGATGAGATAGGCCAAACCCTTACCGCACTAAGAATCAGCCTCAAGCACACGGAACGCTCTAAGGCTTCGGAGTCAGCCACGGCCGCATTAAATGAAAGCGTGAAGATGGTAGACGGGCTCATCAAACAGGTACGCAATCTATCAATTGAACTCCGCCCCTCCATTCTGGATGACTTTGGTCTGCCTGCTGCATTGGAATGGTATATTAAAAGATTATCTGACCGGGCAGGGTTTCACGCAGCGTTCCATACGGTATTCAGGGAAGAACGTCTCTCCCCTCTCATCGAATTGACCTGCTTTCGCATTGCCCAGGAGGCATTGACAAACATTGTCCGCCACGCTAACGCGAAAGAAGTCCATGTTGCACTCGAGGCTCACAGCGGAGAGCTCCACCTAATTGTGAGGGATAACGGAAACGGTTTTAATGTTGACAAAACTCATAAAAGGGCGCTAAAAGGCAAGAGCTTCGGCATACTTGGAATGCAGGAGCGGGCTACCCTTGCAGGCGGCCATCTGGAATTAAAATCCCAGCCAGGCCAGGGCACAGAAGTCCATGCGTATTTTCCCCTTGGGTTGATAACCTGAGTATCAACTGTCACCAACCTTTTCCCTTGGCATCCCCGAGGGCAGAAAGGACAACCCTGTGCCCGATCAGGTTAGGTGAAATTTTTCACGATTATAACATACTGTTTTTATTGACTATATTAATTGCTGATTCACTTTGTAATCACTATTTTATTGACAAATGACCTGCCATTTAGTTATTTTTATATGGCTATATAGAACATTGTTTTATATACAGAACTTTTAACAGTACCATATTACCCCCAGTCCACTGCAACCAAAACAGGTGGGCAATAGGAAGGTCAACGATGGAACCACAAACAAACGGATTAGCAACAGCAGAAAAGTATTACAACCAGTATGGATCAAGGGCAAAGGACCTGAAAGAATCAGGCAAGAAGGTTATCGGCTATCTTTCAGCATTGGGACCAGTGGAGATCCTGACCGCGGCAGGCGTGATACCCCTACGACTTAAAGGCAATGTGTCTGAGGCCATTACAAAAGGTGACGCCTACATGGAAACCGTTGTCTGCCCCTTTGTAAGGAATGTCTTTGATGCAGCAGTCAAAGGCAGGTACGACTTTCTTGACGGCATGGTCCTGCCCCACCAGTGTGACTCGATCGACAGGACAAATGATGTATGGAGCGACGTTCTGAAATTGCCCTACTGGCACTTCCTTAACGTCCCCCATGTCACCGATGACCCGTCCATTGAATTCATGAAGGAGATTCTCCGTGTATTTATCGGCACCCTTGAGAAATTTACCGGCACAACAATTACTGACGAGGCGATTGCTCAGGCAGTAAAAGCACACAACGAAAACAGGCGGCTTATGAGAGAACTTTATGCCTTAAGGACAGCCAACCCACCCCTTATCTCAGGAACTGAGATGATGAAGGTCCTGGTGGCCGCAATGAGTCTTCCTGTTCAGGAATCAAGTGCACTTATTGAGAGTGTAACCAAAGAGGTGAAAGAGAGACCATCCTCGAAGGATATGCGTAAACGGATCATGATTATCGGCGATCAGATTGATGATGTGGCCGTCATTGAGGCCATCGAAGGGGCAGGCGCATGGCTCGTAATGGACGATCTGTCTATTGGAAGCAAGATGTACTGGCAGGATGTGGATGCAACCCAGGATCCGGTCCAGGGCATTGCAGAACGTTATTTGAGAAAGCTTAAAATACCCACCACCTATGTTGCTGATGGTAATAATTATGAGGAAAACCTGGAAGCTCGCTTCGGGCATATGAAAAAATACATCGACGAATTCAAGGTAGACGGCGTAATTCTCTTCATCTACAAATATTGCGACCCCTACGGTTTTGAAGTGCCAGCGGTTAAGAGCTTTATCGAGTCTACCGGAGCATCTGTGCTCTATCTGGAGGATGAATATTCCACCTCCGCCCTGCCAAGGGCGAAGACCAGGATTGAGGCATTCCTGGAAATGATCGCATGACCCAAAATACGGTGAGTAAGTTAAGTAGGTTAAGTAGGTTAAGTGAGGTAAGCCAAGTACAAGCCGAGTAAGGTGAGTAGGTTAAGTGAGGTAAGCCATTGACTTTCCTTACTCAACACACTTAACCACTTAACTCACTCAACCAATTACGGAGGAAATTATGGCTGAAGATAAAAAACCAAGAGCATTAGCAACCCAAGCAGCAGGAAAGATACCAAAATTTGTACGGGGCAGCCTATCTGCCACCTTGAAAGCAAAAGAAGAAGGGAAAAAGGTAGCCTACGCTTACATAGCTGACGGCCAGGATGAAATCATGCGGGCCATGGATATAGTACCCGCATGGGGTGAAAGCTTTGCAGGCGTCTGTGCGGCCAAGCGTGATGCGGAGAAATTCCTCCAGAAAGCGGAAGCCGATAACTTTTCACGCTCCCTCTGTACATATGCCACCTGCACTATAGGCTTTGATATGATGCGGGAAGAACTGAACGGAGAGCCGGTTCCCGGCGCACCCTGGGGAGGCATGGCAAGACCGGACATGATCCTCGGATCAGGTCAGCTTCTTTGTGACCCCCGCTTCAAATGGCCCCAGGCAACGCAGCATTACATTCCGGATGTGCCCGTCTTTGTGGGAAACATGTACTATCCCCCTTTTGACCCGAAACTTGACCACAAGGATCAGGAAAAATTCTATGTAAAGTATGCTGCCGACGAACTCCGCGAACTCGTCAAGTTCTGCGAAAAAGTAACCGGCAAAAAGATGGACTGGGACAGGCTTGCGGCGCTGACTGAGCTGTCCGATAAAACCTGGGACCTCTTCATCGATACCTACGAGCTGCGCAAGGCCATCCCGACCCCCATGGACACGGGCGATGCAATGAACACCATGGTGCCCTTTACCTTTAACCTCGCTACCCAGGAGGCCTATGACTTCTACAAAGACCTCTATGATGAGCTGCAACAAAAGATCGCTGATAAAAAGGGTGTTGTTGAGGATGAAAAGTATAGAATCCTCTGGGGTGCAGGACTTCCTTCCTGGTTTGCCCTCGGTGACTTTCAGTATTTTAATAACAAGGGCGCTGTGTTCCCCGTTGAAGTAACCTACCGCGGAGGCGAGAAGATTGAACGTCTTGATCTCCCGAAGACCAATGATCCCCTGGAACACATTGCCTGGAGATGGGTGCGCTACTGGACCCACTGGTACGACAAAGCGCGGAAACGCCCCGGCTCCATACCAAAAGTAGAACGTATTATTGAGTATATTGAAGACTATAAATGCGACGGCGTGGTGTTTCACTCTGCCTTCTCCTGCCGTTCCTGGCACGCAGGGATTATCCACCAGGCGAATACCCTTAAAAAGGTGTATGGCGATATACCCGTCCTGATTATGGAAGGCGATATCGTTGACATCAGCTCTTACAACGAGGCAGATACCCACAACAGGATTGATGCTTTTATAGAAACACTTGATGCTGCAAAGAAGAGAAAAGGTTAAGAAGATATCAATGATATAAACGCGGTCACTTTGCTCCCATTACGTACTATACGTTTTGGGGGCAAACACCCCGTACGCTCTCATCTGCTTTCTCCTGGCGAGCGTCAGGATTTATGGTTTCCGGACTCAGTCCCTCACGCTCTTCCCTCGGATTTGAAGGCATGAGTATCCAGGATAACGTGTAAAGGATTAATATGACCCACTATTTTGCTGGTCTGGATATAGGCTCCACCATGACAAAAGTGGTGATTATAAGCGACAAACTCGAAGCCTCGCTGATAGGACCAACCGGACCAGAACACCGCAAATTAGCCAATAAAGTAATGGAAGAGGCCCTTGATCTGGCAGGTCTTCGTTTCATTGATCTGACATATATCGTCGCAACAGGATACGGCAGGATCAACGTTCCTTTTGCCGACCGGCAGATAACGGAGATTACCTGCCATGCACGAGGCATTCATAGTCTCCTCCCCACAGTAAAAACCATCGTCGATATTGGCGGCCAGGACAGTAAAGGCATCAAGATCAAGGACGGTAAAGTGACCAATTTTGTCATGAATGATAAATGTGCGGCCGGGACAGGTCGTTTTCTTGAGGTCATTGCCGATTCTCTCGGGGTTCCTCTTGAAAGACTCGGCGAGCTCTCCCTCACAGCCCGGAAGGCAGCCGAGATCAGCAGTACCTGCACGGTCTTTGCAGAGCACGAGGTAAACAACCAGCTCGCGAACGGTGAATCTGTGGCGAATCTCATCGCAGGAATCCACCAATCCGTTGCCACACGGGTCTATTCTCTGGTAAGAAAACTGAAGATTGAGCCCGATGTTGCCATCACCGGCGGCGGCGCTAAAAATATAGGTCTGGTAAAGGCATTGGAAACCAGATTCGGGTACCCGGTCCTGGTCCCGCCCGAACCTCTGATCACGGGTGCGCTTGGTGCAGCGCTGATCGGCAAAGAGGTGTATGAAAAGTATACAACCGAGGGGCAAACACCTATCCGGTGCGGACGGGGTCTTGAGGAGGCAACATTCTTCTCATGAGGTTCAGCATATGAAGTACATTCTCGGCATAGATGCAGGCTCCGCCTACTCCAAGGCCGTTGTCTGCGAAGACATAGCCCTTCGATCCTATGCAGTAGCACCCTCAGGGGGCAACTATAAGGAATCATCCCGGCTGGTTTCCGAAGAAGCCCTTAAAAAGATTGGTCTCTCCAGAGACGACATTTCCTATACAGTAGCCACAGGATACGGGGCAACAATGGTGGCTGACGCCACTGACCAGTCTGTCACCGACATGTCCTGTCATGCTGCAGGGATACACCACCTCTTCCCCACAGTCCGGACGGTTATTGACATAGGCGCCCAGTTCAGCAGGGCCATCCGCCTCGATGATACGGGCAGAATTGCACACTTTATCATAAACGAAAAATGTGCCGGTGGAAGCGGAAAGTTCCTCCAGATTATTGCCCGAATACTTCATATCAGCCTGAATGAAATTGGTCCCCTTTCCCTTACCGCCACAAAACCGGTCGACTTTACCACAGCCTGTGCAGTCTTTGCTGAATCGGAGGCTGTATCACGTATTGCTGAGGGAGCAAGTCCCGGGGACATTCTTGCGGGCATCCACAAGGCCATGGCATCAAAGATTGTCACCCTTGTTACCCGTGTCGGCCTCGCAAATGATTGTGCCGTTACCGGGGGAGGCGCCAAGGATATGGGTCTGGTAAGGGCCATCGAGACCGAGTTGGGCGCCCGGGTCTTTGTTGCCGATGAACCCCAGATCACCGGCGCACTGGGGGCAGCAATCCTCGCCCAAAAATCAAGATAAATAAGTCAGAAGCATTTTCCGAAAGGGCACATCATTTCGACTGCACCTTTCCGTGCGCCTCATCAAGACGTTTTCGCAGTTTCTTTGCCCAGTAGTCAAAGGCATCCTTGGTGTATCCC
The DNA here is from genome assembly GCA_013824835.1 of Syntrophus sp. (in: bacteria). Lineage (GTDB taxonomy): Bacteria > Desulfobacterota > Syntrophorhabdia > Syntrophorhabdales > Syntrophorhabdaceae > PNOM01. Next base: position 18,999 of record PNOM01000016.1, on the reverse strand, counting down.
CAGGTTGTATAGGCCTTCCCATAAGACACCGCACCCGTTGAGACCGCTTTTACCGGCCCTTCACTCAAGTCAACGTTGTACTTCTTCCCTATGCGCCTCTCTACATAGGCAATGAGCTGTTCATTTGTCTGGCCATCGAGAAACTCTACTTCAATGGCAGCATCTCCTACATAAGGAGAACTTCCTACCCCTCCTTTGGTAACAGCTCCTGATGCGAGGTCTGCTATAGTGGCATAGGGGGTTACAAGAACCACCACACTCGCAAGAGGCTTCGTTGCAACAAGTTCGGTAATAGCGATCCGGATTCGCAATACCCCCGGACCCGGCTCCGTGACAACAGGATAATCACTGCCAAGGGCCTTCACAACTGCCTCGTGGAAATAATCCGTCAACGCTTTTAATTCGGTGGGGTCAATCCCTTTATAGTCCGCGTCATGGCTATACCAGACAATTATCCTGTCCAGCAGGACCTTGTTGTAGCTCTTCAAATCAAGGTCAGCCTTGAGATATACCTCGGCGCCGCTTTTATCCAGGGCTGGTTTAAGGTGAGAATAATCACTTAAAAAACCCGAGTATTTGTATTCTGACATTACCTTTGCCCCACAGCCTCCAAGGAGTCCTGAAACAAACATTGACATGCAGATATAGCAAATAATCCTCTTTGACTGCATTCTTGCCTCCTGATCCGTAAAATAAACCAATATATCCTGTTGTGATATTCAGGATTCAGCCATTTATGATAAAAACTCCTTAATATTTTTTGTGCTTTCCATAATATAACCTTCACTGTGGACCTCGTTGGTAAAAAACAAATCTCCTGTATGCTTCAGAAACGACTTCAGTTCACGAAAAGGAAATGTACCCATACCCACGGGGAGATGCTCGTCAGATGTACCGTGATTGTCGTGGAGGTGCATCTCTTTGACCCGGTCCCTGAGGGGGAGAAGCCAGGCATCAAGGGAGACCTTTGAAAAGAGATTAAAATGGCCTGAGTCAAAGCAGAACCAGAGATTCCTGTCTTTAAAGGCATCGAAAAGAGAAAGGAACGTGGAGGGCTGTTCCTCAAAAATGTTTTCAACCATCACGAGAAGCCCCTTGTCAGCTTCTTTTATTACCTCTGTCCATGTTTCAACGCTTCCGTCAAGCCATAACGCTTCATTTCCGTCAAAACGCCATTTATCGTATCCAGGATGGCAGACAATACCCCTCGCATGAAGAAGCTGGGCCATCTCGACTGATTTCTTCAGTTTTTCCCTGGTAATCCTCCGCACAGATCGGTCATACCCTCCGGGGCTCAGGTCCATAAATGGAGCATGGACGGTACAGGGTATGCCGTAGCCCTGAAGTCTGCTGCTGAGCTCTTTTACTTCCGCTGCATCAATCTCCTCGATAATATGATTCTCAAAATAGACCTCTATACCTACGTCAAGGCTCAAGATCCTCCCGATATTTGACTCAACCATCCTGTAGGGAACATTCATAAAAATAGCCATTCAGATACCTCCGGCATTTAAATTAACAGGCGCAGGGATCATAAAGCAATAGAAAAAGGCACGACACAAACGAAGCCGCGAGGGGTACCCGCGGCTTCGTTTGTATATATCATATGCAGCAGAGTGCTGCGATAACATATACTACAATCTGAATTGACCTACCATGCCCTGCAACTCCTTTGAAAGGTTCGCGAGCTGAGCCGATGCGTCTGCATTCTCCTGAATTCTCCGTGCCGTCTCCTGCATAACCATTGAAATCTGCTGTATGCTGGTCGCAATTTCATCTGTTGTTGCCGTTTCCTCCTCCGATGCTACGGCAATCTGATTGATCTCCATAGTGACTTTATTAATCTGGTGCAGAATGTCCTTAAGGGCCTCTCCTGATTTCGCGGCCTCGGTAGTACCCTTTCCAACCTCGCTCACACCTTCTTCCATGGAGGTTACAGCCTTCTTTGTCTCTGTCTGCATAGCCCGTATAGTTTCACCGATTTCCTTGGTAGCATTGCTTGTTCTCTCGGCAAGCTTCCTTACTTCGTCGGCAACAACAGCAAAGCCTCTCCCGTGTTCCCCTGCCCGGGCTGCCTCAATTGCAGCATTTAAGGCCAGAAGATTTGTCTGGTCAGCCACATCATTTATAAGGCCCACGATCTGTCCGATCTGTTCTGACCGGGTACCAAGGCTTTTAATTATGTCAGCCGATTCTTTCACCCGATTACTGATACGGTTCATTACTATAATCGTTTCCTGTATAATGGTCTCACCCGTACTGGCTGAGTCGTTCGCCTTTTCGGAACTCTTTGCCGCCATTACACAATTTTGTGCAATTTCGGAAGAGGTCTTTGACATCTCCTCACTGGCAGCAGCTACTGAATCAACCTGCATCGCAGCCTCTTCAACACCGGTTGCCATATGTTCTGTAGCAGTATCAAGCCTGTTAGCCGCAGATGAAACATCATCGCTGCTTTGGGCAACCCGCTTGATTGCATCATGGAGCTTATCGACAAAAGCATTGAAGTGTTTCGCCATTTCCCCTATCTCATCCCGGGAGGTGACATCGATACGCTTTGTAAGGTCTCCCTGAGCAACGATCTCGATTACCTCCACCGTCTTGTTTATCGGGTTAAGAATCAGCGCCCTCATAATCATGCTTATCCCGAAGGGCAACAGTATGGCCGCAAGAAAAACAATGGCAGCGATGATGATCACCATGGTAAATGTTTTTCCTGAAGAGACGTACTGCTCCTTGCTCAACTTGTTCTCAAGGGCCAGTAATTCCGAGAGGTTTTTATCGATAGCCTGAAATTGATCGTCAGCCTGAGTCATCACCATCGATGCCGTAGCCTGGTCCAGTCCCACGATCTGTTTGAGGGCATCCTGATATTTGCCCAACTGATTGGCTGCCGTCTGGAAATATGTTTTTTCGTCCTTTGTCAGGTTAGAGGCTTTTGTCTTTTGTTCAATTTCGACAGTAACTCTTTTGAGGGTCGCAAACTGCTGATCCGTAAAAACATCAATCTTCTTTTGATCATAGTTGGAGCCCACCCAGTTCATAATCTTGTAGAAATTTCCGTGGACCTCTTTGAGACCCGTAACCACATCTGCAGTCGACTGGTAGTATTTAAATCTGATGTTGAAAATATCATCGAGGGCTGCCTTTTGTCTGTAGAAACCTGCATAGGAGACAAGCCCGAAGATAAGAAGAAACAGGATTGCAGTAAAGGGGGAGACAAGAAGCTTCTTTGTCATCTGCAGATTGCTTAACCACGCTCTCATTTAAAAACCTCCTGTGAAAAAATTAATTTGCTAAGAGACCAGGACGCCCTCCCCTGATCATCCGGGTTTCTTAGCGCCTTATTATTTATATATCCCGCAGCCAATAAACCAGTCGCTGCCTTCGATCCTCTGAACATAAGCCGTTTTGGGCTGGACCTTCTTTGTTACCGGGTTGGTCCAGGAGTAGTTGACCCAGCCGCTGCCCTTTGTTTTTGCTATTTCAACCATTTCTTTCATAAAAAATTTGTCGTTAGCGTCCTTAAGGGTCAGGTGGTTCTGCCCTACAAGCTTTGGATTCCCGCCATGGGCCTGACATATGCCTTCCCAGTTATTCCCAAAAATATACAGCTCGCCTTTCTTGAACTGGCCATTGGGATTACTAAACTCTGCCACGGCTTTTTCCTTGCCGTTTGCCTTCACATACGCTGCCGCTTTTTCTACTAAAGCCTTTGCCTCATCCGGTGTTGCGGCCTGCGAAAGACAGGCTGCGCCAAAAATGACCATTATTGCCAACGCCACTCCAAACATTACTCTTTTCATCAACAACCTCCTTTGTTTAGACTTTTATATAATAACATTTCGGTCTATTTTTTTATCGGACAAAAACGATTTTTCCTTAAGTCCTGTACAAAAAAAGAACGAACCCTTCAACCTGAAGCGCCCGTTCCGCAATTCTAACGAGGTGGGTACAGCGCAGTGCCTTGTTTAACGCAGTTTGTACCTTTGTATTTTGCCGGTTGTACTTTTTGGAAGTTCCTTGACGAATTCAATCCATCTCGGATATTTATACTTCGCCATCCGGTCAAGGACCCATTGTTTCATTTCTTTATCAAGCTCCTCTGAGGGCTCCTGCCCTTCTTTCAGCACTACAAATGCCTTTGGCTTCACAAGGCCCTTATCGTCCATCTTACCCACTATAGCGGCTTCAATTACATCAGGATGCTCAATCAAACAGTTCTCAACTTCTACAGGCGATACCCAAATTCCACCCACCTTCAGCATATCGTCGCCCCGGCCGGCACACCAATAATAACCATCATCGTCCATGTAGTATTTGTCTCCTGTATTAATCCATTCACCCTGCATGGTAAGGCGAGTCTTTTCCCGTTTTCGCCAATACTGCTGGGCAGCACTGCCGCCTTTTACAAGAAGATTTCCTATCTCCCCCTTTGGCACGTCCTGACCATCATCATCAACCAATCTCAGTTCATACCCCGGTACCGGCTTCCCGGTAGAGCCCGGTCTTATATCCCCAGGAAGATTTGAGATAAAGATATGGAGCATTTCTGTTGAACCTATGCCATCCAAGATATCGATGCCGAAACGTTTTTTCCACCGGAAATAAATGTCCGGCGGCAACGCCTCCCCTGCAGACACACAGATACGGACAGAAGAAAACTGGTGATTCGAATTCGGATCAGGGGTAGCGCCCGCCTCCTTATCAATCTTTTCAACATATTCAAGCATCTGTCCATAGAGCGTAGGAATACCAAAGAAGATGGTGGGACGAAAACGTTCAAGGTGGCGGAACACCCCTTCCGGATTGGGCGCCCCTGCGTTGAGCACCACCGAAGCACCGACAGATAACGGGAAATAACAGGCATTGCCAAGTCCGTATGCAAAGAACAGGCGGGCCGCAGAAAAAAGGATATCGTTTTCGTTGAGCCCCAGAACGCGCTGGCCGAATGCCTCCGCTGCTGCCACCATATCATACTGGGAATGGATCGCCCCCTTCGGTGAACCCGTTGACCCTGAGCTGTAGAGCCAGAAGCCGACATCATCCTTTGTGGTAAACTCCGTTTTAATCGTCTCCGGCGCATGCCTGTATTTCTGTTTAAAAGGTATAAAAGCCCCCTCTTTCTCTGAGATGACAATAAGATCCCGAAGATACCTGAGGTCACCTTTAATCTTCATCACATTTGCAATGAGCTGCTCGGATACTACCAATACCTTCGCCCTACTGTCATTCAGGTAATATTCGTAATCTTCAGGGGTAAGCATTGTATTGACCGGAATAGGTACGGCCCCAATTTTAATCGCACCCCAGAAAATGGCATAAAACTGGGGAACATCGATCATGAGGACCATGACGCGGTCATCTACGCGGACCCCTAATTCCCTTAGGGCATTCGCTGTCTTATTGGTCATTTTCTGTATATCATTATAGGTATAGTTCCTATATTCTGTATAGATAGCAACTTTGTGGCCGCGCCCCTGGCGCACATTTCTGTCAACAAAATAATCTGTTGCATTGAAAAACTCTGCTGAACCTCCGTGAATCATGTCTCCTCCTTAAATATACCCATAACCGCGTCCCCTTGAAAGGGGTCTTTTTTAACCAGCAATTATACAATAATTACCATTCAATCTCAAGCAGTTACAGATTAACCAAGGATTACAGATCTTTTGGCCTTTCCTTTGTCCGGAAAAATAGGATACTATTAATAATGGAAAAAACAAGGACACCCCTTGACATAAAAGGTCAAATTGAGAGAATCACCTACTCCAATGAGGAAAACGGATACACCATCGCAAAGATGAAGGTGCAGGGCAGAACTGACCTCACCACCATAGTAGGAACCCTTTTTTCCATAACCCCCGGTGAGGTGGTACGACTCAGCGGTTATTGGGACAGTCACCCGAAATACGGGGAACAGTTTAAGGTGGTCTCCTGTGAATCATTACTCCCGGCCACGGTAAAGGGTATCGAAAAATATCTCGGCTCAGGCATGATCAAGGGCATTGGCCCTGTGATGGCGAAAAGACTTGTTACCCGCTTCGAGGGAGAGACCCTCAATGTCATAGAACATGATATTGCAAGGCTCCACGAAGTCTCCGGCATAGGTGAAAAACGGGTCGATATGATCAAGACCGCATGGGAAGAGCAGAAGGATATACGGGATGTAATGATTTTTCTTCAGGGCCAGGGTGTAAGCCCTGCCTATGCAGTAAAAATATACAGACATTATGGAAAAGACTCCGTACATATAGTGGGTGAAAACCCCTACCGCCTTGCCACGGACATATTCGGCATAGGTTTTATTATCGCGGACAGGATAGCGGAAAAACTCGGTATACCCAAAGATTCCCTGATCAGGACAGAAGCGGGGATACTCTATGTACTTCATCAGCTCTCAGAAGAGGGTCATGTCTACTATCCTTACGAACCCCTTGTGAAAAAATGCAGCGAGGTTCTGGAGGTGGAGGAAGCAAAAATACCCTATGCCTTTGAAGTGATCGCCCGGGACAAAAAGATCATCATCGAGGGACAACAGGACGGGGCTCCCTTAAACCCGGACCACAGGGCCGTCTATCTTGCCAAATTTCACGTCTCGGAACTCGGCATTGCGAGCCGCATAAAGACACTCCTTGCCTTTCCCAAACAGCTCAAGCTTATCAACCTCGATCAGGCAATAGAGTGGGTACAGAAGGACCTTAAGATCGCTTTTTCCCCCCAGCAGGTAGCAGCAGTAAAAACCTCAGTAAACAGCAAGGTCATGGTGGTTACCGGCGGACCGGGAACGGGAAAAACCACGATTATCAATGCCATTATCCGGATCTACCACAAAATGGGCCAGAAGACGCTCCTTGCCGCGCCAACAGGGCGGGCAGCGAAAAGAATGACGGAGGCTACAGGTCATAGCGCCAAGACCATACACCGCCTCCTCGAATTCAGCCCCGGGGGCGGGACCTTCAAAAAGAATGAGACCAACCCCCTCGAAGCAGACCTAATTGTTATAGATGAAACATCCATGGTGGACACGGTACTCATGTACCACTTTCTCAAGGCAGTACCCGTGAAGTCTACCCTTATCCTTGTGGGCGACATAGACCAATTGCCTTCAGTAGGCCCCGGAAACGTCCTGAAGGACATCATTGATGCCAACTGTCTCCCCACTGTCCGGCTGAACGAGATATTCAGACAGTCCAGGCGGAGCATGATCATCGTGAACGCCCACAGGGTAAACAGCGGACAGATACCTCTATTTGCTCACGACGAAGAGCACCTCAAGGATTTCTATTTTTTTACCGTAGAGGAGCCTGAAGACGCCCTCGCAAAGATAGTCCGTCTCTGCAAGAACGACATCCCTTCAAAATACCACTATGATCCTGTTAAGGATATTCAAGTCCTCACGCCCATGCACCGGGGGGTTGTGGGGGTGGGAAACCTGAATGTGGAACTGCAGAAGGAACTGAACCCCGGAAAGGAAGAACTGGTCCGGGGAGGCAAATCCTTGCGATCCGGGGATAAGGTCATGCAGATACGGAACAACTATGACAAGGATGTGTATAACGGTGACATCGGCATGGTTTTGAGAATAGATCAAGAGAACCAGGAGGTGATGATCGACTACGATGGAAGGTGTGTTGCCTATGAGTATGCTGACCTTGATGAGATCGTCCTTGCCTATGCTACATCGGTCCATAAATCACAGGGAAGCGAATACCCCGTAGTCGTGATCCCTGTCATGACCCAGCATTACATGCTCCTCCAGAGAAACCTACTTTATACAGGCATAACAAGGGGTAAGAAGCTTGTAGTGCTCGTAGGAACAAAGAAGGCGCTCGCAATTGCCATTAAGAATAATAAACCCCAGGAGCGATATACCCGCCTTAAAGACCGGCTGGCAGGTTCACCCGTTCTTTAGCAAAACACTTGTTGTCAAAGTAACAGAGCGGATGCGCATTCACCCCTTTCGTATTGACAGAGATTTGTATAATTGGTAGACTCTTCAAAATCAAGGAGCCCGATCACATAACCGCTTATGTATATCAACGCAGCATCATATTACTTACCTGAAACAACCATTCCAAACGAGTATTACACAAGATTGGCTGGCCTGACGGACGAGTGGATCTTTAAACGGTCCGGTATCCGCATGAGAACAAAGGCAAACCCCGGCGAGAATACGAACACCATGTCAATTGAGGCGGTGAAACCAGCAGTCGAAAAACTTCCCTACCCCATTAATGAAGTCGACCTCATTGTCGGGGCCACATACACACCCTATGATACAATAGGAACCCTTGCCCATGCCGTACAGGGTTATTTCAAAATCCCCCTGGCAAGGGCTGTTTCTGTTTCCTCTGCGTGTTCCTCTTTCATTAATGCCGTTGAGATCGTTGAGGGATACTTTGCCACAAACAAATCCAAAAAGGCCCTCGTTGTCGCGACAGAACACAACAGCGCCTATAGTAATGACGAAGACACCCAGTCCGGCCATCTATGGGGTGATGGCGCAGGGGCAATCTTCCTTTCAAAAGAACGGATCTCCGAAGAAGATATTGAAATCCTTGACGTAAGTACAACAGGGCTTGCACATATCGGGAGAGGTCTTGAGGGGGTCTATTTACGACCCAACCATGGGGGCCTGAGAATGCCTTTCGGGAAAGACATCTTTGTCCAGGCAAGTAAATTCATGATGCATGAGATTGAAAATATCCTGAAAAGAAATCATATTTCCCTCGAAGAGATTGCCTATATCATCCCCCACCAGGCCAACTCAAGGATCATCAGCCACATCGCGGGAAGTCTCGGATTACAAGAAGGAAAAATGATCGTAAACATGGAGGAAACCGGGAATACCGGTTGCGCAAGTACGGTTATTGCTTTTTCGCAGAACTGGGACATTTACAGAAAGGGTGAATTAATCATTATCACCGTTTTCGGCGGCGGGTATTCAAGTGGCGCAATGCTGATGAAAAAATAACCCATATATCCATATATTGACAAACCTGTTACACATGCTATCTTTTCCCCACAATTAAAAGGGCATTATGCACGAGAATCGTGAATTTCCCCATATTGTCACGGTCAAATCTTCCGCAGGGGCCGGAAAGACCTACAACCTTGCCTTGCGTTATCTCCAGCTCCTCTCTACGAGCAACCCAGCCGGCCAACATTCCCTGGAAAGCCACATATCAAACATTGTAGCCATCACCTTCACAAACAAGGCGGCATCGGAGATGCGAAGCCGCATTATAGACTGGATGAAACGCATCATCCTTGATTTACCCTTTGAAGGTTCCTCCCGCAAACCGATCGATGCAGTCATTCCCGACCTGTCGGATGCTCAGGCACGCATTGACCTGGTCCATTGTCTGGGAAGGGATTTTGAGCACCTGATCAAAAATTATTACGATTTCAAGGTAAGTACTATCGACAGTTTCGTAAATCTTACCCTCAAGGCATCTGCCTTCAGACTGGGCCTTCCTCCTGATTTTGAAATCTCTACCGAATCTGCCCTTTATGTAGATTCAGTGCTCCAGGAGTGTCTTCAGGAGATCCTTGAAAATAGTTCAGTGAGAAGCAAGTTTGACGCTTTTCTCTATTCCTACATTGAAACTGAGGGAGAGTACACAAGCTGGAACCCTAAAGCATTTTTAAAAGAAACGGTCTACCGCTTCTGGAAAGAAGAGGCAAAGGAGAATAAGGAATTTGCTTCTGAGCCGGACGGGGCAGTCTTCATTAAGCTCCGTAAAGAGGCTGCAGGAAATGCACAGGAAATGCTTCACTGTCTTGAATCATCAGAGGGGATAAAGCCTCATAAAACATTCCTTAAGGCCCTTTTGCTCCTCAGCGCCCTGGACAGGTCAGACTTCAAAGGGAGCGCCTATTTCAAGAGGGCGACCCTCAGGGAATCTTTGAATAAAGGAAGCGCCATACCCGATGATGCTTGCGAGGAGGCGTGGCAGCGCATAAGGACGCTCATCGCCCGGCTCGTTGAAGCCATTGCGGAATCCAAATTCTCCTCCTATATCGAAATCTATGAACTCTTCAAGGAGAGGCTCCGAATAGAGGTAACATACCGGAGACGCATTATTCTCATCGAAGAACTCAACAAATTACTCCAGGATGTAATCTGCGGGGAGGATTTCATCCCCGAGATCTACTATACCCTTGCGGAACGGTACTTTCATTTTCTTATAGACGAGTTTCAGGATACAAACCACCTCCAGTGGAAAAATATTGCAGTCCTCGCAGAAGAAGCGCTGAGCAGGGGAGGCACCCTCTTCCTTGTGGGAGATAAAAAACAGGCCATATATCGCTGGCGGGGCGGTCGGTCCGAACTCGTTGATGAGATTGCCGGGACCTATTCCTCCTACAGACAGTACCCTGTCTGCCTTGATACCAACTACAGGAGCGGCGAGCACATCATCGCCTTCAACAACCTTGTTTTCGATGGGGGAAATCTTGTACATCTTCTCGATTCCATGACAAAGGATGCCGGCTCCTCTGATCCGGGACATATTATTGACACCTACAGAGAGTCAGGGCAGCAGTGTCTTGAGTCAAAAACAGGGGAAGGATATGTCTATGTAGAAAAAATCATTCAGGAATCAGAAGACGGGGAAAGGGAGGAGAGGTTCTCAAAAGACGATAAACAGAGGATAATTGCAGAAAAAGTCCGGTTATTGGTCCAGGAGATACGAGAAAGACATGCCTACGAGGAGAGGGAGATTGCTGTCCTTGTGAGAAGAAGGGAAGAGGCGGAGCTGATCGTAAAAAAACTCCTTGAAATGGGCCTCAGCGTTGATTCAGAGTTTACCGTCAATGTGAAGAATAACCCCCTTGCAAAAGAGATAATCGGCTTTTTACAGTTTATCAGCGCCCCTTATGACAATATCGCCCTGGTAGGGTTTCTAACGGGAACAATCTTCGGGGCTGTATCTGAAATACCGGGGGATGAGATGATGGATTGGATTACAAGGGAACGGCTCCGGAATAATCCCCGCCCCCTCTACATATCCTTTCAGTCCGCATATCCCGCGCTGTGGGACCGCTATTTCAACCCCTTTTTCAAAGGCGCCGGATATCTCCCTCTCTACGAACTTTTCATCCTCACCCTGAAGGGATGGGAGGTCCTGAGCCGTTTTCCGGAAGATGTCCCCTATTTTCTTCATATATGCGAATTGATCAAGAAACGGGAAGGTGCAGGAGACAATAATCTCACAGGCTTCCTCCAGTTCTGGAGAGGAGATGCCCTTGGCCCCGGGGAGGCGATGCCGGACAGAGATGCACCTTTTTTGCTTAAGGCTACTGAGGGGGCAAAGGCCATTAAGGTCCTCACAATCCATAAGGCAAAGGGTCTTCAGTTCCCTGTGGTGATCCTTCCTTTTCTCAAGCTGAACCCCTTCGGCTCTTCCGATAGCAGGGACAAAGGGAAGTTCTTTGTCTCTGATGAGCAAACCCTGAAACTCCTCTACATTAAAAAGGATTTTATCGGCTATTCGCCGAAACTTGATGCCATATATTGCCAAAAGGAATCTGAATACCTGATTGATGAGATCAATAATATCTACGTTGCCTGCACAAGGGCAGAAAAGGAGCTTTACATACTCCTCGCCGATGGAGACCGGCAGAAAAATCTTCTTGCCGATTACCTCTTCACCATGGAGGCAATGCAGAAATGGACAACAGGGCATATCATTGAAAGGGGTGTAAAGCAGAAAGGAACAGGGGACAGTATCTCCGGGGATGAGCCGGAACAAACCCGGGAAGAAGACACGTTTTTACCCGGAATGATCGGGAAAGATCTTAAGTGGATGGAAAAGGTGAAAGGCAAGTTTGAGCAACCCGAAGGGTGCTCCCTTGAGCAGGTCTTTGCAAAAAAGAAGGGTGACGTGATTCACTATATCCTTTCCCGCATATCCGCTCTTCCTGAGGATTATGAAGCCTTTATTGAGGAATCTGTCCAACAGTCCCTTGTCCGCTACGGTTTTCTTTCCCGCAAAGAGGAGATCACCTCAGTTCTCATTGGTTTCTTTGCCCATCAGCCTTTCAGGCGGTTTTTTCTCCCCGAAGACGGTAGTATTGTCTATGCAGAAAAAGAACTTGTCACCCGAACCGGTGATACCTACAAGGTTGACCGGATCATCATACACGATAGCTTCATTGATGTTGTTGATTTCAAAACAGGGGAGACCCGGAGGGCAGAGCATATTGAGCAGATCAGAAATTACGGCAATCTCTTGAGGGATATCCACAAGGATAAGGAGGTGAGGTGCTATCTCCTCTATATCGATGAACATTGGGTGGAAGCTGTATGAGGCCCATATATACGATCCCCTTCGGCGCTGACTTCATCCATGAACTGAGCACGTTCATCATAAGTGACCATAGACCCTTAAAGGATATCGCCGTTGTCTTTCCAGGAAAAAGACCCGCCCTCTATCTGAAAAGAACCCTGGCAGAAAGGCTCAACACCCCCTTTTATGCCCCGGCCTTTTTCTCCATGGAAACCTTTATCGATTACATGGTAAGAAACGCCTATCCAGCATTCTCTGATCTGGAATATAACGACGCCATCTGGCTTCTCTATGAAGCCATGGGTACCATCAATGTCTTCCGCCATCATCCCTTGCGGGAAAAGGGCTTCGCCCGTTTTTACTACTGGGGGCAGTATCTGTACGGATTTATTGATCACCTTGACAGGGAAAACATTTCTGGAAGTACGCTACTTTCTTTTGAAAGGAACGCCGCCCTGGGATACGATGTGCCGGGGAGCGTCAATGAGCTCCTTGCTAATATAAGTCTTCTCAGGGAGCGATTCCACGAGATGCTCGAAAAGGAGCGCTTTTTCACCGGGGGATACAAGTATCTGCGGGCTCTCAGCATCCTTGATCAATCGGATTTCAGCGAATTCGACCACATCTATTTTGCAGGTTTTTTCGGGCTGACCGGGATTGAAAAAACGATCATGCAGCACCTGTGGCAGCAAGGAAAAGCTGCTCTAATCATCGAAGGAGAGATTCATGAATGGCCGATCCTGAGACAGCTCATCGCCGATTTCGGGGGACTGATTGTGCCCATTCCCTGCGAGAAGCAGGCGCCAGGCTGCATAAAGCTCTACTCAGGGTTTGACACCCATAGCGAGGCATTAAAGGTCTTCACCATACTTGACGAGAAGGAGCCTCAGAAAACCGCCCTTGTTCTCCCCCTATCAGAGGCCCTCTTTCCCGTTCTTACCTTTGCAGTAGACAGGATCGACGCCCCCTATAACATTTCCCTCGGTTACCCCCTGCTCCGCACCCCTGTCTTCGATTTAATCTCAAATGTACTAAATGCCCAGATGACGAGGAGAAACCAGCGGATATACCCTGCAAAGGCATACCTTCAGGTAATGCTTCACCCCTTTGTAAAAAATCTTACCCTCGACAAAGACCTGCGGGTCATTCTCCTGTTCCTTGAAAGACTGCTCACAGGAGAAGAACGAGGGAGCACGATTGCGAACAAGGTCTTCATAACCCTTGATGAAATGGAACAAGCGGTGAAACTCCACATCAGGAAGCGCCAAGGCGGAGATACTATGGCAGCAGGCCAAAAGGCCCTCCATGATATCCATGCCATCTTTTTCAGCGCCTTTGAGGAATCGGGAACCCTTGATCAATACGGGGAAAAGCTCGAAATGATGCTCAACTTTATCCTCCACAATACCCCTGTCCGCTCCTACATACTCTCCGGCGAGATATTCAAGCAAGCCTTCGAGACCCTCGAAAGGATAAGGGGAACACGGTTCAGCAAAGAGCGTTTCGATGCTGATGAGGCAGAAAACAGACGGATCATGGGCGATTTTCTCCTCCAGTTTCTCAAGTCAACCACCCTGCCTTTTGATACAACACCCGTGGAGCCCCTTGAGATCATAGGCGTCCTTGAATCGAGAAATATTCGTTTCGACAGGGTCATTATGCTCGATGTAAATGAAGGGGTTATGCCGCGGCCAAAACAGGTGGATCCCCTTGTGCCCCTCGGCATATACGAAAAACTCGGCATCCCCTCTCCGGAGCAGAACGAGGAGATCTATCGATACTACTTCTACCGCCTTATCAGGTCCGCAAAGGATGTCCATCTCCTCTATGTCGATGGAGACGACAGACCAAGAAGCAGGTATATTGAACAGATTATCTGGGAGATGGAAAAGGAAAAAGGGGAACTTGACGTTATCACCGTCGACAGGTCATCATACAAAATCAGGCTTGCCCCCAGGGAGAGGCTGCCGGAGATAAGAAAAACGGATGCTGTACTCCAGCTCCTTGCCCAACGGAGATACTCCCCTTCGGAGATTGATGAATTCATCCGCTGTCCCGTCTCTTTTTATTTCAGCCGTATCCTCAATTTTGAAGAGAAAAAGGAGGTCAATGAGGATATTGACGCTATGGACCGGGGCATAATCATTCACCGGATCCTCTTTTCAACCTTCGAACCTTTCAAAGGGAGCGAGATTACCCCTGCCCTCCATGGACCCATTCTGCTCTCCATGACAGAGGCCCTGGAGAGGGAATTCAGACACAGGATCATTACCGGGGAATACTACCTTTTCAAAAAACTGACTGCCTTCAAGCTTGAATCCTTCCTGAAAAGGCATATCGCGGAAGCCGAAAAACCCTTTATAATAAAACATCTTGAACAGTCCCTCGAACATACCTTCCCCATAGACAACCTTGTGATAAAATTCAGGGGCCGGGTAGACCGGATCGATTTCTATCCTGAAGAAAATGAATATCAGATTGTGGACTACAAGACGGGGGGCACAAAGGCATACCAGCAGAGGACGTTCTCCAGGACCAATTTCAGTTCCATGGAGGATATCCACAGGCATATCTCCACTTTTCAGCTCCCCATTTATGTCTCGCTCTTTCAGCAGACCCTTGATGCCCCGGATGAGCGGGTCAATGCAAAACTTCTGCTCCTCAAGAACAACCAGGAAGAGGTGCTTTTAAAAACCAGCTCATCTGAAGAGCGGGAGGCAATACAGGCACAATACATGGAGGGCGTCCGTACGGTCCTTAGAAACATCCTCGACCCAAAGAAGCCATTCAGCCCCTTTGACGACGGCAATTGCCCCGACTGCCCCTTCAATCTCCTATGTCATGTGTAGTTCGATGGAAGACAAAGAACTATCAAGTTTAGAGAATTGGACGATAGTGATAAAGAAGAAATTAAGAATCAACGTACGGTAGAGAAGGCGGTGGAAGAATAAAAAAAACAAAAAATTGATAAATTCGATAGGTATAATAACTGCCTTAGTAACGCAGAAAAATAGTATCTTGGGAATGGTAGGGGCAGGAATAGGGAAAAAGGGAAATGACTCATGGCGCATGGATATAAATGAACAGCAAGAATACAAAGACTATCTTGATCCCTCTTACCCTCGGTATAATCACTACCGCTGCAATCATGTTCACAGCTTCCCTGTGGAATACCCTTGAAATGAAGGCCTATGATTTCCGGCTCTCTATCGTAAAGAACCTGAAAACGGAGCGCCATGTGCCATCCGGCAAGGTTGTGGTTGTGGGGCTGGAAGACAAATATCTCTCAACAGAAAAACCTCTTATCTTCTGGTATCCTGATATTGGGCGATTCATTATGAAAATGAGTGAATACAGGGCAAAATCGATTGGAATAGATTTAATTCCCATTCATTCACTGGGTCAGAAAATTCAAAGTGCCGCAAAAGAGATTGTTGGCCCTGACAAAACAGGGAAATATTCACAATTCCTCGATATGTTCGGTGAAGAGTCAGACAATTCTCTTCTGAAGCCCCTTATTGTGGCTTCAGAAATTATGCCCGTTGTCCAGGGGGTATCCGGGGAGAATACCCCTTTTTATATCAATATGATGCCTTTCATGAAAAACGTTAAACCGGCATCGGTGAATCTCCTGCCCGATAAAGATCATGTGATAAGGAGATATCAGCTTGCTGAAGTAAATAGTATGGCATCCTTCGCTTACAGTCTTTACCGCACCCTCGAAGAGGAAAAGAGGGTCCCCGATATTTTGTACGTGAACTATCTTTTGTTAAAAAACCTGCCCTATTATTCACTCAAGGATGTCCTGAAGGATAAAATACCGGCCAGGGAATTTGCAGACAAAATTGTTATCCTTGGTTTTATCAGCTCAAACGAAGATGTCCACCCGACACCATTGCAATACCAGCCAGGAGTTTTTATCCACGCAATTGCCGTAGATACGCTTTTGACAAAGACTGCTGTCACAAAAATCTATTCCCCTGTTCAAACAGGCGTCCTTGTTCTCCTTGTTGGTATCAGTTTTCTGCTGTCAATAAAGCGGGGCCCTTTATCGGCATTATCGGGAATAACACTCATTTCTGCTGTTTTCTTCATTGCAAACCTCTTTATTTTTGCTCAGGGCTACCTGTTCACATTATTTCCCCACCTGATTTCTCCTTTTCTTCTTTTTGCGGTTCTCTATCCATACAGATATGTCGTCGAAGAGAAAAACAGACGGATGATACTCCGTACATTCGGATACTATATTGACCCGCGGCATCTTGATGCAATCATCGGCAGCGATCCGGGAAGCCTTTTCAGGGGCGAGACAAGGGATATGTGCATACTTTTTTTAGACATACGGGATTTCACAAAATTTTCGAGAACAAGAAAGGCTGAAGAGATCGTTGATTTTCTGAATAAATTCTTCGAAATTGTCATAGAGCCCATTTTAAAGAATGGCGGGTTTGTGAATAAATTCCTTGGCGATGGAATACTTGCCTTTTTCAGCCTCGGCCAAACCCCTGTTCGCGATGCCATTATCGCCTCAAAAGAGATTATCCGCGCAGTGGAGAGGGCAAACACATCCCCTGCCTTTGCAGGGTTTGTCGGCGACTGGACAATTCATGTGGGAATAGGCATACACTTTGGGAGCGTTGTCATTGGAAATATAGGATCAAAGAAGAAAATGGATTTAACGATTATCGGTAATCCTGTAAACATTGCATCAAGAATAGAAGGGCTGACTAAACAGTTCAGAAAGTCTGTACTTCTCAGCGATAAAGCATGTATATTTGTAAAAGATGAATTTGATTTTCGATACCTTGGCGAAACAAATCTGAAGGGGATAGATGAGCCGATAGGCATATATACTTTTAATGATGAACCCCTATAAACAGGGCTTCAAGGAGGATATTATGAACAGGCGATGGATTATTGCACTTTTTGCATTTTTGCTCTTTTTCTCGATAAAACCGCTCTATGGTGCTCATGGTTTTGGCGTAATTTTCGACATTTCCGGCAATGCGGAGATTCAGGGTACGGATAAAACTTTATTGCATCTTCAGAAAACGAAACATCTCCTTTATCCGGTAAAGGTTGGAGACATTATCAAAACAAAGGCAAACAGTAAAGTCCTTATAATCTCCCGGAGGGACAGCAAAGGCTACGAGATATTGTCTGATTCAACAGCAGTTGTACAGGAAGATTCGGTCAAGGCTTCCCAGGGCATAGTAAATATCAAACAGGGATATTACAAGCCCCATGACTCAATGCAACAACCGAAAACAGGAGAAGGAAGACCAGGCGCTACCGTGATAAGAGGGAGACGTACTTCCTGCATATTTTTGCTATCTCCCGTCGATACCGCAATAATCGACCCATTGCTTACCCTTGCATGGGAAAACCACTGCAAGGGCGTAAAAAAATATACTGTTCGGATTATGAGTGGTACAAAATTGATTATCTCCTCCGAAACAGAAAACACCTTCTTTAAGATTCCCGAAGGGATACTCACCTACAATGAGAATTACGATTGGTTTGTCACTGAAGACCTGAAAAAAAATGCGGTAGGAGGAAGGTTTTTTCTCCCCGAGAAAAATAAAGTGGCAGAGATACGGGGGCAAATTAAACAATACAGGCAAGATAAAAATGATCTTTCCGGAAGGCTTTCCTTCCTCTTCTTTCTTCTCGACAATTACCTCAATGATAGTGCTGATGAGGAAATAGCCAAACTTGAAAAGGAGTTTCCCGAGAACGAATACATAAAGAATTTGAACCAGTGATATCCTATAGCATGGACAGTCAAAACCACCTTACCGATGGTATTGTATACTATTGGGGTAAGGTAACAGTTTAGTCCCCACCTCATCCTCCATTGTCATTCCATATTCCAAGGATACAGGAATACAGGGTATCCCTCTCAGTTCCCCTACCAGACTTCAGGAAATGCCATATTTGTATATATATCCTCAAGCTTGCTCTTGTGTCCACGCTCCATCGAAGCGAGTTCAAGAAAAATATTTTTCTGCGCTGCATCGGTGCTCGCATTTGCCAATTGGGTATACATCTGCATGGCTTCGAGTTCATTCTTGATTGCAATTACCAAACCTTCGAGGGGCTTGAGGTCCATGGTCAGAGAAGGTGTTGGAAGGGCATCCACGATCTTGTAATCCTTTGACTCCGAAAAATACAGAGTCTCCAGCCCTTTGGTAAGGAACCCCTCTAATGTAAGGCGGTGTTTTTTCTCATCTTCGGCGAGGTCGTTGAAAATGTACTTAAGGTTTTTGTCTTTGGAAATATCAGACACTGCATGGTAAAATGCATAGGCTTCGATTTCACGGTCAATTGCAAGGGAAATTATCTTCCTGTATTCTTCCTGATTCATTGTTTTGATCTCCTTGGCATAACGCCTATGTTACCGTACGGGGGTTATTAAAAACCTTCCTAATTCAATGGCTTACCAACACCCGGGTTATCCCGGCCTCGCAATAAAAATGTTGCTTTTTGATGTATAACACAGCATATTTTCGATGTCAATCAACTTTGCGTGCATGTCAAGCCAAAATAGAAATGTCCGGTTTAATCTATCAGGGGGGTAATTCACATTCGGTAATTGTTCGCGTTTTTTGACTGTTTTTTGACTTGAAATTAAAATATAATTACATGAGCCTCTTGCAAAATTACTGGCTTTCCCATCTCATCATAACCAGATTTGCCCCTC
>PNOM01000015.1 GCA_013824835.1 Syntrophus sp. (in: bacteria) | reverse complement strand
GATTGCAGGCATAGAGATACTTGATGCATTAAAAAGATTCGGCAGCAAAGATGTCTTCAAAAAAGTAACGCTTGAAGACATTGCGCTCATGGCCTCGTAAATTAAAGGGCAAGTTGTTTTAGCCTCATCGACTCCATGGTCTACGAACTCTATTTCCCCGACGAGATCAAAGCCACCGGACGCGAATTACTCAGGCACCTTAATGACCTGCCGGAAATCGACACCAATGACAATAATGTAGAGACACAAAATCTTGCTTCTCTACGAACCATCGAAAAGGTCTATTGCGAACTCTCCGACCCAACCCATCCCGTCAGCATTGCAATGGCAAAAATGCCCGACATTCCTGAGATACGCATTGTTGAGGGAAGGGAATAATGCTCTATCTTTATCTTGATGAAAGCGGCGATCTCGGCTTTGATTTTGTGAACAAAAAACCATCAAAATTCTTCGTTGTCACCATCCTTGTCGTGAGAGGCCATGAAGCCAACAGGCTGCTTATCAACGGAGTAAAGAAAACCTTGAGGAGAAAACTGAACCCCAAAAACAAAAGACAAAGGATTGCCGATGAATTAAAGGGAGCCAAAACGACTATAGAGGTAAAAAACTACTTCTTCCAACAGGTCAAGGATCTTGATTTCGGAATTTATGCCATTGTTCTGAACAAGAGAAGGGTATATGAGTCCCTCGTCAGGAAAAAATCCCGCGTATACAATTTCATTGCAAGGACCGTCCTTGACCGAATACCTTTTGAGAGTGCCGGTTTAAAAGTAGAGTTCACTATTGATAAATCAAAAAGCAAGCCGGAAATTGTAGAGTTTAATATTTATATACGAAGGCAGCTTGAATCCAGAATTGATCCTGCTGTTCCGCCCAATATTTATCATATAGACTCAAAGGAGCATTGTGGATTGCAGGCAGCAGACATGTTTTCTTATGCTGTTTTTGAAAAATACGAAAGGCAAAGAGAAGAATGGTACGATATTATCAAAGAAAAAATACGGTTTGTCTCTGTATATCTACCGGGGAAACAAAAATGAGCGTGCCTTACAGGCTTTTCGTGTCGAAGCTCATGCCAACCGATGGATGGGAGCACCCCAAACAACCCGTAACGGACTCACCGCTCCCTGATATTTTACAGGTTTTGTATATAATGTCAAGAGTAAAAGCTTCGTGTAAAGCTTCGTGTTATGGAGCGGCCCGTCCTTCCCGCCCCGTGGACTTAGTATCCATCGCCATCGGGACATCCCTGCAATGAATTACCCTGCGGCAGTGGCAGGAGGAGACCGAGATGACTTTCTTTCTCAGAGCAAACTCCGGGGTGCTGACCCGCAGGGCAATACGCATTATCGAGGGGTTGGATACGTCGGAAGACCGAGGCAAGCAGAACGATGCAGATCAAGTTTTCGCCACGTGCCAGGGGCCGTCCAAGAATATCAACTTTTTCATCCAACCATAACTGACTTCCCCCTTTTCCTACAAAATCCTTTACATGAATGGTCCTGTCTGTTTATAATTGCCTTAGCCCATCCGGGCATTAATCATTAACTCTGGAGCGAAACCATGATCACCGGCATCGGCAGTTTTCCTTATACAAATATTGATGAAGCAATAGACCTCATATTTTCAACATGCAAAGAGATCCCCTTCTGGCCCCAACTGCCGAAAAGGTCTCCTGATGAGAATATGTACAGCACCTTCCTGGAGGGTGTTCCCTGCATTTGTGTAGACGAAACAAAGGGCGCCGTATACATGGATACGGGAAAGACCGAAGGGATAGAAAAGTTTTATGAAAATTACAGTGCCGGGAATCTCGATGCCTTTGCCCTCTCCCGGAAAACCGCACCCGGTTTTTTCAGGTTCCTTGAAAGGCTTCCTGAAGTAAGAGAGGGGGCACGCTATATCAAGGGACAGCTCACCGGCCCATTCAGCATGGGACTTGGCCTGCCCGATGAGAACGGCAAACCCGTGATATACAACTACGCCTATTTCGATATCATTAAAAAGGCCCTCAACATGAAGGCCCAATGGATCATAGATGCCCTCGGGCGGGCAGCTCCGGGAAAGGAGATTATCCTTTTTTTCGATGAGCCCTTCATGGTCTCTTTTGGTTCGGCCTATGTCTCGATCGGAAAAGATGAGGCCATAGCCCTTTTTGATGAAGTGACCGGGGGATTAAAGGCGCGCAGGGGCGTCCACTGCTGCGGCAATACAGACTGGTCAGTCCTGTTCAATACAAGCCTTGATATTGTAAATTATGATGCCTTCAATTTCCTTGAGACTATTACCTATTTCTCGGATGACTTGATACAATTCCTGAAGCGCGGCGGGTGGATTGCCCCCGGCATTATACCCTCTTCCGAAAAGATATCGGACCTTTCCCTTGAGGATATCATAAACCTCTGGAATACATTTACTGCCCGGATGGAGCGCCTGAAGATCGATGTTAATAAGAATACGTGGCTCTTTACTACAAGCTGCGGCCTGGGGAGCCTCAGTATTCCGGAGGCAGCGAAGGCCATGGGGCTTCTTGGAGAGCTTTCCAGGGTTCTTCCTTAGAGCATTAGAACATTTGACTTTTTGATTTCATACCGTTAAGATATCAGCATGTATGAAGATACTGTAAGGAAATACGGCCTGATCATACTTTTATCGGCCTTATTCTTTCAAATGGTTTTTTCGGAAGGCGGTATCTTCGGGTATGTAAAACTGAGGAGGGAGATCACCTCGATCAATACCTCAATTGCAGCTATTGAAAAGGAGAATATCCTTATCAAGAATGAGATCAACAGATTGCAGAATGATGATCAATATCTCGAAGATGTAGTAAGGCAGAAGCACGGTTTTGTTAGAGAAGGGGAAAAAGTATACAGAATACAGGATTGAACGATGAGGTACGAAGGCTCAATTTACAGACCCCCAAGTGAGGCCCACAGCCTCATATTACAGGTAACCATAGGGTGTTCCCACAACAAGTGTACATTCTGCGGTTCTTTTAAAGATAAGAAATTCCGGGTGCGGACCTTTGACGAGGTAAAGGAAGACATTGAGGAGGCAAAGCAGTATGCCCGGTATATCAAAAAGGTCTTCATTGCCGACGGCGATGCCCTTATCATTCCCCAGAAAAGGCTCCTTCCTATTATTCAGCTTATAAAAGATGCCTTTCCGAAACTTGAAAGAATCGGTGTATACGGCAATACAAAGGGTATCCTGAAGAAATCGGTAGAAGAACTTAAAGCCCTGAAGGAACTCGGCGTGGGGATTATCTATCTCGGCGTTGAATCAGGTGATCAGGTCACCCTCGATAAGGTATGCAAGGGTACTATCCTTGATAAAACCGCTGAAGCCGCTCAGAGGGTAAAAGATGCAGGCATCATTCTCTCGGTCACGGTACTTCTCGGTCTCGGCGGGGTTGAGAGGGGCGCCATCCATGCAGAGGAGACAGGCAAGTTCTTAAGCAGGATCGATCCTGACTATGCAGGGGCATTAAGCGTAATCATCGTTCCGGGAACGGTACTGGCTGAAGAAGAAAAAAAAGGTATTTTTAAGGTACCTGACCCCTATATGCTCCTTGAAGAGCTCTATATTATGATAAAGAATACAAACGTGACCCACATGTTCTTTGCATCAAACCATGCATCGAACTACCTCCCCGTGAAGGCATGGCTGCCGGAGGAAAAGGATAAGGTATTAAGGTCAATACAGGGGGTGCTGGATCAGAGAGACCCCTCCCAATTGAGGCCCGAATACCTGAGGGCGCTCTGATATGAGGAATTCGGGAGATGTGGCAGGAACAGACCATGCCTTTGTAGAGGTACCTATAAGGGTACGGTACGGAGATACCGATAAAATGGGGGTTGTCTACTATGGTATATACCCGCTCTATTTTGAGATGGCCCGAAGCGAATATTTGAGGACAAAGGGATTTACCTACAAGAAGATTGAAGAAATGGGGTATTATCTTGTAGTTGTTGACATGGGGGCACGATATTATAATAATGCCGGTTACGACGATCTTGTTATTGTTAAGACAAGCATGCCTGAACTGAGATCCCGGGGGCTTACGTTCCACTATAAGGCATATAAAGATGACACACTTCTTGTTGAAGGTCACACAAAGCATCTCTGTATAAGCAGCGAAGAAAAAAAGGCGGTAGCAATCCCCCCGTATCTTATGAAAATCCTGAAAGATGCCCAAGCCAAGTAACATTCTGGTTGTCAGATTAACTTCTCTGGGTGATGTGCTTATGAGTATGCCTGCTGTAAAATCGATGAAAGATCATTTTCCCGAGTCCCGTATCTCGTGGCTTGTAGAAGGGTCTGTGGGAGATCTTCTCTCGTCTCAGTCTTTTATAGATGAAGTGATACCTTTCCCCCGGGGTCGTACCATGCAGGCATTAAAGCGTGGCCGTCTCGGCCTTGCAGGGATAGAGATGAGCCATTTCCTGAAGAAACTCAGGAAGGACAGATTTGATATGGTTCTCGATTTTCACGGTATTATCAAAAGCACCCTTTTATCCCTGTGCACACGGGGAGGGAAGAGAGTCGGGTTTGACAGGATGTATGCAAAAGAGCAGAGTCACCTTTTTTACCATGAACGGGTTGAAGGCCATGACCGGCGGCTCCACAAGGTGGAAAGGAACATGCTCCTCCCCTGCCATCTCGGCGCAAAGGGCGCTGTCCCGGAAATTGACCTTAAAGTCTCCCCCGAAGCTGCTGCATATATTGACCGGTATTTTGAAATGGAAGGAATTTCATCCCTATCCCCTGTTTTTGCGGTTAATCCCTTTTCGAGCAAGGGGAGCAGGTTCAAGAGGTGGGATATTCACAGATATTCCCAATTGATCAGGCGTATCCGGAATAACAGACCCGCGCAGATCATTATTCTGTGGGGCCCCGGAGAAGAGGATGAAGCCCGGGCATTACAGAAAGATGGAGGAGACCGGGTTTTTCTTTCATGCCCCACCAATGTGCCCGAGCTTCTTGCCCTTATGAAGAGGGTGGATATGTACATCGGGGGCGATACGGGGGTCATGCATCTTGCTGCTTTTGCCCGCACACCCGTAGTTGCAATTTTCGGCCCGACCGATGTAAAGATTAATGGGCCTTACAGCGGTCAAAGCACGGTCGTGAGAAGAGAACTTACCTGCAGCCCCTGTAAAAACAAGGCATGTGAGGAGAGAAAATGCCTGAGCGGTATTTCTATTGACCAGGTTTACGATGCAATACTTGCAATGGGGCAAATAAACAGGAGAATTTAGATGCGCGTACTCTTTATCTATCCCAATATCAATGCCCAGATAGGATTTAGTTACGGGGTTGCATATATTTCCGGCTTTTTAAAGGCCCACGGCATTGAGACCTTTCTCCTGAACGTAAATGACCAGCTTGGTTACCCTCTTGATCTTGAGAGGATCAGGGCGGACATACTCCGCATAAAGCCTGACATGATAGGGTTTTCCGTGCTCACGAATCAGTACAAATACTCCCTTGAGATTGCCCGGAACATCAAGACCTACTGCGAAGTGCCCATCGTTTTCGGTGGTATCCACCCTACCATGGACCCGAAGGGGACCCTCGCAGAACCTGCGGTAGATTATATCTGCATTGGAGAAGGCGAAGAGGCATTCCTTGAACTGCTGACAAAAGGCAACCCAAAAGGTATCAGGAACCTGGGGTACAGGGAGAATGGAACAATCGTAATTGAGCCTTTGCGGCCCTTCCTCGATGTCAGGGGGCTTCCTTTTAAGGATTACGAGATCTTTGATTTTCAGCAGATGATCGACGCAAAGGACGGGTGGGTGGGGCTTACCGCGTCGCGGGGCTGTCCCTTCAGGTGCACCTACTGCCTTAACCACAAGATAATGTCTCTTTATAAGGAAAACGGCCATTTGCCGAGGACCTATCTCCGGAGGCACACCGTAGAGGAGATAACAGGAGAGATCAAGTACCTCCTTGACCATTACAAAGGCATCAGGATGTTTATCTTCGATGACGACATCTTTACCTTTGACAAGGCATGGCTTCACAAATTTTCCCGAAAATACAGGGAAATTACTGACATTGGGTTTGTCTGTAATGCCCATGCCCGCGTCTTTGACAGCGAGATGGCTGCTGATCTTAAGGCAGCGGGGTGCCGGATCATAAAATTCGGCCTTGAAAGCGGCAGCGACAGAATACGGAAGGGTGTCCTGAACCGGTACATGACAAACGATGATATTGAGCGGGCCTTCGGGGTAGCCCATACATACGGCCTCCACACCTCTGCCTTTGTTATGGCAGGATTGCCCCACGAGAATGAGGATGATATCATGGAGACCGTGAAGCTTCTCGCGCGGATACAGCCGGGAAGGTTCCGCTGGTCCCTGTTTTTTCCTTTTATCGGCACAAAGGCTTACGAGATAGCAGGGAATGCAGGCATGATAGATTTTGAGAAGATGAAGGCCCTCGATAACTTCACCGATGAAACATGCATGATGCTGGGGCACAAGGTAGACCTTCTCATAGACAAGCTGAAGGCCCTCTTCTGCCTCTTTGTGAACGGCTACAGCAACATAGATGGGGAAGGAAGATATATGGATCTTGTAAAAAAGGTTGAGGAAATGACAAAAAATGAATGGGCGAAAGAAAAGGATACGATCCTTGCCTCCCTCAAGGCCCTTGACGCCGAGATGGAGCAGAGAGGGAAGGCCCATTATACCGTTAAATATAATCCCTTTATGGGCGTGAGAAGTGACTGGACGGACGATAGTCTATCTGCCTAACTGGATCGGCGACATGGTAATGGCCGAGCCATTCCTCCGGTCCCTCCGGGCATCCCTTAAAGGTGAGCTCTGGGGTATCGGCAAAACCAGCGCCATACATCTCTACAATGGCCTTGAACTGTTTGACAGATTTATTCCTTATGATAAAAAGGGTTTCCTGCCCTTTCTCAACGCTGTCGAATCCCTCAAAAACATATACTTCGAAAGGGCTATTATGCTGCCCCACTCCTTCCGTTCTGCACTTCTCTTCTATGGGGCCCATGTAAAGGAAAGGACCGGGTATGCACGGAATCGAAGAGGTTTTATGCTTACCCGCCAAGTACCTGAAGGGCCAAATCCTGAACCGACAGTAGAGCATTACCTCAGGATCATTGATGCCTTGGGCAGCAGAAGACTTACCGATACCCCTACGCTTTCCGTGACTGCAGATGAGGAGCAGAGGTTTGATGAAAGGCATCTGGATATCAACAGACCCTATGGGGTATTTATTGCGGGGGCCCAGTACGGACCTTCGAAGCGCTGGCCTGACACCCATTTCTCCGAACTCGCAGATATGGTAGTGCAAAAAACCGGCATGGACGTGTACATACTCCCCGGGAAGAGCGAGACAGCCATTGCGCAGGGTATCCGCGAAGGGGCAAAGGAGAAAGACCGGGTCCATGTGAAAGACCTTGATATAAGGGAACTGAAGGTGTGTATTTCGCGGGCATCCGTGGTGGTGAGCAACGATACGGGGCCCAGGCACATTGCAGCAGCCCTTTCCGTCCCTACTGTTGTGCTTTTAGGCCCTATGGATGAACGATATACCCAATATCCCAATTTCCATACACATCTCGCATTGAAAGACCTGCCGTGCAGGCCCTGCAATAAAAAGACTTGCGACAGGGACCATGAATGCCTTAAAGGCATAAAACCGGAAGATGTTTTTAAAAAGGTGGAGGATATCCTGAATGGGTAAAGCAAGAAAACCGGAAAAAACCTCAAAGGAATGGATAGATCAGTTCAAAGGGAAAAGGATCTGTGTAGTAGGGGACATTATTGCCGACGTGTATATATTCGGCAAACCTTACCGGCTCTCAAGAGAGGCCCCGGTTGTCGTGGTGAAGCACGAGGAGGAAAGGATCTATCCGGGGAGCGCCGGTAATACGATAAACAATCTTCTGGCCCTCGGGGCACGGGTCTTTCCTGTCGGCTTTATCGGGAGCGACCATACGGGAGAGAGGCTTATCGATTATTTCTCCCAATTTACAACCCTTGATCCAGGGGGGTTTATCCGCCATGACGGGGAGACGGTTACCAAAACACGGATACTTGCCGGGGATACCCATACATCAAAACAGCAGGTGATACGGATCGATAAAGACAGCAACAGGCCTGTGAGTAAAGGAGAGCGGGCAATCCTCATGGATAAGCTGAACGGGCTTGTCCCACGTATGGATGCCTTTATCGTGTCTGACTACGGCCATGGGACTATTGATCAAACGGTCATACGCCTCATGGGGGAGATAGCAAAAAAGACCATAGTGGTTGGAGATTCGAGATATAATCTGAAAAGCTTCAAGGGTTTCACTCTTATTACCCCCAATGAATCAGAGGCATACACGCTCTGCTCTCTTGGGGAGGAGAAGGATATTGATATGGTAGGCAGAAAGATCATGGGCCTTATGGACGTCACCGCCCTGCTTGTTACCAGGGGAAACAGGGGGATGAGCCTCTTCCTGAAAAGCGGGGAGATTTATCACATACCCATATCAGGCTCGGACGATGTCACCGATGTAACGGGCGCAGGGGATACGGTATGCGCTACGGTTACCCTTGCCCTGGCGAGCGGCGCGGATTTTTATACAGCCTCACAGATCGCAAACAATGCAGCAGGCATCGTGGTGATGAAACGGGGCACTGCTACCGTAACCATAGATGAGCTGAAAAAGGTGTGTGAATGAAATGGGCACAATAGTTGCAAACCTTGCAGAACTGACCAGGATTATTGAAGACGAGAAAGGGAAGGGACAGCGGATTGTCTTCGGCAACGGTTGTTTTGACATTCTTCATGTAGGTCACGTAAGATACCTGAAGGGGGCAAAGGCCCTTGGCGATATCCTGATCGTTGCTGTAAACGATGACTCATCCCTGACAGGATTAGGAAAAAGAAAACAGGCAGTAACCCCTGTAAAAGAAAGGGCAGAGATCATTGCAGCCATAGATTGCGTTGACTATGTGATAGTTTTCAGCGAGCCTACGGTAGAGAAGCTTCTCCTCACCCTGAAACCTGACATCCATGCGAAAGGTACGGACTATACGGAAGAGAACGTGCCGGAAAAGGAAATTGTGCGCTCCTACGGTGGAAAAGTGGCCATAGTAGGGGATCCGAAAGACCATTCTACAAGGGATATCATACGGGTCATAAAGGAGCTTGAAGAGGGGAAAGGTTAACCGGAATCGAAAAATGCCGGAATCGAAAAATGCTTGACAGAGATCGTTCAAATTATTATACTATAAAGAATTAGGCTATTTATTGGCACAATGGCGTGTCATAGAGAAAGAGACAAAGGCGTCCTCCCAAAAGAGGGCGCCTTTTTTATTGACGATGAAAGGATAAAAGGTGCTCTGTTATGGACCAGAAAAGCGCTGGACTCAACATTACAATCTTCTTCTGCCAGCAGATAGATCCTGATCAGGACACGAATAGACGTGCCCTTGAAAAGGAGCTAGGTAAGCGGATAAGGTTTTTCCCCCTGCCGTGCAGTGGCCGCATTGATCCTCTTCACCTTATGGGTGCCCTTGAATCAGGGGCGGATAAGGTATACCTTGTTACATGTCCCGAGGGGGCATGTCGTTACCAGGAAGGGAATCTGCGGGCCAGAAAACGTATTGCCTATACCCAGGGACTTATCGAAGAGATAGGCCTTGAGCGGGAGCGCCTCGAATTGATTATTACCCCTGCCGGGAACCCTGTTACTGTGGATGAGTTGGCGCGGGGGCTTCTTGCCCGCGAGGCATTAATCGGGCCTTCTCCAATAAGGGGATGAGGGGGCTTAAGATAAAAACGGCTAATCACAAAGGAGCAAAAGCATGATTACAGCGGAAAGAAAGCCTTTATCGGAAATCAAGGAAATGATCGCGCCCTACCGGAAAATACTCGTCGTTGGCTGCGGTTCCTGTGTGGCTGAGTGTGCTTCAGGAGGTGAAAAAGAGACGGGACTCCTCGGTTCAGCCCTCCGTATGGATGCAAAGTCATCGAAGAAGGAAATCGAAGTAAAAGAGATGACCCTGGACCGCCAGTGTGTCTATGAGTTTATTAACCAGTTGACTGACGTGATTGACCAGTACGACGTAGTCCTCTCCCTCGGGTGCGGCGCCGGCGTACAGGCTGTTGCAGGGGTCTTCCCAAAAGTCCACATTGTCCCTGCCCTCAATACAACCTTTATTGGAGAGACAAAGGAGGCAGGCCTCTGGGTGGAAAGCTGTCGGGCCTGCGGCGACTGCAAGCTTGGGTTTTTTGCCGCGGTTTGCCCGGTCACCCGCTGTGCAAAAGGACTTTTCAATGGTCCCTGCGGTGGTTCCAGGACTGATCGCTGCGAGGTCGATCCTGATGTGCCCTGTGCATGGCAGCTCATTGTGAGCAGGCTTGAAGAGATGGGTCGTCTTGACCTTCTCAGAAAGGTTCATCCCCCAGCGGATTGGTCAAAACAGCAGGGAAAGGGGCCAAGGAAAATTCACAGGGAGGATCAAAGCACGTGAAAACAGACAGCCAACTTAAAAAGGTTCTCAATAGAGGCGAGTTTGCCGTTACCGCTGAATGCGGTCCCCCGAAAGGAGCTGACCCCGAGGCCGTAAGGAACAAGGGAAGGATTCTCAAGGGCTATGTAGACAGTGTAAATGTAACGGACAATCAGACAGGGGTGGTTCGTCTGTGCAGCCTTGCCGCATGTGCCCTGCTCAAGCAGGAGGGCCTTGACCCGGTGCTCCAGATGGTTACCCGCGACCGCAACCGCATTGCCCTTCAGTCAGACATCCTCGGTGCATCTGCCCTCGGCATACGAAATATTCTTTGCCTTTCCGGCGATCACCAGTCCTTTGGTAATCAGCCCCACTCAAAGGGTGTATTTGACATCGATTCCGTTCAGCTCGTACAGGCGGTTCGCCAGATGAGAGATAGGGGCCATATCATCGGAGGAGACAAACTGACCGAGCCTCCGAGGCTTTTTATCGGCGCCGTGGCAAATCCCTTTGCTGATCCTTTTAAATACCGGGTTGCCCGTCTCGCTACAAAGGTAGACGCAGGGGCAGAATTCATACAAACACAATGTATTTACAACCTCAACCGCTTCAAGGAGTGGATGGGTCTCGTGAAAGAATACGGTCTCGACAATCAGGTCTATATCCTGGGTGGTATTACACCCCTCAAATCTGCCCGCATGGCGGAGTACATGGCCGCACAGGTCGCAGGCATGGATATACCCGTGGAGATTATCAATAGAATGAAATCAGTGCCCGCAAAAGAACAGCGGCAGGAAGGCATCAGGATAGCCGTGGAAACAATTGAGGCCCTTAAAGAAATTGAAGGCGTCCACGGGGTTCATATCATGGCCATCGAATGGGAAGATGCGGTTCCGCAAATAGTGGAAGAAGGGAAACTTTTTCCAAGACCTGAAGTGTAGGAGGAGGAGAGATGCCCCCTAAATACCATATTCATGTTGGTTCTGTTCCGAACCGGTTTCAGTCCATTACCCGGTCAGGCGTTATTGCATGGGAAGAAGGATGCCTTAAATGCGCCCGCTGTGTAAAAAAGGATTGTGTCTATAAAGTATACGAAAAAAGGGGTATTGATTCCCGCCAGATGCTTGAATCTCTCGACAGCGCGTGTATGGACTGTTTCCGCTGTGTCCAGAATTGCCCGAACAAGCTTATCCAGAAAGGTCTCAACCCCGCATATAAGGCCCTTGGCGATTCCTACTGGACACCGGAGATTATTTCCGGGCTCTGGTACCAGTCAGAGGCAGGGCGCATTCCTGTTTCCGGCGGCGGCTACGGCGGGGCTTTCTCCGGTGCCGGCTTTGACGCCATGTGGACCGATATGTCTGAAATCGTCCGGCCTACAAGGGACGGTATCCATGGCCGCGAATATATAAGCACTACCATTGATATAGGCCGCAAGGTAATGGCTCTCCAATTCGATGAGGCCGGCGCCCTCACCATTACTCCCCCACCTCTCGTGGAGATACCTCTTCCCATTATCTTTGATATCCTGCCGTGGTCACCGCCACGAGAGGGGATTAATCTCGCCTTTCTCAAAGGGGCGCGGTCCCTCGGCACCTTTGCGGTCATCCGTCAATCCGATTTTATTCCGGCAATGGAGGAGTATATACCGAACATAATACTCTATATTGACGGGAATCTGTCCGATCTTGACAAATCAATTATAAAGGGTCTCCGTATGGCGGAGATACCCTATAGCAATGAAGCTATTAATGCCCAGAAAGCCCTCAAAGAGATAAATCCCGGGCTTGTGGTCATCATCCGGATGACCCTTAACCCTCACGCGTCAGAGGATGTATTCCGCCTCACCGCAGAAGGGGCAGAGGCCATTCACCTCTGTGCAGACGAATTTGGTCTTGAAAAGGCTGATGCACCTCTTTTCATAAAAGAACGGATAAAGGAAATCCATCTTCGCCTCGTAGAGAGGGGGGTAAGGGATCAGATTACCCTCATTGCAGGTGGAGGCATTGCCATGGCAGAACATATGGCAAAGCAGATCATCTGCGGGGCAGATATGTTGTCTGTAGATATTGCCCTCCTCGTGGCCATGGAATGCAGGGTATGCCGGCGTTGCAAAGCAGGCATTGCCTGCCCTGTAGAGCTTGAAAGCGTGGACCCCCTTTGGGGCTCTGGTAGGATACGGAATCTCATGGCAGGCTGGCAGAACCAGCTCCTTGAAATCCTGGGGGCCATGGGCATCCGGGAGGTGAGGAGGCTGCGGGGAGAAATGGGACGCGCCATGTTCTTCGAGGACCTTGAAAAAGAAATCTTTGCCGATATGGGCAAAAGGGGTTGATGTAATGGCACACACACCAGGAATAGAGTTATTCAAACTACCTAAAAAAAGACCTGTACCAGGCCGTTTCCGTAACGCCCTCGGCAAATACCGCGTTACGGTGAGCAATGCCTGCACAAACTGCGGACTCTGTCTTGAGCTCTGCCCTTATGGGGTATATAAAGGAGGCGTGAAAAGACCACGGGTTGCACAGGACCACCATTGTCTTGGTTTTTCCTGCAGTAAAAATACGTTTTACTGTGTGAACAGATGTCCTGAAAAGGCGATTCAGATAAAACTTAACCCATCCTTTGAAATCCTTGGAGACAGACGCTGGCCCCCCGAGCTCCTTGCCAGCACTTGGCACATGGCGGAAACAGGGGAGCTGCCCTATCAGGATCTGAACTACAAGACAGGAAATTCAGGGGGAGGATTCGATAAGATCCGTTTTATCTTTCCAAAAAAGAAAGTCCATTCTGTTCCGGAGAGTAAAATATCGACTGCTATTGAATTGAACCGTTCCGGGGATTCACGGCCAAGAATCACTATCCCCGTTCCGTTCTATTTCGGAGGCATGTCCTTCGGCTCTGTCAGTATTGTAACCATGCTCTCCCGCGTCAGGGCTGCAGCTGCCCTCAAGACCTTTTGCTGTACAGGCGAGGGCGGGTATCCGGAAGAGCTTATCCCCTATGACAATCATATTATTACCCAGGTTGCGACAGGTCTCTTCGGCGTCAAAGAAGAGACGATAAAGAGAGTGAGGATCGTGGAATTCAAGTATGCCCAGGGGGCAAAGCCCGGTCTCGGGGGGCACCTTCTCGGGGATAAGGTAACGCCCCGTGTCGCAAAAATGCGAGAGGCAGTAACGGGGAGCGCCCTTTTCTCTCCCTTCCCTTTCCATAGTGTCTACTCGGTAGAAGACCACAAGAAACATGTGGACTGGATAAAAGAGATAAACACGAGGGCCCTTGTATCGGTGAAGGTTTCTACCCCTACCGATGTTGACATGGTGACCGTAGGGAGTTATTTCGCCGGGGCGCACATCGTTCAGCTTGACGGAAGTTACGGCGGAACAGGCGCTGCGCCGGATATTGCAAAGAAGAATATTGCCATGCCTATAGAGTACGCCCTGCCCAAGGTACACAAGTTTCTCTGTCAGGAGGGCATCAGGGATAAGATTACCATCATTGCGAGCGGCGGTATCCGCTCGGCCTATGATATGGCAAAAGCGCTCGCTATGGGCGCTGACGGGGTCTGTCTCGGGACTGCCGATCTTGTGGCCCTTGAATGCATCAGGTGCCATCACTGCGAATCGGGCAGGGGCTGCGCCCGGGGTATTGCCACTACCGACGAAGAACTGACAAATCTCATGAACCTCGAATGGGCAACCCAGCGTATTATTAATATGTATCTTGTCTGGCGCCGCCAGCTTGTTTCCATCCTCAAAAGGCTTGGCATGAGCAGTGTCACCGAGCTTACCGGACGGTTCGATGTGATTGCCCACCTTGACTACATAAAACAGGAAGATGTGGAAGGGGAGCTCGATTTGTGATACTATATCGCCGGAACGCTATTGTCATATTCCTGTTTTGTGCCCTCGGTTTTGTGACCTGACGGCAAAAATCTTAACGCCACGCGCTTATAAGAGGTTTTGATATGAAAGAGAAAAATCAAGCAGACGCAATCATAAATGCTCGATACCACCTTCGGGAGGCTGAAAGGCTTGTAAAACAGACAGGTATAGAGGCTGAAGAGGGAGGGTGCGGCGTTACCGGTTTTGCCTGCAACATTCCTGTGAGCGGTCGTCATATATTCGAGCCATCGGTACAAATGCACAACAGGGGTAACGGCAAAGGCGGCGGTCTCGCAGCAGTAGGCCTTATCCCGGCAAAGCTTGGAGTAGACCAGGAGACCCTTGACACAGCTTTTCTCCTTCAGGTTGCCCTTCTTGACGAAACCGTTCTATTGGAGATGGAAACACGCTTTATACGGCCCTTTTTCCTGGTTGCCCATGAGGCGTTTATTGAAACAGTTGATGATTACCGGGATATTTCCGGCCTTGAAGTAAAACCCCCTGCAGTAAAACGATACTTTGTGCGGGTAAAGCCTGAAGTCCTTGTCCATTTCCGGAAGGAGCGCGGCCTTGAGGCGCTCCCTGACTACAAGGTAGAGGAAGAGTTCATTTACCAGAATACCTATCAGTTGAACCTTGCCCTTTACAGCGCCCTTGGGGAAAAGAGGGCTTTTGTGCTGTCTCACGGCAGAAATATGATGATACTGAAGATTGTGGGTTACGCGGAACAGGTAGCCCAGTACTATAAACTGGACAATTTTGATGCCCACATATGGATAGCCCACCAGCGTTATCCCACCAAAGGCCGCGTATGGCACCCGGGCGGCGCCCATCCCTTTATAGGTCTTGACGAAGCCCTTGTGCATAACGGAGATTTTGCGAACTATTATTCGGTCTCCGAATATCTGAAACAACGGAACGTCTACCCCCTCTTTCTCACTGACACAGAGGTCTCAGTTCAGGTTTTCGACCTCCTGAACAGAGTTTACGGCTATCCCCTTGAATACATCATTGAGGCCCTTGCCCCTACAGGAGAGATGGATTTCGACCACTTGCCCGAGGAAAAGCAGCGTATATACAGACAGATTCAGGCTGCCCATATCCACGGCTCTCCTGACGGACCATGGTTCTTTATCATTGCCCGCACGGACGTTCAGAAGAAACAGTACCAGCTCATCGGCATTACCGACACGGCAATGCTCCGGCCCCAGGTTTTTGCCTTACAGAAAGGGGATGTGGAGATAGGCCTTATCTGCTCGGAAAAACAGGCTATAGATGCAACCCTTGCAAGCCTTGCAAAAGAAGATCCCCGTTTCGGCACCATAGCAGACCAGTACTGGAATGCCCGCGGCGGCAGCTATACGGACGGAGGCGCCTTTATTTTTACCGTGAAGGAATCGGAACCGGGAAAGATGGACCTTACCTGCACGGACAAATTCGGGCGGGTGATTGATGTTCCTTCAGAGCAGGAACACCTTGACTTTCGCGTAGCGCTGCCCCCTATGCCGACGGGCCATGTGGACCATTTACGGAGTATTGTCAGGGATTTGTCCAAAAGAAATGTTGAAGGACTTTTTTCAAGCCTCAAGGAAAGCTTTGCAAAGTGGGACTATGCCCGGTTTAATACGTTCCTTGATCTCCTCACCGCCCTTGCAGAAGAGGACGACCTTAAGGGCCCGGTGATCGGACTGCTCGCCCGTCTTCTTGACAGACGGTATTCTCTGGGCAACAAGAGACGCCGTTCTATACTCCAGATGGTTTCAAACACCCTTAATGCTATCTTCCTGACAATCCCCATGATTAACGATACGGGGGTCATCATGTATGGACGGAGGATTGACTGGGAGAGCCGCCATGCCCTCCGTGGCCCTCTTGAAAACGAAAAGGTTCTTATTGCAGATGCAGGCGGATTTCCCCCTGAAGGAGATGATTCTTTTGCCCAACTTATCTCGAATGCATACAGGCTTGGCTGGAAACGGTTCACCTGTTTCGGCCACCGGGGACAACGGTTTCTTGGGTGCAGCTTTGGTTCCGATTCACAGGGCGTGCGCATCGATGCCTATGATTCTACCGGTGATTATCTCGCATCCGGCATAGACGGGCTCGAAATATATGTTCACGGGAATGCCCAGGATCAGCTTGGCCAGATACTTAAATCAGGCAAGCTTGTCGTCTATGGTGATGTGGGCCAGACCTTCATGTATGGCGCAAAAGGCGGTGAGGTCTATGTGCTCGGCAATGCAGCAGGCCGTCCCCTTATTAATGCTGTAGGAAAACCGAGGGTAGTGATAAACGGCACGGCCCTTGATTTCCTCGCCGAATCTTTTATGGCAGGAGATCCTTACAATGGGGGCGGTTTTGTGATTCTTAATGGTTTGACTTTTGATCAAAATGGAGCGGTGGTTCCCCTTGAGATACCCTACCCTGGTTCCAACCTCTTTTCTCTTGCGTCAGGCGGTGCTTTATTTGTCCGCGATCCCCATAAAACCATAGTGCCGGAACAGTTAAACGGCGGAGAAATATTTCCCTTTACTGAAATAGACTGGGAATTGATAACCCCTTATCTGAAGGAGAACGAACGCCTCTTCGGTATTACCATCGACGACATACTGACCGTGGATGGTATAAAACGGAATCCTGAAGAGGTATATCGTACTATAGGGGCCGTGAAGCTTTCCGTTCTTTCAGGGGGCAATGCCCTTGCTATGAATGAGGAATGGACTGGAGAAGAGTAGAAAAAACCTTCTGTTTATGCTATAATTTGTATACCGATAATTAGTGCCTGTGGCAGGCGAGCCCACCCTCGGTTACCCCCCCAATTTAGCCGGGGGCCTTGTCCTTGCCATAGGCCATATTCCTTCCAAGAATAAGTCAGATTCATCCGGTCCTTCCGTACTTTCTATGCATACAAGACTACCTTCCGGATACATCGCATACCGTGATAATGCAGAAAACACGGTGTTTTGCGGGAATTGTGTTTCCCGTCAGTTTCGAATGAACCGCGCCCTTCCGCGATAGGATCCGCTGCCGTTCAGCCTTGTGGCAATATACTGCATAATCATCTCATCCCCATTCACCGTTGCGGTGATCTGATAGGAACGAGCTGTTGTCTGCCCCTGCAGTTCTATAGTATTCTGGTTGATTCGTCTTCCTGAGACTGTCACCTCGTTTGTCCAGATGCCGTTTAAGTTCCCATTCTGGTCCTCTGTGAGAACCAGCGAATCATCGCCCCGCTCGCCCAGGGTGTTCGACCATTGTCCTGTCCATTGACCGGCAAAGGGTATCCAGTCATTCCCGAATACCGTGTGTGCGAGAGCCAGGATAATCATTGCCACAATGGAACTGCGTATCAGGTTCATTTCATACCTCCGGAAGCTTGATAACTACCTTTTAAAACAGAAGAAAGTCCTTCCTTAATCTGTTTCAAAACTGATTTCGTCATGGGTCAGATCCACCAGATTATCGCCATTATAGATTGCAAAGTGGGTTCTCTGACACTTCTGGCAGAAGTGTTTCACTGTGGTAACGCCGTTGATTGCCCTTAAGGTGCCGGTATATTTGATCTGTTCGCTCTGACAGAAAGGACACCAGCCGCCCCCCTGGCTTACCCAGTTTCTCACCTGGGTTATTGAAAGCATAATCTGTCTATCCACGGCAACCTCCTTAAATATACATAGTCTCTATATCCTTAATAGCATCTTCCCTTATAAACGACAATATTTTTCTTATGCCTTGCAGCAACATCGAGCAACACTGGTCTGACAGGGAGATCAAGAAGAAAAGGTAATCGTGAAGATGGTCAAAACAAAAAAGGGTCATCGCTGACCCTGCCTGTCATGTTCATTGTAAATATCGTTTAATTCATGAACTTTATCCTCACTGCAATGAAGCCGGCCAGTCCTGTGGCAAGAAGAAGAACCATTGGGGGGCTGGGAACGACCGACACCGAACCACTGGTTGGCACAAAACTGGTGAGTGTGACATCTTTGCTGCCGCTAAGGGAGATTGATCCCTGCATTAAATCGGTTATACCGTAAAACGTTTTAAGCTCGCTTGACAATATACTTGATATAAAACTTGCGCCTATGGTTCCCTGATTAAAAGAAAACCCTTGAACCGCCACTTTAATGTTTGTAAGACCACCCTGCAACATCGTTCCACTCACCAGGGCGGCCCCTGCGGTGCTTGTGATGTTAACGGTTCCATCATACGCGGTATACGTCCTGCTGCTTGCTGATGAATCTAAAAGTGCAGCCGGGGTCCCTGTAAAATTGAGTGTACCCGTGACCAGATCTCCGCCAATTCTCCATGGTATTCCTGGATTTAAGGGTGTGTTAAAACCAATTATTTCATAAATGGCTATATTTGCTCCGGAAATGGCATTGTTTGAGTATGTCACAGCACCCGTGTTTGCGTAAGGCACCAGGAAATTAAGTTCAGTTATAGTGGCTGATGCAAACACCGGCCACAATAGAACACTAAGTATAACAAAAAACATGTAAAATCTTTTTTTCACCCTGCAACCCCCTTTTGCCATATACGTAATTATATCAACCTGGCAACCAAGACTATCTAATGATGAAAACCTTTAAGTTTTTGGTACCTCCCGCAGTAATATGGTTGTATCAGTTTGAACTATTAAAACAATGTTATACAAATTGATACTTCGCTGTCAAGAAAAAAAGATACGAATTTTAAAAAAATTGTGGTTGTTTTAAGGCGGCATTCTTCATGCGTGTTGGTAGTTTTGTTTTTAATCAATAAACACCTCGAAGCTCTGCTTCGGGGTAGTTCAATGTTTGCTGGTGCTAAGAAGATAATCCTGTGCACATAGAAAACGTACAAGAACCGGATGGACAGAAAAGAGCATCATGGGCTGAAACACTGATATTTAAGGGTCTGTCCCCAGTTGTACCCGCCTTTTAAGGTTTAACGCCAATCTGTGAGCATAAACCCGAAGCTTATACGGTTCACGCTCTTGTTGTAGTCGATAAGGCTTTCGCCATATCCGTTAAAAAACTGGATATAACCGCTAAACCGGTCGTTTTTCAAGAATGGGAATGGGAAACTCCAGTCAAGCTGTACTGCCCCCTTGTTGCTTGACCGG
The DNA here is from genome assembly GCA_013824835.1 of Syntrophus sp. (in: bacteria). Classification (GTDB taxonomy): domain Bacteria; phylum Desulfobacterota; class Syntrophorhabdia; order Syntrophorhabdales; family Syntrophorhabdaceae; genus PNOM01. The sequence goes on along the minus strand of PNOM01000015.1, from coordinate 27,086 downwards.
AGATTATTGCGCACCATGGCAGCAAAACGATGTTTTTTCCAGTAATAGAATCCCCATAGCTCTCCGTAGCCCATATATTCTGAGATATCAGGGTTGTCATCATCACTCCTGCTTTCCGGGATTCTGTACCAGGTCTTAAGGAGAAGGTTAAAATTATCCCTCTCGAATCCGAAATTGGCCACCACACGGTTCCAGCTCCGCGAGAGCGGATCGGAGCGGCCATTCGACTGATGGTTAAGTCCAAGGTTGATTATCCGGCCTTTGAGGCCCAGGATATCATAGTTGGTGCGAAAGTTGAGGAGCAGCTCAGGCTCGTAATTGACTTCACGGAAAGGCGAGGAGAATGCCGAGTTGTAAATTTGCCAGAAGGCAAGCTGGGTGTATCCGAACCATAGATCCACGTCTTTGTTCAAAATGTCCTCAAGGAGCTTTACCTTGAAACTTATCTGAAATTTTGCCTCTGTATTCTGAGCCCTTGCATTCCGGGCATCATCCAGGATCGGATCCTGGTTGGGAGAAGAATTGTATGCAACGGGCAGGAAATAATTGGAGCGGTGAAGCCTGATTAGGGGGGCGCTCTTCCTGCTCTTCGGGTCCAGTTCCCACTGTCTTGACATCACTGAAGGGGTGGAAATATCCTGTACTGTTTCCTTTTTGACCTCCTCTGCGGATGCTGATACAGGAGGGGGCTCAGCAGCGGGCATTGGCAGTCTTTTCCCAATCAAATTATCAAAGCATTTAAGGCGCGCTGCATCATTCGCTATTTGCGCACAGTCGGTCATTCTGCTGGCAATATCTGCTCCGCTGCCCTGACAGGGCGCGACAAACAGCAGAAGTGCTATGGTAATAAACATGCTATACTTCAGCGCCTTCAGGCAATCGCAGTTTTTTGTTGATCTCTTCATAGGCCCATCCCCTCCTGCCGTGTTGAAATAATTGTGAAAATCTATAGGGTCATTACCACAAGTTCATACTGGTTGAGGTCCTGGTATATCCCATTCAGTTGTTCCTGGCTTCTGGCCGTGAATGTAGCGGTTATTGACATGTATTTGCCTCCCGAACTGGTTCGGGAATGATAGGTTACTTCATCGCCTTCGGCAATATGTTCTTCGATGATTGCGCTAACCTTTGCGTAAAACTCGTGGGTATTTTTTCCCATGACCTTAAGAGGATAAGGACAGGGAAAATGAAGAGGGCTTCTCTTTTTATCCTGCGGTGCGGGCACACCTTATTCTAACTCATTTCGGCCTGATATTCCACCATTAGGAACGCCTGGAGTTTTCGCAGCCTGCTTCAACCGTTCCCGCTCGTTCACACGAAGGTTCACCGCTCACCTGTGCGGTAGATATTCCTCTGATGCTCAGTAAAACATGTAATTACAATAGGTTGTGAAGAGAATATTTCTATTGAAATATGGACTGTATTATGAGAAAAATAGATACACTGCATCGGGGTGCGGGGAATCTGAAACAACAGAAGGAAAAACAGGTAGGGGTACAGGCACTATGCAATCACCATAGATGCCTTCTCCCAAGGCAGAAATAGCAGTAATATGAACAGGGGATAGCGACATGGATGAAGTGACTGTGGGCTTTCAGGAAAGAATTGAGCACCTCGAGAAGCTGCTCGAAGAAAAGCGGTTGAAAGCAGAACGTTATAAGATTCTGGCAGAACAGACGGAGAAACAGTATCTCAAGGAGACCGGCGAGCTGTCTGAAGCCCTCAATAAGCGTATTGCAACAGAACTGGAGCTGAGGGAGTCAGAAGAGCGCTACCGCATTGCAGTTGAACACTCTCATGACGGTGTTGGGATTTCCAGGGATGATATTCATATTTACGCCAACCAGAGATTTGCGGAGATATTCGGATATGACCGGCCGGACGACCTCACAGGGAAACCGTCAATTCTTATTGTCCATCCCGATGACAGGGAAAGGGTTTCAAATTATACCGCGATGAGGCAGAGGGGCGAGCCTGCCCGTCCCCACTTTGAGTTCAAGGGTATCAAAAAGAATAAGGCCCTTGTCTACATAGAGGTATCAGTAACAACAATAGTCTACAAGGGAGCTATTGCTCTTCTTTCCTGCTTCCGGGATATTACCGAACGGAGAAGGATGGAGGAGGAGCTTCTCAAGACCAGCAAGCTTGAATCCATCGGTGTTCTTGCCGGTGGTATCGCCCATGATTTCAACAACATTCTGACTGCAATAATGGGCAATATCTCCCTTGCCAAGATGGTCACTCAAGAAGAAAGCCCCTTGTATAAAAGGTTTGTCGGCGCAGAGCAGGCGGTCAACAGGGCAAAAGACCTGACTCGGCAACTGCTTACCTTCTCTAAAGGGGGAACACCCATAAAAAAGACCACAAGAATTATCCACATTCTCGAAGACTCAGCCAATTTTACCCTTACGGGTTCTAATGTGAACTGTTTTTTCTCTCTTCCCGACAACTTGTGGAACGTTGAGGTTGATGAAGGGCAGATGAGCCAGGTTATGCAGAACCTGGTGATCAATGCAAAAGAGGCTATGCTTGCAGGGGGAACTATTGAAGTAAGGGCGGAAAATGTGATCCTCGACGATAGGCAACGAATGGACATGCTATTCCCGACAAAGGGCCATTATGTCAAAGTGGCGATAAAGGATCAAGGAATCGGCATACCGGAGGAGCATCTCGACAAGATATTTGACCCTTTTTTTACAACCAAGCAGGGGGGGAGCGGTCTTGGACTGGCCACCTCCTATTCAATTATTAAGAAACATGGAGGATTCATTCACGTAACATCCCATCTTGGCATCGGTACCACCTTTGAAATTTACCTCCCGGCCATCCAGGAACATGCTTTTGCCAGGACCGAAGTTGCCCAGGATATCACAACAGGGAAGGGGAAGGTCCTTTTGATGGACGATGAAGAAATCGTTCGTGACGCCATCGGTGAAATGCTCTCTATCCTCGGGTATACAACTGAGTCTGCAAAAGACGGCGCTGAAGCGATCGATCTATATGTGGAGGCCAGAAAACAGGGTGCGCCTTTCGATATAGTTATCCTTGACCTGACTGTTCCCGGCGGCATGGGAGGGAAAGAGGCGATGGAGGAATTTCTCGAAATAGATCCGAAGATAAAGGCCATCGTCTCAAGCGGATATTCCAACAACCAGATTATGTCGGAATTTGCCCGCTATGGTTTCACAGGTGTTATGTCAAAACCTTACAGGCTCGAGGAGTTGAGCGAAACAGTTTCGAGGGTCCTGAAAAGATCTTTGTAATTCCGATTAAAACAAAGCCCTATGAATGAGAACTAATTGGTATTATACTCTTTGCCGTGAAGGTACTTCTCGTCCAGCCGCCCATTGAAGATTTTTATGATACCTCTATACGGACCTATCCTCTTGCCCTGCTCTATCTGGGGGCACAGATTAAAGATATATGCGAGGTAACTGTACTGGATCTCCGGACTGGCAGGAAACCGAGACGCCTGGACGAACACCCCTTCCCTGACTTGAATATCTTCTACAAGGAGCATATACGCACCCCTTTTTCCTTTTTCAGCGCCTATTACCGGTTCGGGGCTGATGAGGGGGAGATAAAAAGGGAAATAGAAAAGGAGAAGCCTGATGTGGTCTGCATATCATCCCTCTTCACCACCTATTCACTGGAAGCCCTTGATGTGGCCCGATCAGCCAAAGAAACCAATAAGGAGATCATTACCGTGGTGGGGGGCATACATCCGACCCTTTTCCCCCGCCATGTCCTTGCATCTCCCTGGGTGGATTATGTAATAAGAGGTGAGGGGGAAACGCCCCTTTTCCAAATGGTGAGCGCCCTTATAACAGGGGGCATAGACAAGGCCAAGGCTGCCTCGATTGACGGCCTCTGCAGCAAGGAAGGCGATAAATTCATAATCTCAGAGGCGCATGTAGAAAAGCATATCGACATAATACCCGAGAGGAGACTCGTTGATCCTGAAGCGTACCGGATAGGTAAACGGAATTATTCCTTCTTTCTCACATCCCGGGGATGCCCTTTTCACTGTACCTTCTGCGGCAGACCCGCTGTCCCGTACAGAAGGAGGGGGCTTGAGAGCATAGAAAAGGAGATAGGAGACTGCCTTGATCTCAATATCAAGGCCATTGATTTTGAAGATGATATGCTGAACCTTAATGCCAGGCTCTTTAAAGAGACCATGAAACTTTTTGAGGGCAAGGATCTGACTCTTTCTGCAATGAACGGTATTTATTCTGAAACCCTGGATGCCCATACCCTTGAAACAATGTATAGCGCAGGATTCCGACGCCTCAATTTCTCCCTCGTTGATATATCAAAACCCCTCATTCAAAGGCAGGAAAGGCTTTTTTCAAGGAACTTTCTCACATTGATACCTTATCTCGAAGATTCCCCCTATCTTGTTGAGGCCCACTTTATCATCGGCCTTCCTGGTCAGAAGCCGGAAGAAATCATTGATACCCTCCTTTTCCTTATGGGAAAGCGTATTCTTCCCGGACCCAGCCTGTTCTACCTTGCACCCAACAGCCCAATATTCAATGAAGTTGTAGGCGATGACTGGGAAGGTGCAATAAAATCAATGCGGTCAAGTGCCATGGTGCCTGTTAATCCCCTCCTTCCGAGAGAGACCCTCTTTACCTTCATGAAACTGGTGAGGTTCATAAACTATGTAAAACAGATTATTGACCGCGAACCGGGCCTCAAAACCCTGTGCGAGGTGCCCATGGCGCCTGCCTTGGAGAATAGACCTATTGATAGGGAAATTTTATCTGCCCTGATTTCAGAAAGAAGATTCAAGTATTATGATGTGAAAGAAAAGAGGTTTCTTAAGGAGCCCCTGGATGAGGGCCTCGAAAGGCTATTCTTCAGGAAAGCAGAAGGCATGACGATCAGGGGTTTTAAAACCATGAATTCCCTGAAGGTGCATGGTCTTTGATGAATTGATTAAACAAGATTCCTCTTGAAAATATCTAAGGAATTAACTATAAAGAGAGTAACCGGTCTTTCCTGCTTGTGCTGTATGTGTTTGGAAAGACTAAAACAGAGAAAGAGGTATTGTATGGACAAGAGGAAAACCAATTTTTGGATGATGGCAGCAGTACTGGTATTCTTTTTGTGCTCCATCGGATGCCGGGCTAACCGGGATGACTCTCTCGACAAGATAAAAAAAGCGGGTTATATCAGGATCGCCATGAATGGCGGTTACCCCCCCTTCAGTTTCTTTAATGCAAAACACGAACTTGCTGGTTTCGATGTGGATCTTGCCCGGGAAGTGGCTCGAAGACTGGGTATTCAGGTGAAGCTTATAGAGGTCGATTGGAAGGATATAATCAACGGATTAAATTCCCATGCCTTTGATGCGATCCTCGGGAGTATGGCAATCACGGAAGAAAGGATGAAAAGGGTTGATTTTTCTATTCCCTACTATTATTCAAGGAGTCATGTTATGGTTCCGAAAGGCTCGAAGATTAAGGACTTGTCAACAGACCTCCAGGGCAGGACCGTTGGGGTGATGGAAGGCACAACCTTTGAAGATGATGCGAGAAGACTGGGATTAAAAAATATCCGTCTTTATAAAAACAACAATCAGGTAATCGACGGTCTCAGCAGAAAAGAAGTTGACGCGATTATTACCGACGAGATTGTGGGAATGCACTCAAAAAACAGCTCGAATGTGAGTATTGAACCCGTGGGTGATCCCCTGAGCAACGAAAGAATTGCCATAAGTTTCCGTAAAGGAGACGAATCCCTCATCAAGAAGGTTAATAATATTTTAAAGGAGATGCAGAAGGACGGTACCCTAAAACAATACGTGGTAAAGATGGCCTCTGGCGGGTACAAAGAAACTGATCCAAAATCAACAAAGTAGATTATTCTTTTACTCCTATTGAGAAACCCGCTCCGAGGAATTTACCGATTCCGAAATACTTTCTGATTTCCGGTGCATAAAGGATCGGCCTCACCTTTTCAATATCGGGAATCCCTTTTTCAGTAAGCACTGACTCATCGGCCTTTATATCCATGATCTGCCCGATAAACTGGGTGTGCAACCCGAGCTCTATTGTATGGATAAGGATGCATTCAAGGGCAAAAGGAAATTCTTTTATATATGGGGCATCAACCACCTCGCTCCTCACGGAGGTGAGGCCTGTTTTGGCGAATTTATCGTCCTTTTTTCCTGAAGCAATGCCGAAATAATCGACTTCCTTCACAAAATTCTCTGATGCAATGTTTACGGTAAAGGCCTTTCTTTCCAATATACAGCCATAGGTGTAGGTTGCCTTTCTGAGAGATACTCCAATACATGGAGGATCAGAACAGCAGACCCCTGCCCATGCAGCAGTCATTACGTTGGCCTTTCCCATTTTATCATAGGTCCCTACCACAACTGCCGGAGTGGGGTAGAGTATTGTCTTTGCGCCTACGGACTTCTTCATTACAGTCTCCTTATGCTTAAGGTCATACAGTTAACTGAAAGGATTACTCCGGCTCTTACCGGAGTAATCCTTTCATGATTCAGTAAATGGTTGCGGTTTCTTTATCGAATAGCCCTGCCCTTACGGTTTCGCTGGTGGCTGACCAGGTTTCTCCGGCGGTTTCGCAGCCGGTTTAGCTGGAGCCGGAGCTGGCTTAGGTGGTGGAGCCGGAGCTGGCTTAGGTGGTGCCACTTGAACAGGCTTGGGTGGTGGAGCCGGAGCTGGCTTAGGTGGTGCCACTTGAACAGGCTTGGGCTGTGGCTGTGGAGTTGGCCTTGGCGGCTGAGCAGTTGGCTGTGGCTGTGGAGTTGGCCTTGGCGGCTGAGCAGTTGGCTGTGGCTGTGGAGTTGGCCTTGGCGGCTGAGCAGTTGGCTGTGGCTGTCCCGGTCGTGGAGGCTGTACTACACCCGGCTGCTGTGGCTGTCCCGGTTTTCCAGGAGGTGTTACCCCAGGCTGACCCGGCTGTCCCGGTTTTCCAGGAGGTGTTACACCAGGTTGTCCCGGCTGTCCCGGTCGTGGAGGCTGTACTACACCCGGCTGCTGTGGCTGTCCCGGTCGTGGAGGCTGTACTACTACACCCGGCTGCTGTGGCTGTCCCGGTTTTCCAGGAGGTGTTACCCCAGGTTGTCCCGGCTGTCCCGGTTTTCCAGGAGGTACGACACCCGTTTGTCCCGGCTGTCCCGGTTTTCCAGGAGGTACGACACCCGTTTGTCCCGGCTGTCCCGGTTTTCCAGGAGGTGTTACACCAGGTTGTCCCGGTTTTCCTTTAATCTCCTTCTGGGGAAGCTTAACCTCCGATTTCGGACGATTTATCTGGTTGGCTGGCACGATGGGGTTTGTAATCTTCGGGGTATCGATCTTTGCGGTCCTGTTAATCTTTCCCTCAGGAATCTTCTTTACTTGTTGTTCAATAGACGCCGCATTTACAGGCTTGGGTCCGTGAATAACCTTGTCGTTCTGATGGATTCTGGTGATGACCGTATTGTGAGGCTTCTCATGTACTTTTGCGTTAGTGAAATTATGTTTCTGATTATTCGTCGTATAATTGTTGATTACCGTGTTGTTAATAACCGGCGCTGCCTTATAGTTATTGATGATGGTGGTTTTATTAATATTGGTTACCTGTACGGTCTTGTAATTGTTTACCGTGTAAAAATTGTTCTGGTTCACGATCACAGCCCGATTTGCATATGCATAATTCCGCACATTGACATGGACCCGGGAAGCATTGACGTTTGTTATAACAACGTCATGAGAACCTCCCCATTGGCGGTGGCTGTAGTAGGTCTCGCGTGGCGCGAGAGGCACCCATCCCACGTAAGCCCCGCTGTGAATCCATGAAACCCTTCCAGGGGTCCAGTAAAAGTCTATATCAAGGAGGGGAGCGGGGTGACCACGGCGCACCTTCACCACTGGTGGCGCCCAGTACCAGGTATTCCCCACAAGAACCCAGTTTCCGTAATGGTGGGTAACATATCCGAAAGGCTCAGAAGGGATCCATGTCTGATCACCGAACCAGTCAGTCCAGCGGCCTGCGGTAAAGGGCGCCCAATCGGCAGAAACGGTGGTGGGACGCCAGAAATGACGCTGGCTGCCTTCATAGTTGACTGCCTCCCATCTTCCGTTTTCTTCAAGGGCATATGCTTCACCATGGAGGCTTGGGGGAAGGTATTCCCGCGACCATCCTCTTATCCTTGACTTTTCAGCCCAGAAGCCTTCCCGGACCCCATTCCATTGTTCCCAGTTTGGATCAACAGCTCCGCTGCCTGAAGATACCTGGTTCTGGTCGGCAAGGATTGATGATGAGCCGGCCGCAGCGTCATATTTGGCGTTTGTTGCTGAGTGAACAAAGCTGACTGTCCCCTTTACAGCAATTACTTCGACGGAGTTTTCTCCCACATAAAAGTCAAAGACTGTGTCGGGAAAAGCCAGAACATACCCGATAGGAGACGTAACTTTAATAACCTTCTTGGAGCCCTTGTTGTAAATACGTGCTACACCCGATGCTACATCCATTTCTGTTACATCGGTGTTAAGGGCGATGAACTGGATCTGGGTGTTGTTCCCGATCCTGGCCCAGGCTCCATTAGGGGCGACAAGTTCAGTCATTCCCTGATTTCCCGTAAAAAGCGTGTCCTCTGTGCCAAAAGGCGCATCCTGGACTACAGCCACCCAATCCTGCGCTGAAGGAACATAACGGAGCAGATCCCCCTCAATGTGATAGACGCGGCCTACCACATTAGTTGGTGCGCTCCACGCAGAAGACGGAGGAACAACCGCTGCTATTGCAAGCAGCAGACAGACAAGCAACCCAATCGATTTCTTCATTATTTCTCTCCTGTTTTGGCCAGTATTAGGCTATTATCATACAAGACATACACCGACCGGTTTTTTCTCCAAAAAAATATAATAATAAAGCATAACGCCCCACAACCTATTTTGTCCAGTGTTCTGGACAACTTGAATCGTACAACTACAATATAAATAATAATGTACTCTATCTTCTTGTCAAGGAAAATGAATTTTTTGAGGTGTCCTGACAGTCTCAGGATTGTAGAGAAGTGGGCGCCCCATCCGGATGGAGGCTAATTAAAGATGTGCAATCCCGGGAGGGATTGTTTATAATGTCATTTGTGTCAACAGAATGGCACACAATGACTGAAGCTGATTCATTATTCTGCTCCGGCCGGACAGTGTATGCATAAGAAAAATGGAACGATAAAACTTAGCCTGACTGGTGCAATACTGCTATGCTCACTTATTTTTGCCTTTATGTGGCCCGACCTTCTCGTCCGTTTTTTTACCTGTAAAATCATCTTCTTCCAGGTCTATCATCTGCTTTGGCTCCTGACCACAGCGCTCCTGATCAGAAGGATGATTCCCCGCTTTAACAGGAAGATCTCATCGGGAAAAATATATAAAAAACATTATGCAGATAGGGGTATAACAACACCTGCGAAAGAAGAGAAACTAAGGGCATTCAGGACCAGAACTAACAGGGGCGCCCTGTTGACCGCCCTGTACTGGACAATCGTGATTCTTGTGACCGGGGCACTGTACTATGTTCACCTCTTCAGGAAACTCGACATCTTTCTCGTGGTCATCTTCTTTGTCTTTATGGATCAGTTCTGCACCTCTGTCTGGTGTCCCTTCCAGTGGTTGATCGGGAATAAATGCTGCAATTCCTGCAGGATTAATAACTGGGGATATCTTATGGCCTTTGCCCCCCTCCTGTACCTCCCTTCCTTCTGGACCTATTCCATCCTTTTTCTGTCAGCAGCATTAGTAGTTCAATGGGAGTATCTTTTTCATAAATTTCCGGAACGTTTTTTTGAGCTCTATAATGCAAACCTCATGTGCAAAAACTGCGGAAAGAAGTGCGCTTCACGGTAAGTAGACTCCTATAAGACTCCTTTAGCTCGCACGGCGAGCGAGAGGGGGTGGCTCCGCGAGCTTTGCTCGTGGAGGGGGCGACGTGAGCTTTGCTCGTGGAGGGGGCGACGTGAGCCCCTTTATATAGTACACATATATCATCACGGGGCGGGTTTCTGCGCCCCCATTTTTTGAGCCTGCTGAACAACCCTGTCGAGCATATCCGGCACAAAGCGTTCTGCAAAACCGGCAACAAAAGACCATACTACCATTTTGGCGAAATCCACAGAGGTGACCGGCCCGACATTATCGATAAATCTTCCAATGGAATAGAACGGGGTAGCAGCTTTCAGTTCGTCCGGAATTAATTTAATTTCGGGGAAAAGGATGCCCGTGACAAGCTTGGCTGCAAAAATGATGTAGAGCAGCAAGGGAAAAATGGCCCCGCTCACAAGGGCTATCACAAAGCCCGTTGTTCCGTAACGAAAATTCATGAGCTCAAGATTGGGGTCTTTATCCAGGAAGACGGTTTTTTCGGAAGACTGCATGCGGCGGAGAATACTGATCAAGGCACCCATTATTCCTGCGCCCATCATGAGGACTATCAGCAAATCACACCATTTCGCCGATGAAAATAGCAGCAAGTACAAAATAATGATATAAAATCCTAAAGCAGACAGGCTCACCCATCGCCTTTGTTCCGCCATTTTTTTTATCCATTCTGCCTGAAATATGTAACAGCCATAGACCTGGTCAAGGAGCGCCTCAATGTCTGCAAGGATTTTTTGTTTATCTGCCTTCTCCGGGTCCGGGGGGTTGGTTGCCATGTAGGCCTTGTATTTATCTGCCCCTGCTGCAGAGGCAAACCGGTCCCGTACAAGCCATGCCTTTCGGCGGAGAACTTCTTCGGGATACAAAGAGAAGAGTATTTTTTCGAGTGAAAGGATATCCTTAAAATAAAGTTCACCCGTTGTTGCGTCCTGGAGATGTTTTTGAACACGTTTCTTCTCCTCGCCATCAGGAAGAAGGGCCTCCAGGGATTGCAGTTCCCCTATAATCCATTGACTTAACGCATCTTGATCTTTCCCCCGGGATCTGTGAAATAATTTCATGATCGTTACCTCCTGTTTTTTGCCCTGATTCAATGCAAATGATTCCTTGCTGCTTGCAGCGGGGCGGTTCATTCAGGAAGCGGGATTACCAGCCCTGCTATATTGCCGTCCGCTGGATAATAGGTCTCGTATTGCATGTCGTTCCTGAGCGTGTTGTCATCCCATACACGATTGTACTCGCTACAATAGTTGAAATAGAGCTTGGTCGGTTTTTTTCCATTGTATTCAATGATTCGCGCGACAGATTCCTGATCAGGGTGATGGAATGTGTTTCCGTTGGTACTGATCAGATAGGTATCGCAGTCAAGCAATTTGATCAAATCCGGGGACACATTGTTTTTGCTTCCGTGGTGGGGAATCTTCACTGCGGTGACGGACAATTTCTCCGGCGCCTTTCCGGCATGGTCAACACGTTCTTTCAACAACCGTAAAATTGAACAAATCACCACATCGGCGTGGGCGTCCGCCAGAAAAAGACAACTCTCCTGTATTGCCCCTGCGGTGTCGAGCCGTTCGGCCAGAAATGTAATAGAAGAGCCGTTCGCCACGGCGTGATCTGAAGTAAAGTGCTTGTCCAGCAAGCGCTCTATGTCCAAGGCTTTCTCCCCAAGTTTGTCCGGAATGAGCCGCTTGTCTTCCTCGAGGCGCTCAAGCACCTTTTCGGGGTCATCCGTGTCAAGACCGGCTTCTTTTATTGTTTTTCCCCATTCCGGAAAGAGCTTAGCAAGCTTCTTCTGGTCGGGAGAAAGTACGGTCAGCCGCATGTTGCCCGGGAACTCGGCCACAGGGAGGTCTCCTGTATCAGGAGTCTTCACGGCCTGGCCGCTGAAAGCCTTGTTCCAGGGGATTTCGCATTTCTCAATGAGGGCGCTCAGATACTCCCCTTGCACAGGTCCCAGCATGTCCTGAGCCGCCAGGTGCCTGTATCCGTTGAACCAGACCTGTTGAATGGGATGGATATTGTCTCGCGCCTGAACATAGAGGAGCCGGATAACACCCTCGATGTGGTCCGCGTCCACGTGGGTGACCACCAGGAGTTCAACAGGCTTTTCTTTGCCCAATTGATCCTTAAGAACGTCATAAGTTCCTGCCCGTCCTCCGTCGATAATCATACGCCAGGCGTGCCCTTTCTCGCCATATTCCACGAGGAGGCAATCCCCTTCCAGGGCGGGAAGCATGTGGATATTTAACATAGATACCTCCTTAATTTGATTTGATCAGCCAGTGGGCATCCCCGAACGTGGCCAGACACATGGCAGCAGGATAGCCCTGCCGTAAGGCCTCGCAGCGGAAATACCGCATGATCTCTCCAAATGTAACAGCTTTTTCACTGCTCTGTTTCTTGAGAACCTCAACTAAAAGTTGGCCCATAGGGGCTGCATGCCGTCCCAGGATGCTTGTAAGGGTGCATACGACCAGAGCGGCTCCGGACCGCCGGAAACAACTGACAAGGCTGTCGTAGGCCAGAGCGCTGGATTGTGTTTCACATCCGAAAAGCAACACGAGGGGATGTTCCTTTGCCGGTTCTGTGGCGACATATTCCTTTGTAATGTGAATCGAGACCAGGGTTTCGGAATCTTTAACGCCGATCTCCATTGCCGGTGAATTGTAATTCTTGTCCTCTATGGTGTGGGGCATGATGTAAAGCAGCCTGGGGCGGCAAGACTGAATCTGTTCCTTCCATGTGCCCCAGGTATTTGCAATAGCGACCGGATGCCCGATCATTTCCTCAAGCTTTGATAAGGTATCCCTGACAAGACCTGGCTGCACGGCATTCACCCTCTCGCTGGCGCCACAGAGGATTGCGGTGAAAGGGTCCAGCATTTCCCGGTCCATGGCCGGTTCGGCCTTATCTGTGCCCATGGACACCTGAGCCTGTAACCATCGCGGCTCAGCCTGCGCTGGAGGCAAATCGCGCCCTGCCTCCGAAATATCCATCGACAGCGCGGCCAAAGCGCTTGCTCCCCGGGATTCGTGATCGAAAATATTCATGTCCATGGGCGGTTCGGCCATAACACGTGCGTCCCTGCCTGGCTCCGGACGTGCGTCCCCGGAATCTTCATAGGATACGCTGGTCATTGGTTTCGGGGCGGACTTGATGATTTTTGAAATATCATGAGGGCTGCCCTCCGGTGGCACTGGGAGATGGGTTGCGGCAAGGGTACGGATCGCCATCTTGGGAACACGTTTCATGTTGTCCAGCTTCAAGGCCATTTTCCCAAGCACTGCCTCCAGGCTGGCCTGCTGCAGCAACCGGTCTTCGGCCAGCAGGATGTAGGGCCGGTGTTCTTTCCCGGCGGCTTCGTGTATGGCCCTGTCCAGAGGCAGGTTATGGGCGAGTCCTGCCACAAGAGACTTAAAGGAGAAGGTCGCCAGGAGAATCCCGTTGGCCCTGGTTTCTACCCGCAGGGCCTCCAGAAGCGTTTTGGCCCGATGCCAGGGTTCGTCTACCCTGCCGTGTATCCAGACCAGGTCTGCCCTGACGGTAAATTTATTGCAAAACCCTTCACTAATCGCCCTGGACATAGACCAGGGCAGAATCAGGATGTTGCACCGCGGGCTGTCCGCTGACAGATTGACAATGCTGGCCAGGGGCAATTCCGGGTTGAGAAACCGGCCCGCTGCCTCCAGCTTCGACGCCAGGGTCTGGGAGTCGGGATCAGCCAAAAGCCCGAAGGAGACCGGCCAACTCCAGGCGATGTTCTCGCCGGAATCATCAACCTGTATGTAGGCTGAGACTACCCCTTGAGCCTGGCTCAATTGTTCCAGAACCCAGATGAAAAGAAATTGTTTGTCATCGGGTGGGACCACCTGCAAGCTGAGGGGGCCAAAATCCTGGTTCAATTTATCCCAGGCAAGAGCCATGACCCTGGCTGTCGGCAGGGCCTTCAGTTCCCCGAATTTCGATTTGTGAATCCACTGTAGAACCCGCGGCCCCCATTGCCCCTGAGAGGAGAATACCTCCTGTATAATACTGATTCCCCTTTTTGTGTTCATATCAGGAAAGTCATATTGGGCAAGAACGCTGTATGCCGCCAGGGCCTTCGCAAAGCGTTCTTCGGAAAGCCCCCGCCCCCATTGACCAAAATAACTTCGACTCATCGATCCCTCCTGTTACCCGAGCGGAAATTTCTGACAGGGTAATGTGCCGGTTGTCGCGCCGGGTTCCACGTATTGTCTCATGGCCGCGTCGGTCAGGGCATAGCCCCAGTTTATGAGATGTCCCTGTTCCTCAGGTTTAAAAGGATTAAGCCGGGTCCGGATGTTGCGAAGCTCACGGGTCAGGTCATTGTCCACAGCCAAAGGATTCTGGACGTCGTAATCATTGATGGCAGTGCTGATGCCCCAATAGGTCCCATGGCGTATCTTGTCCCGATAGTCTTGCACCAGCTTCCGTCTCCGCAGGGCTCGGGTCTGTTCGGTAGTTATGTCCATGACCCGAAGGGCTATACTGGCCCAGTCAGTATTCGGATCACTCTTGACGCTGAATGGCGCACCTGCATCGCAGACCAGAACAGTCTGGCAGCGGTCCCATATGGCTTCCAGCCCCATATTATCGTACACCCCGCCGTCGGTGAGCACCATCCTTTGGCGTATGGCCACGTTATCGAAAAGATAGGCGCCTTCCACCCGTGTCCAGTTGCCTGGGTCCAGGTTGAATATCACCGGTGAAAGGGGAGGTGGAAAGGCGCTTGAGGCAGCCACCACCTTGGCTAAAGGAATATCCGGCGCCATCACCATGCCCACCTTGTAATCAGCAAGATACTTTCGGCTGATCCTTACGCTCGATCCTGTTTGCAGGCTTGTGGCGTAAAAGGTGAAGCGAGGCGTTGTGCCCTGCTGCGGGTCAGGCAGGTCTTGCAGGGTGGTATCGGAGAATAGTTCGTCACGATATGCTTTTTCGACCTTGCCTGCTATGGAGGAAAAGGGGGACAGGAGTCCCTGCAACCCCGCTGCTACATCAACTCTTTTGGAGCAGAATTCTTGCAGAGGGCCAACAATCAGGTCCTCAAAATTGGTGGCTACACCTTGGTCGGCGTTATCGGACCACGTCAGCTTTGACCAGCGGCTGGCCAGAACGGCGCTCGTGATAGAACCGCCGGAGACGCTGGTGATGATGTCCAGTCTCCGAAGCCAACCCATCTCGTTGAGGCGCCAGAGACTTCCCAGACTGAAGAGGGCGGCCCGGAAACCGCCGCCGGATAAGGCTAAACCATTGTTCAGTAACTCTTGTACGCTCATAAGACCTCCCTAAGATGAAAACGTTGGTTTTGGAAGCTCCCCTTGTCCCTCACTTCCCAAAGTGACCTTTCAAGGTAGCCCCTTTTGTCTTGAAATTGATAACCGGTTTATCGCCCGCAAAATTACCGTTGGCTGATCCCCCGGGCAGGACTGACACCCTATAGGACGGTTACCAATGCGGTCTTAACCGCCTTCCAGAAGACATCCAGGGCAGCGTTTATCGCATCCTGCGCCATTTTTTTGCCCGCAATCTCAACGGCGAGGAGCCCGGCCTTAAACACTTTCTTCTCTTGTTTCAACCTGCCTTTCATTTCGTCATCATCTATTTCCCCATTTAATCTGGCTTCCGCGATCATGAGTAACGTCTCTTTCTCGTTTTGCATGATCGTTTTTACGATTCCTTCTATCTCCGGCCATTTGCCGGTAAATACCTTTGTCGCTGCGGCAAGCATATCTTCAAGCGTTTTATTGATATCGAAATCCATAGACACCTCGCTGGTCGCTATTTCTTTTCAGCGCTGTCTTGCTTGAGCTTTTCGCCGATGAGCATGTAAAAAAAGACATTTTTCAGTTGCGCACGGTCAATTCTTGCAAGCGCTGTTTTATAGGTATCTTTAAGGCGTTCTTCTGTCTTGCTCCATTTTAGCTTTACCGCATTTTTACAATCTTCCCTGCATGCGTCAACGGTCTTGTAGCATTCATCAATGAAGCCTGTGCAGTTGTCATCCTGTTGCCATTTAATGCAAAAGGCGGTCAGTTCCTTGCGATCATTGTCGTCTTTCAGCTTGGCCATGTCTTGCCTGCACCTATGATCATTCTTTATTCCCAGCCACAGATTCAACAGGATCTTAGATTGTTCAATTGATTCGGCATTGAGACGTCGCGCCTCATTTCGCAACACGAGGGACCGTATATCCGTTTCGATTGATACATACTGGTCGGACAACGAAGCATAATGCCTCTGGTCCTGGGGCAACTCTAAAACCTTTCCGTAAAAGAGGTCCGTTTTCTTGGCTGTATCGACAATTGCTTTCTCGGTATCAGCATCATATTGACTCACCAATCTCACAGAACAACCGCTGGGCATTACCATGAGGATTAACCAAAGGATAGCCAAAACCTTCCCTTTCATCATATCACCTCCATATTGTTGTTGTTGGACGAAACTCCATCGTGTAATTCCAATTCTAAATCAATAGTCTATTTTATGTCAGATGTCATTGCGAGCAAAGCGAAGCAATCTCAAAGCCTTAGATTGCCACGTCGCTACGCTCCTCGCAATGACTTGAATTAGAATTGGAATAAGACCCTTCAAGGGATTTGTCCGTAATGACACCTCCGTTTTTGTAGTGTACCTGAACGTTTTGTACTTTCTTTGCCGTCTGAGACACACGACAAACCAGCTACAGGCCCACCTGCTCTTCTTTGAGGGTTTCGCCGGGTTTATCGCCCATCCACTGCTGAACGCGGGCGAAGCGTTTGGTTGTGTTTCTGAGGGTCTCGATTTCCACGTAGGTCCACGGCTTTTCCGGCGAGTCGCACCAGGTGCCGCAGTTGGCGTAGATGCGCTCATCGACAAACCATGAGTCTTTGTCAAGTACCCAGTCATGACTGTGGCCGAAGACCACGATGTTGGTGTCGTTCTTTTTGCACAACCGGTCGGCTGCATCATCGAGGTAACCGATCTCCGCCAGGATTGATTTCAATGCGATACCCACGCCCGCGCGCTCTTGCCATTGGCTGTAAAGGTTCTGGTATTTCTGCGATATTTGCCGCGCAGTGACGGTTACGGGCTGGCCGTTGCGCTGCGGCATAAAAATCTCCGTGTCGGGAGACAGGCCTGTCTCCTCTAAAACTGCCTCGAATGCACAAAGGGCGAGCTTGTCGGGCCCTACCGCTTCCAGTATGTCATCCACATAGGTCCACCAATGACGGTCGCCATGTCCCGTGTTGTAGGTTCTGGTGGCCACTACCCGGGAAATGTAGTACCCCAGGGGCAGCCGTGAACCGGGACTGTTGATCGGATCAGGGGCGTTAAACATGGCGTGGGCGCTGCCATGCTCTGCCCGAAGGCGACTGGAGCGATAGACGCTGCTGCCTGAATTCCAGGCCGCGGTCCCGCCAAAAATCATTCCAGGCCCTTGTGCCTTTGTATTATTCTTCTTAAAGTGTTTCTCAACAACCCCCGGGGTCAACTCCATATCGTGGTTGCCGGGCAGACAAACTACGCGGATAGCAGGGTTTTGACAGAGGTCGATTAACGCCTGTATAACAGGATCGCCTTTTTCTTTTCGCAATGTAATGATTTCATCGATTGTCGGGGGCACGACATCCACCGGAATGACCCAATTGTCGAAGAGGTCGCCGATGAAAACAATCTCTTCCACATCCGGCAGGCCATTTAAGTGCTTCAAAAAATTGGTAAGCACCTCCGCGTCCTTCTGCTGTAGCCAGGTGTAGTCGTACTTGCCTTTCTCCAATGTGGGTATGTGCGAGATGTGCGCGTCACTTATGAATACCCTTTTGTTCCTGTTAGCCATGGTACACCTCCTTATATGTGTTTTTTATAAATATCCGGGCTTTTCGCTCCAACCGGCGCCATAATCGCGAAGCCGATCGTATTGGTAACCGTTGAGACATCCGCCTGAATTGCAATAAAACAGGCGAAGAAGACAAGTATACATCTGATATGCTTCATCTATTTTCCTCCCAACACCAGGCGTCAGCCAGAGGCCGCATAGCGGGCGATTGGCTGCACCCACAGGTTGCGCATGGTTTTTCCTTTATGAGTTTCTTCCAGAAAACCATAATTTGATCCCTGAACGAACCTGATCGGCAGCAACGACATTGTCCACGGGAATGTAGAGAAATTCAGGGTTATCATCCTGACAATTCGTCTTTTTTGCAGCGCCCTCTTCAGTCACAACTGTTTCATCCGTTGATGCCTTGCTCTTTGCCTTTGTCCCCATGTTTTCCCCCTATCACAACATAGTTTTTCTCGTACCAAAACGACAGAAACTACCGTCCAGCCAGTGGGCGCCTTGCTGCTGCGCCTGACTCGTTTTATGCGTAAAAGTGCGACTTTTGGCCGTAAAGGTAGTCATATGATTTGGGGCTTTATGAGTGTCTAAGATGTTGGTATGCCCTTAGTGAGGCCTCTTCCGGCTGACAAGGATGAGCGAGCGTGATGTTCCTTAAATATTATATACGGCACAAAAAAATGCAACAAAAAAATCTAAAAAGGTGGGACCTCAGTTGTGCTGGGGTAAAAAAATAATATGATTGGACAGCCAGAAGAATAGAAGACTACACCAAGACTTTTGACAGAACCGAAAATAAACTAAGGTGATACATGTAGCTCGATGTTGCGCCGCAGGAAGGATTATTAAGCAGGAATTAATTGATAAGGTAATCCTGGAGGGTCTGGTAGTTCGTAAAATCGGTATCTTCAAAAGATGCCCCTATTATGGTGTCCCCATTGGAACGAACGATATGCTTGGGCATGCATTGCACGCTCAGAGGTTTTTTAATCTCCGGCAAAGCAAATACAATGGCGATTTTAGAATTCTCTGTATCTTCTTTGACTTCAAATTGATAACCACTCGGAATTGAAATCTGTAGTCCGCCAAGAGAGACATTGAGTACGATGCCGGCGGATGTTTCATTATCGATACTTAGTAATGCAGGGACAGAAACACTCTTTCTGGGATAACGGCGATTTTCCTCCTGTGCCGGTTTAAACTCTTCTCTTTCTTCTATATGGATATAAAGGATGTTCTCGATAGTGGAAGACAGAGTTCTTCTTTCTTCTGTTGCAACCTTCTCCAGCGCATTGCGTAAGCGTTCGCTTGTACGAAAACATATGGTTATAGTTTTAGCCATTGTAAACCTCCATGGGGTTATACTATGTATGACATGCAATGACTTATTTGTCAAGTGTTTTTTGGGAATTTTCGTATTCAGATAAAAAAGAGGACATGAGCAGGCTGCCCTGGTTTAAATCGTTATTACGTAAGGGCTTCAAAAAGGGCAAGATAGGCATCTATCTCGCCCACGCGGGATAGCTCGTTTTTTATACGAATGCTGCCGTTTTCTGCAAGGTGTTTCCTGAGCGCACTGTCATGTATGAGCGCATGCGCTTTGCTGATGAAGCTATCCCCGTTATCAAAGAACAGGGCTTCCCTGTCATCCCGTGCCATGGTCCTGTGGCCTTCAATGTCCGACAGCAGGCACGGGAGGCCGACGAGCATAGCCTCGCGGACCGCGTGAGGCATCCCCTCGGACCGGCTGGCAGAGACGAACATATCTCCTGCCTTCAGGAAGGACGATACTTCACTGTGGGGAATAATTCCGCCGTAATACAGCCATGGCTCCCTGGCGCAAAGCTCCTGGAAGAGCTCCCCTTTTCTTTTTTCAAGGACCGGCCCTCCATGAATGTAGATCAGATCAATGCCCTTTGCACGCACCTGTGAAAGCATGTCGATGAGCCAGAAAAGACGTTTTATTTGACGGATCCCGGCCAGTCCTGCAACAACAAAGGCGTCCCTGCTGATTCCCAGCTTTTGCCTGTAATCAACGGCAGAGGCCGGGAGATTAAGACCGTTCGGAATAACCCGTACCTTACCTTCAGAAGCAGGCAGGTATTTGATCACCCTTCGCCGGCTCGAATCTGAAAAAACGGTGATTCCCTGGC
The DNA here is from genome assembly GCA_013824835.1 of Syntrophus sp. (in: bacteria). Taxonomy (GTDB): domain Bacteria; phylum Desulfobacterota; class Syntrophorhabdia; order Syntrophorhabdales; family Syntrophorhabdaceae; genus PNOM01. The sequence continues at coordinate 7,191 of PNOM01000015.1, read as the reverse complement.
ACCCTTCGAGAACAGAGCATATAACGGGACCCTGGTTTGCATCGTCGATCATTTCGTTGATATCCGTTCCCCGGAGCGACACGATGACCGGACTGTCTCCTGTTGACCAGATGCCCTGAAATGCAGCCGCACAGCGCCAGGCATGCATTACAACCGAGATGTCAGGCATGAAGGAACGGACAGAAGCAGCTACGGTGTTCCTGTCCTTGGTTTCGCAGTTCTCAAGGACCAATACATGGTGACCTTTTTCTTCAAAGCCTGCCATGAGACGGAGGGCGGCAATGCTATTGCCCTTCGGTATCATCAAGTCATGGGGTATACATATGAGAATTCGCATCACACCTGTCCATCCATTCCATTACAGATCGCACCATCGGTCCTGCAAGATCAAGGGCCGGAAGGTTATCATACCACACACAGGGCGCTGAATTTACTTCAAGAACTGTGAGCCGACCTTCCACCTCAATAATATCAACGGTGCCGGTCACCAGTCCTACTGCCGTCAGGGCGCGCGCAGCCAGAGCGGCTCCATCGTTGGGACCGGCAATATGAGCGGCTGACTCGCCGAAGTCGGCGTTGGTCCGGAAATCCTTGCCTGTAGCACGTTTCTCAAGGGTGGCAACAGGAGATTCTCCTGCAACAGCCACAGTCCAGGTTTGCCGGTGGGGAACAAAGGGCTGCCAAATGAAGTGTTCCGGTCTCCCTGGGGGTAAAGGAAAAGAACCATCCGTATTTTCGAGAACCTTAATCCCGATGCCGCCCCACCCGACCCGCGGTTTCAGGATGGCCTTAGCCCTGCTCTTGGGTGCCTTGCCGGGACGAAAGGTCGCTACTGATGGAATGTCCGCTGCCTGGAGGGCGAGATGGGTCTCCCATTTGTCTTCCGACATGAGAATGGAAAGGGATCGGGGGAAAACCAGGTGACCGTCCGTTTCAAGGTTTCCAGCGAGACGGGTAATCCAGGCAAGATCCCTGCGGGATCGGAGATCATAGCGGAGCCAGACCCGTTTTTCCGGTTCAGGGATCGCCTTGCCGCGAATAAGGGGAATGACTCTCGTTCTATACCCGAGGGCCTCTGCGGCGCCTTTGAACAGGACATCACTCTCCATGTCCGCTTTATTGCCATAGGGGCTGTAGTCAAGAATATCAAGTTTCATAACAGTTCACCGACCTTTTATTCCAATTCATATTTCACTGTTTCCTCCAGCCCGGAAAATCCCTGCGGTCCGGGCATCATATCTCTACTTCAACGGAACGGCGCAGTACGGAAGTCTACGAGCCGGAAAGGTTCGAGGAGCCCTTTTGCCTCCAGGGAAGCAAAGGTCTTTCTCTCCTGATCCCGTTCCGCCACATAGGTGATGCCGTCTTGCGGTTTCATGCCTTTTCCGGGATGGCACATGATCTCTGTGATGCCATCGGGGATATATGATAATTCTTCCTTCAGCCTTTCCATAGTCCAGTAAGGGGCGGGAGAGACATTGCCCGCAAAATGGTCTGCTGACCTGATCCCGGCTGCCCTGCAGGCAGTCCGCATGGCCCCGTCGAGGCAGCGCATCGGCACATGGAGTTCCCTGGCCATTTCCATGACGACCGGGAAGACCCCCGTACTCCGGTAATGAAGGTGCTTGTGCACATCAAGGTGTGTGGGGTTTTTGCCTGTGAGTTCTATGAACCGGTAGAGCTGACTCATAAATTCAGTCTTCACCTCCTCGGGATTAAACCCCCCTGTCTCATCTGCCCTTTCTTTTGGAAAGGAAGGCAGAGAAGGATTTCCCGGCTTCTTTCCTGCCGACAGTGATAAAAGGGCACAGGGATATCCGTGGGTCAGGTTCAGGTGGAGGCCGATTGAAACCCCGGATTCCCTGAAGGAATCGAGATCAGCCTGAAAAGGGGGGTTCACAAGAAGGCTCACGGAGGTGACAATGCCGCTGCGGATTGTCTCGAGGATTCCCGCATCCGTTTCCGTCGACAGGCCTGCATCGTCAGCATTTATGATGATGTATTTCAAGCTCACAGGAGTTGCGCCTCATAGACCCGGGCAGTAAAGTAGAAGCCTGATGTGTCTTCGTGAAACTCGGCTGTTCCCTGCGTTTTCATGGTGCAGAGATAGTCGAACATACCCGGCAAGAGCCCGTCAAATTCCTCCCGGGTAAAGTACCGCCTCTTTTCCCCTGCGATACGGACCTGGAATCGTTCATTCAAAGCAACGAGAACCCGGCGCGGATTGGCGATACTATTAAGGTAGAGGTAGAGATGCCCGCCGGGAATAAGGCGAGAAGCGGCCTGGTCAATAAGGGGGAGAAGAAGGTCGGTACCGTCCGGACCACCGTAGTAACGTTTATTGAAGGGGCCTGGCGCCGGTTTGTGGGGGAGAAGGGCCACAATAAGGTCGAGGGGCCCCGATACCTTCATAAGGAGGTCTCCCTTTACGAATTTTACATTCCGGATCTTGTTGATTGAAGCATTGTAGCGGGCTGCCCTGAGAGATGCCTCATTGAGATCAGCGCCTGATACAGCCCCGGCCCCGGCCATAGCCATGTAGAGGGCGAGGACTCCCGTGCCGCAGCCGGGCTCACAGGCCCTTGCGTCTTTCGGGACGCGGATATGATTGATCATGAATCTGGTGGCGTGGTCTGAAAGACTGCCAGGGGGACCATATTCTTGTATAGCGCCGAAGGGTGTCTCCACAAAAGCCCTGATCCATCCGGGCAATTCCCTTCCCTTTGCAGGGAGGTTCTTTGTGTCTTGATCTTTCATTTACCTCTCTTTGTTGTATCAGTCGAGCTGCATTTGCCGTTGTAGAAATCCCGCACATTACATTGAGCCCCATTTTTGAAGATGCAGACACCCTGTTCAACGCCAGTATTGTTCTTGCCAATAGCCCTATAGGTTCCTCCGGTTATCACGCAGTATTGAGCTGCCGGGGTAATATATCCGGCAACATCCACTCCTTCCGGAGGACATTCCCCCCTCATCAGCGCCCATTCTTCACATTGTCTCCCACTCTCAAACATACAAATGCCATATTCTCCACCGTCGCTTCTTTTGTGAATGGAAAGGTGCCCCTTCTTTTCTATGCAGTTGACTGAGGCAGGATTCGCAAGAGCAGTTTTGCTTGTTGACCCTTCCGGTTGCTTCATCTCTGCTAAGCTCACAGAAACAGACCCGATGAGGAAGATGGCCGCCATAATAAAAAATAGCCTTGATGCATTGATTAAGAAAGGTTTATACATGTTATTCTCCTCTTAAGAATCGTCATGCCGGGCTTGATAAACCTGCCCCGTGCTTGATACAGGGGCATCCAGTATCTTCGCTGGATGTTGCTTCGCAATTAAATCGTGCCGGCTTCCGCCAATGGAGCGAAGCATGCAGTAATGCCGTGCAGACGGCACATGACAGAAAGTGTTCTGTTTAATTGCCGGATTAATATTACGGTCTCCCTTTTATGGGTAACATATATGTTACTTGTTTTGCTCAATCTTAAGGTTCTTCAGGCCGTTCATTGCAAACTCTTTCCCATATTTTTCGGCAAAGGGCTGTTCTTTGATAAAACACTCTTCCTCCGACATCTTTGCCACTGCGCCTTCTCCGTGCTCTTGTGCCATATCGCGGCGGGCAAGATTAAAAATGAGTTTGTCCCAGAAGGTGTAATCATTATAACGATGGATGTATTCTGTAACCGCTTTATCTTCCTCAAGCTTTCGGGAAGGGGAGTATTTCTTTCCTTTGTCGTCATAAAGTGCATAGTCTTCAAAACCAAAGTTCTTTGCGAGAGAGAGGAGGTATTCTTCAATCCTGTCAAATTGGTTCTCTTCCGGTTCATCGGCAATGGAGTTGATCATGCCGTTCCCCATATAGACAATTTTTATTAATGCCTCATACTGTTGTGCGGTCAGGTTAATTTTCATTTTTCGCTCCTAAATAGTCTTTTTTCCGTTCTTTGAAACAATGAACCATGATATCGTGAATCGAGTATGATCACCCTGCCGTGGTCGGTTTCGCACCTGATCAGTCTTCCGATGCCCTGCCTCAGTTTTATGTAGGTTTCATACAGGTACTGTTTCCTGTACTCAATTGGCGCCATTGTTGCTTTTCTCGCAAGCTGGAGAGGACTCGATATATTCGGAAAAGGTATCCTCGTGATGACAACCTGGGTGAGGGTATCTCCCTTATAATCCACGCCATACCAGAAGGTATCGACCCCGAAGAGGACACTTTCTTTAATCGCCCTGAACTCATCGGATATCGTGCCTGTCCCGCATCCGTTTTTCTGAATCAACAAGGGGTATCCTGAATCCATTATGTCATCGGCAATCCTTTCCGCTACAGACTCCAGGTCGCGGTAACTCGAAAAGAGCACAAGGGTTCTGCCCTTGTTTCCCCTGATGACTTCAAGGACCACCTCTGCTGTTTTTTTAATCCACTGCCTTTTGTTGTCAAAAGCGCCGCTTGCCGCATCGGGAGGAATGATTATCTCAGTGTTCTCCTGCGAAAAAGGAGAGGGTATAGACGTAAAGGCCAGGTTTCTCCGGAGGTTGATATCTTCAGACTGATCATCAAAGAGATCAAGACCGATTATCTTCTTGAACTGGTCAAAGCTCCCCTGATGACAGAGGGTGGCAGAGGTGAAGATTACAGAATCTCTTTTCTTAAGGATATGGGTTCTTATAAGGTCCGCCACATCGACCGTCTGCGCGAAAAGGGACCAGTGTCTCACATAGAACTGGAAGGCAAGGACGCTGTTTTTGAGGTCCATGGCACTCATAAAGAGCTTTATCGATTCCACTGCATCGGCAAGCATCTCTCTTGTGGTCCCCATATGCTGAACTGTCCTCGGATGAATACGGAGCATGGAGTGAACTTCTTTTTTGTCCAGGGACTTGAGGTTTTCAATAATCCGGGCAATCTGTTTCCGTAAGGCTTCCACATTACTTGATATGATCCCGTCTGTATATGAAGGATGCTCCCATCTCAGATCTGCGATGTCTCCCGGCTCCGCGAGGGGATGAACAGACTTCAGGAGAGAGGCGATGTGCGCCATTTCCCCCAATGCACTCCCGATGGCGGCAAGGGCGTTTCGAATCGCATCCTCATAATCCCGCACAGCAAACTTGATGTGTTTATTCAAAAAAGACTCCATGGAGATCAGCAAATCGTGGATATCTCTTGAACTTACCTCAACGGCAAAGGCATCCCTCATGGCGTGTTCGAAATGATTTGCCTCATCGATGATAAAGTTCGTGAAGAGACCGGAGAGCTGGGAATCCTTCTCCAAAAGGGCGAGCTTGTAGTGATTTGTGATGATAAGGCGGGCAGATGCAGCCTCAGAGGTGATGATTTGCGCAGGACATCTCTTATGCCTCGCATCACAGCCTATTTTAGAAGAGGTTTCTCTCTGCATCTGGCGGAAGGTGAAACCATCCTCCAGATAGTATTTCACCCTGTCACCGAGCGTGTCTCCGTCGGCTGCACGAAAGTTGTAGACGAGGTTGAGCATATAGAGCCATGCAAGAAGTTCCTTGCCCCTTAAACCCTCATCATAGAGGTGTGCAAGCTTCTCAGTACAGATATAATTTGATTTCCCTTTCAAAAGGGCTACAGGAATGTCTTGATAGAGCCTGTTGATGCCCCTTACCAGTTCCAGCTCCCTGAGAAAAACCTGCTGCTGGAGATTTTTTGTATAGGTAGAGACGGCAACCCGGAGGTTGGGATTGCGAAGGAGGAACTCCATTGCCGGCAGGAGGTATCCGAGGGTCTTTCCCGTTCCTGTGCCCGCCTCTATAGTAAGTATTGTGCCCGTATTCAATGCCATGGCAATATGCTGTGAATATTCTACCTGCGACGGCCTGTAGGTGAAACCTTTTACCCTGTTTCCAAGTTCCCCATAGATCATCCCGCAATAGTCTTCCGGTATTGTTTTGAAGGGCTGTGAAGGGCCTTTAGAAGATGGCCTTTGTGCTGCTGGTTGCTCCAGAAACCCTTCCCAATCTTCCGTATCAGGGATGGAACAGGGGCTGGTTAATTCCCCAAAGTAGTCTCCATAGTGTAGTGCACTGTGACAGAATGCTTCGACGAATAAGGTATCGCTTTTTCGCAGAAAATAACGGATGGCTGCAGCGCGGGGGTGCACGGAATCATTGAGATGAACCCTGCATATATGCCGTACAATCTCGATAGAGAGGTCAACCATCTCAGGGGCAGAGAAGGCGATCCGGTCTCGCTGTTTTTGAAAGATATGCTCCCACAGGCTCTTCGGTGTATGGGATTCAATGTCCGGAAGGAAAAATTCTGCTGCAAAACCGAGGTCAATGACACGAATATCACCGATAAACCCCAGTAAATCATCCATATTGTCATGATTATTGAGGAAAAATACAAAGCGCTGCCCCATCAGGAACTCCCTCAGGTCTTCAACAACCCTCTTTTTCAGCGGTGCCTTCTGGAGTATCTCTTTTGTAATACCCGAATAATAGTGTTCTCTTTCCGTAGACTTCCTATAGCGTACATAAGAATTGTAATGTTTGCCGGGTTTTCCTCTCTCTATAATCGAGGCGGCAATAGAGTATATACGGTTTCCGTTATCTTCCTTCCTGCCGGAATACCCATAAACAAAGGCCAGTTGGTCTATGGATTCATGAAAAGGTTTCAGCATAATCGTGTAATATTTAGCCCTTCTTTGGGTATCGAAGTCAATATTCATGGTATCTCCAGTTTGGCTTGACACCCCTTTTCAATCAACTGCCCCGCAGCAGAGCTGCGAGGTATCAGCGGAATGAGGAACATGATTACGCCCCCTCACCCCCGTATCAAGTACGGGGCAGGCTCTACCCTCTCCCGCGAGGGGCGAGGGAATATGGTTACCCCGAAGCAGAGCTTCGAGGAATCTATTGATTGACATGTTCCGTTCCAGGGTTTATCTTAAACTTTTGCGGGCGAGGCAGATTCAGCAGGGAGGGTGCATATCACCTTGAAATACATTTCATATATTCATAGACAATACGCCTGTATATGTATAGGCCTCTTCAGTTTAATGGCTGGCCTTGCTTTTTACCTTTTTTGTCGCAAGAAAGGGATTCCCTATTTTCAGAGACAGTTGAGCGACCTCGTTCCCGCCATTGAGACAAGCTGGACCGGACACGCGGCAGGCGTCTTCCCTGCCTTCATTCATCCTTTTGCCTTTTCCCTTATCGG
>PNOM01000014.1 GCA_013824835.1 Syntrophus sp. (in: bacteria) | reverse complement strand
GAGACAAGGAAGTGAACAATGAAGCAGAAAGAAAAAGCAAAGATCAAACCGGACATTTCTACTTTGGTAAAAACCGGACATTTCTACTTTGGCTTGACATAGCCCTTTGTGCCGTTGACAGCTGTCTCCGGTCGTGATAAACTGAGCCAATAATGGTCGTTAGGAAGTGAGCCACTTTCAAGCTGGTGTTGCTGAGAAAAAAGGATATGCTATGACTTTTATCACAGCATGCGAGAGGTGGAACATTTGAAAAAAAGGAGACCATTTTGGATATACTATTACTGGAAAGAAAGGGATTAAGCCAGAGGGAGATAGCAAGGAAGCTGGGCATCAGCAGAAATACCGTGAAGAAGTACATCGAGAATAAGGACATCCTTCTTGAGCCTGATCCGGGCAAGTTAGACAGAAAAAGTATGCTTGACCCCTTTAAGGGCAACATTCTTGCGTGGCTTAACGAAGACATGGAATACAAAGCCACATGGATATACGACCGGCTTCGCCCTATGGGTTTTGTCGGGAGCTACGAGATCGTGAAGAGGGCTGTACATGAGATCAAGGAAGGTCGCCAGCGGGTTGCCTATATGCGCTTTGAAACGGAACCTGGTTTTCAGGCGCAGGCTGATTTTGGAGAGTTCCAGATTGAAAATGCCGACGGCACTATCAGGAAGCTCTACCTCTTCTCGATGATCCTCGGCTATTCCCGGAAGATCTATTCGGAACTCATCGACCGGTGTGATCTGCCGACTTTTCTTGATTGCCATCTCCATGCCTTCGATTACTTCGGCGGAGTACCGGAAGAAATACTCTACGATCGGATGAAGAACGTATTTATTGGAAAGATAGCCGGTAAAAACAAGTTCAACGATACTCTCATGGGTTTTGCACTCCACTACAGATTTAAACCGGTTGTTGCTCCCCCTTATGCCGCCTGGGTGAAAGGCAAGGTTGAGAGACCCTACCACTTCATCCGCGAAGGCTTCTGGAGGGGGTACGGGTTCATCTGCCGTGAAACAGCCAACAGAGATCTTCTTCAGTGGCTCAACCTCAAGGATGAACGGGTTCACGGCACAACCCACGAAGTGGTGTCGCAACGATTTGAGCGTGAGCAGCCTCACCTGCACAAGATGCCCGTCTGGACTTTTGACACCTCTTACCGGATCTATCGGAAAGTCTGCAAGGACTGCACCGTTCGTTTCGAAGGCAACAGTTATGTTGTTCCCCATGCTCTCGTAGGGAAACATCTTGTCCTGCGCGTCAAGGACAAAGAAATGAGAGTCTTCGACAATGATTGTCTGGTGGTGACCTATGAGATCCCCGAGGGAAAGGGACATCTTATTCAGGACAAAAGATTCTACGAAGCATTGAAGAAGGATCGTGAAATGAACAGGCGTAAGTATGGTCAGAGCGGACATGCCAAAGGCAGGGCTAAATGCACGATCAGTCCCCTCAAACCCCCGTATTCCATGGACGTTGAAGTCAGGCCGCCCTCTATGTATGACCGGATTGCGGAGGTGGGGATATGAGCAATACCCTGGTCATTGACCGTGTGAGAGCCAACCTGGCGCGACTCAAACTTCGCCGGATCGGAGATATCCTGGAAATGGTAATGAGGGCGTCAGAGGAAAAGAGCTCTCTCGTCATCTTTGATGAACTCCTGGAAGAAGAGGTTGCGTGCAGGGAGCAGCGCCGTGTGGAAACATCAGTGAAGATATCGGGACTTCCCTTTGTCAAGGGCATTGAGGAGTTTGATTTTGCCTTCCAGCCCAATCTGGATCGCCAGAAGGTGATGTCTCTTTTTGATCTGACCTTTATCCGCCAGAGGGGTAATGTAATTTTCCTGGGACCTCCTGGCACCGGGAAGACCCACCTGGCTGTATCGCTTATGCTGAAAGCCTGCCAGGCAGGTATGAGCATCTACTTCACCACCATGGAAGATTTGATCGGAAAACTAAAAAAAGACCACGAGGCCGGACGGAAAGGCAGGGCCAGGGGCTACAACAAATCGGCATTGGTTATCGTTGACGAGGTGGGCTATACACCGATAGACAGGGGGGAGTGCAATCTCTTCTTCCGGTTCATTGCCAACAGGTATGAGAAGGCCAGCACCATCATCACGTCCAATAAGGCCTTCTCCGACTGGACCGAACTGTTCCAGGACCCGATCATTGTGACAGCAGTCTTGGACCGCCTGCTGCACCACAGTGTGGTTGTCAATATTAAGGGCCCCAGCTACAGACTTCGGGGGAAGATGGAAAAGGAGGAGAGAGAGGTAAGTCAGGTATGAGGACCAAGTGGCTCACTTTTCACGACCGAAAATGGCTCAATTTAAAAAGACCGTTTGCCCCCTGACACTGCCACTGTTTCAGGGTGGCCAGCTTGTCGCGGGCCTAAACCAGGCGAAGGCTGCATATGAGGAATCGGTCGCCCGCTATCGCCAAACCGTGCTCACCGCTTTTGCGGACGTGGAAAACAATCTTGCGGCTGAGTATCTTCTGGTCAACCAATATGATAAGCTGGCAGCAGCGTCGAAGGCTGGACGCAAACAACTGGAAATCGCCAACAATCGTTATGAGGCAGGCCTTGTGACGTATCTTGACGTGGCAACGGCCGAGAATACCTCGCTCGGAATAGAGCGGTCCGCCATGCGCCTGCGTGGCCAGCAACTGGTGGCCGTTGTGTCCCTGATTAAATCACTCGGCGGCGGTTGGCAGAGGACAAATAGAGACGGCGGAGGACTATAATTATGGAATATGAAAACATTAACCGGCCCGTGGGGAGCGGCACCCCGGTATCATAGCCCTTCCTCTTGGGGTCTTTGCGAAAAGGGAGGCAAGGGCCTTGACCGCCAAACCCTTAATCTTCGACTGAGGAACCATATATTGAAATGAAGGCTTAAGGAGAGGGCCGAAATGCATTTTAAAACGGGTAAGACCCGGGTTCTCTGACAAGCTTTGCTGACCAAGGTCGTAAAATGAAAACCCCTTTGAGATTCCCCATTGCATCGCACGATAGTGGAGAAGCGCCCCCACATTGAGATGACGCATTTCGGGGTCAGGTCCCCCGTGCCATGCGTAGACCACATTAGACACACGAAGGAGAAAAAGACCCCCTACAATCTGACCGTCATACTCTACAACGAGGGCTTCGCCGTAGGGGGAATGCAAGAGATCCCGCAAAAGCGCAAAGGGTGGAATCTCAAACAATGTCCCCCCGCGGGATATCCGTTGAAAAACCTTATATAATGCTCTGAGCGTTTCATCGTCTTCAACCATACGGTCACTGATAGACATCTCCAGAGCCCTCCTGATATTCTGGTGCAATGTCCGGTGGAAATTCTTCAGGACCTGCTCTTCCCCATTCCTCAAGTCAATCACGAAGTTGCAGTCGTCTGCGGGCGAGACAAGATGGGCATCAAGGGGGGCAGCGTGTACATTCGTATGAATGCAAAGATAGGAACACCCGAGGGACCGGACCTCTTGCCACCACGATTCAAAGGGTCCATGCTCCTCAGGTCCACCGAGAAGACCACCGAGACAGCCTATGAGCGGTATCCGCCTCACCATGACAACGAGTCCATCAAAATCCAGGACAGCAAGCCGGTAGTGGTCAGCGTAAATCTCCGCAAAACCTGGATCCTGAAATATTGAAAAGGCTGTGTGCCATCCAGACATGTTTCCTTTATGCGTCACACCCTCATCATCACTATATCCCCCTGAAAACCCGGTCATCTTCATCTCCATAATTCCGGGATAGAAACCTTTGGGGCTACCATAATGGCCTACTTTGTTTTCGTCTGGCGCACAAAGCCGATTTTCTACCATATGTCCCTCCCCTGCCACATCTTTCCGCCTGCCTTAGCCTTGAGGTTAAACCCTTATAGTGCCGAAACCCCGGACCCGCCATACCCATACCCCATGCTATATGATCGGACGATAAAGACTGAACTTAAGAAATATGACCGTCTGTACCTCAAATACTGCACTCGCCTTACTTAGTCTGAGTTTTACCCGGTACAGGATGCGGATCATAATTCTCCATTGATTTCACAAGGTTTTTATAATAGTATCTATAAGCGGAGAGGGCTTATAAAGAGAGGCATAGATGGATACAAAGGTTATTAAAGAAATAGTTGACATTGTCGGGCAGGAGAATATCCGCGCATCAATAGAGGAGCGGAAGTGTTATTCCTATGACGCGAGGACAGACGGGGCAATTCCTGACCTGGTGGTCTTCCCTGCCTCAGCCGGGGAGGTATCCCGGATACTTATTCTGGCTAACCGGCAGAATTTCCCTGTGATCCCGAGGGGCTCAGGCACAGGCCTCACCGGGGGCTCCATTCCCCTGTCAGGAGGGGTAGTCCTATCCTTTACAAGGATGAGCCGCATCCTTGAAATTGATCCGAAAAACCTGATCGCTGTGGTAGAACCAGGTGTTGTAACCTTTGCCCTCCAGGAAGAGGTGGCCAAATACGGGCTTATGTATCCCCCTGACCCTGCTTCCTATAAGTATTCAAGTATAGGGGGAAATATTGCAGAGTGTGCCGGCGGGCCCAATTCACTCAAGTACGGCGTCACACGGGATTATGTGCTGGGCCTTGAGGTGGTCCTGCCCACAGGGGAAATTATCAGACCAGGGGTAAAAACCATGAAGGGGGTCGTCGGTTATGACCTTGCGCGACTCTTCGTAGGGAGTGAAGGAACCCTCGGAATTGTCACGGAAATCACCTTAAAGCTTATCCCCCTCCCTGAAGCAAGGGCAACCATCCTCGCCCTTTTCAAAGAGGTGGATGATGCTGCCGAGGCGGTTTCCGCTACTATTGCAGCACGCATCGTACCTTCGACTATAGAGTTTATGGACAAGGCATCGATCCGATGCAGCGAACAGGCAAACCCCATGGGCATTCCCCCTGAGATCGGCGGACTCCTCCTTATAGAGGTAGATGGTGACAAGGAGTCTATTGCCTCTCAGGCAGAGAAAGTACAAAAGATTATGATTGAACATAAGGCGGCAGACTGCCGATTAACCCAGGACCCGCAAGAGGCGGATAAGCTGTGGCTTGCACGGCGCACCCTTTCGCAGGCCCTTTATAACCTGGCCCCCCTGAAGATCGCAGAGGATGTAGTGGTGCCCCGCTCTAATATACCGGCATTGATCCATGCCCTTGAAGGGATGTCAAAAAGGCTGGGTATCCCGATCCTCAGTTTTGGCCATGCCGGTGACGGCAATTTCCATGTGAATATTATGATTCATGATACCCCTGATGAGAGGGAAAAGGCCGAAAAGGCAGTAAAAGAGATTTTTACCGAGGCCTTAAGGCTCGGCGGCACCCTATCGGGCGAGCACGGCATAGGGACCTCCAAGGCGCCTTATATCGATATGGAACTCTCAGCAGAGCTTATTGCAACCTTAAAGAAAATAAAGCAGCTCTTTGATCCCAACAACATCCTTAATCCGGGAAAGATATTCGTCTAATTACAGGTAGTCGCCCCGCTCAAACTTCCCCATTTCCACTGAACAGGTAATGAGGGTCCTGTTGAGCACATCTCTAAGTGGGTCTGCTTCCGGAAGGGAGTCAAGAAAGGGAAGGAGGAGGTCTTTTTCCTGGTTTATCCGCTCCATAATCGGGGAGATATCGCTGAGGGGGACATGCGCGTCCGCAAGTTTCATCTGAAATTCTTCGAGCATATTGAGTAAACGTTCAGCACCATTGACTATACGGGGTTTGTCGACAGAAAGAAGCGATGCAGTATCAATAAAGGACGGCCCGCTTATTGCAGATGTATGCGGTATCGGCATTCTCTGGGAGGCCTTATTTTCCTCTATCACTTTATTGAGGATTGCATCAAAACTGCCCGCTTGCTTCGTCTGATCCGTTGTGATTTTCCGTGCCGCTACATCCCTTATTGCATCATCGTGGGTTATCTTCATACAAAACCTCCTGTGAGCGACATGCACCCGCCTCTCTCATTAGTTATCGCATATAATGACACTTTCATTAACCTCTTTGACTCTTGGACTGCAAATATAATAAATAGTGATCCCTCGTACATCATCCCAACAGTAATACTATTATAGCAGATTTCAGGAACGAAATATCCAGACCGACAACAACTTATCGATATTAATCATATTAACCGCTGAGGTTTAAAAAATGGAGTTAATCTTCGTCGGGATCAGTGGGATCAGGGAGCACAAGGCGCAGCTGACTGTATTCGTAAAACACCTTTTTCGTGAAAGGCGTGTTCGGTGAGTATTCTTTTGATACCTTATGTTTTATTCTTTCTGACCCCACGTTATATGCATGAAGGGCAGTATTCAGATTTTCGAACTTTTCAATAAGGCTGGAAATATGGTTTACGCCGATCTTTATATTCTTTTCGGGCTCATGGAGTGTCTTTGTCTCTTTCACTGCAATACCGGTATCCTTGAATATGTGCCGTGCGAGCGACGGTTTTATCTGGAGCAGGCCCCGGGCACCCATTTTAGAGACTGCTTCGTTTCTGAAGTTGCTCTCCACTTTTATGACTGCGAGAACAAGTCTGTAATCTACGTCATAATCCTGGGCCTCTTCGTATACACTATTTGCAATAGTCTTCAGCCTTTCATCGCTGGCTCTCACCTTTTTCGACTTGAGGTACTGGACTATCTTTTCCTTGATAATTTCATTTCCCTTGCTGTTTTCATTGTTGAATGCCTCGATCATTGAAAAGGTGACGAGGGTAAATGCAATAATCACGACAAAGACGATGAAAGTTTTTTTGACCTTTCCGCAGTTTTTCATAAGGAACAGTATTACACCGGGAAAGCGACGAATGTCAACAAAATTGTTCGGACACCAGCTACCTGGGACCGCCTTTCTTTAATAATGGCGCGGCTCTTTGAATCAATCTTCTATTATCCGGATTTCCATACTGGATTAGAGCCCTGTGCATTTTACGATCCTGTAAAGATTTCGCAACATACACCTTTTCTCCTGTAAAGGGATGCTTTTCCGTATAATAGATGCATCCTGCAAGGGTAAGGGGCAAAGGGGTATAATCCTGCACCTGTTCGGGGTGCATTCTCCGCTGTTTCAGATAGGAGGAAAGTGTTTCTTCGTCTTCAAGACCCGCGCCGGGATGGGCGCTGATAAAGTAATTCACCAGATACTGATCCTTCTTTATCCGCTTCTGTATCTCCTTGAATTTCTTTACAAACCTTTCATAGACCCTGAAATCTGGTTTATTCATGATACGGAGCACATGGCTCACGGAATGCTCCGGGGCAACCTTCATCTGACCGCTGATATGATGCTCGCATATATATTCAAAATATGGGGTCGAGTCGTCGTCAACAAGGAGATCATATCGAATTCCGCTCTCAATAAACATATGCTTTACCCGCGGCAGGGCACGGATAGTCTTGTACAATCCCATGCCTTCCCTGTATCCCAGCAGAAGTCTCGTGCATTTTTCGGGGAAGAGACAGTCACGGGTCTCGCAAAAATCCCCTTTGTCCCAGAGGGAACACCGCGCCTTGTAGAGATTCGCCGTAGGCCCTCCCACATCGGTAATTGTTCCCCTGAAGTCTTTCAACCCGGAGACCATCCTGACTTCCTTTAGGATCGATTCAGCGCTTCGTGACTGGACTATCCTTCCCTGATGCATAGACAGGGAGCAGAAGCTGCACGAACCGCAGCACCCCCTGTGGGAGATAACAGAATATCTCACGGTCTCAAAACCGGGAATACCGCCCTCCTTCTCATAGGCCGGGTGACAGGCCCTTGCATAGGGGAGCTGATAGATGCGGTCCAGTTCATCTCCGGAAAGGGGCAATGGGGGAGGAAACTGGATCACATAACGATTGCCGTGTCCCTGAAAAAGGGTCTTCCCCTTTAAAGGGTTCTGATTTGTATAGATCAGTCTGAAAGCCTCGTTGAACCTGTCCTTATCTCCAAGGACCTCTTCACAGGATGGGATTTCTATCGAATCTCCCGGAGAGGGAATTTCCTTCCCTACTATTGCTGTTCCCCGTATCCCCATAAGATCAGCGCCTTGGTCAAGTCGACCGGCAATCTCAACAACCTGCCCCTCACCCATACCATATACAAGGATATCAGCCCTTGTATCAAGGAGAAGGGAACGTCTTACCTTATTGTCCCACCAGTCGTAATGGGCAAATCTCCGGAGGCTTGCCTCAATACCCCCGAGCACAATGCATATATCCCCGAAGGCCTCTCTGATACGGTTCGAATAGACAATGGAAGTCCGGTCAGGGCGAAGACCCGGTCTGCCCCCCGGCGAATAACTGTCCTTTCTCCTTGGCTTCTTGCGGGCCGAATAGTTGGCCACCATGGAATCGAGGTTCCCTGCAGTAACCCCGAAGAAAAGGCGGGGTTTTCCCAGGCGGGTAAAATCGTCAACTGACCTCCAGTCCGGCTGAGCAATAATCCCAACACTGAAGCCTGCGGACTCGATCACCCTTCCTATGACGGCAGCCCCGAAGGATGGATGATCTACATAGGCATCGCCTGTAACAATGATCACATCCAGGATATCCCGGCCCTTTGTGCCTATTTCATCGTTTGCTGCAGGAAGAAATCTGTCCATAATTATCTCCTCATTGTAACAGAATATGCGTAGCTATTGAGATATTTTTTGTCGCCTTTGACTATTGCCAAAAAAAAGTTTTCCTTGACTTAACCCCTCAAAATGTATTAAGTTAGACAAATTTTTTGAGGGTGAAAAGATGAAAACCTATTTTCCAAAAGCTGAAGATATTGCAAAAAAAGAGTGGTACCTGGTTGATGCAGAGGGGGCTACCCTTGGAAGACTTGCTGCAAAATTAGCCGTAATCCTGAGAGGGAAGAATAAGCCTGTATTTACACCTCATATGGACATGGGCGATTTTATCGTTGTGGTTAATGCGGAAAAAGTGAAACTTACAGGAAGAAAACTGGATCAGAAAGACTATGCGAATTATAGCGGATATCAAGGGGGCTTGCGGGTTATAAATGCACGAACCCTTCTCAGCAAGAAGCCTGAGGATCTTATTATGCTTGCAGTGCGGGGAATGCTTCCAAAAAATATCCTTGGAAGGCATATGTTAAAGAAATTGAAGGTATACCGGGGCAAAGAACATCCTCATAAGGCCCAGATGCCGAAAGTATTAGAATAAAGGAGATAGAAGGTGCCTGATAAAAGATACTATGCAACGGGAAAAAGAAAGACTGCCGTAGCGCGCGTTTGGATAAAACAGGGTACAGGAAATTATACGATCAACGATAGAACAATCGACCAGTATTTTCCCCTTGAAGAATTGAGAACCATGGTGAACAAACCCTTTCTCCTCACCGGCCATCTTGCAAAATTTGATGTAGTAGCCAATATTTACGGTGGCGGCATTCCTGCACAGGCATGGGCATTAGGCCACGGGATTGCAAAGGCCCTTCTTGAGTTCAACGCAAACTTGAGGGTAACCCTCAAGAAACAGGGGCTCATTACAAGGGATCCACGATCCAAAGAAAGAAAGAAATACGGCAAAAAAGGGGCACGGGCAAGTTTCCAGTTCTCCAAGAGATAATCCTTAATGTGGAATGCAGGCATCATAGGAGCCACTGGTTATACAGGGCTTGGGCTTATATCAGCGCTTGCATCTCATCCACAGATCAACATTACGCTTATCACTTCGAATACCTATAAGGGCAGGAAGATCTCTGAGGTCTTCCCTCTCCTGAAGGGTATTTTTGAAAAACGCCTTGATCCCACCGACGAAGATCACCGAGGTAAGTGCGATGTCTATTTCCTCTGCCTCCCCCATGGAAAATCAATGGAGACGGCAAAGACGGTTTTTGATAACCATGCTACAGTCATCGATCTGAGTGCTGATTTCAGGTTTGAGGACGTGGAGATCTATGAGGGCGCCTACATCCCCCACACCGCACAGGAATTGATACCTCATCTTGTGTATGGCCTTCCTGAGCTCTACCGGGATAAAATAAGGCATGCAAAGCTTATCGGAAACCCGGGGTGTTATCCCACTTCTGCAATTCTCGCACTCTACCCCCTCCTGAAAGAACATCTGCTTCATGGCGATCTCTTCATTGATTCCAAATCAGGGGTTAGTGGCGCTGGGAGAGAAGCAAAGCTGGGGAGCCTATTCTGCGAGGTATCTGAGGGGTTCAGACCTTACGGCGTTGGTGTTCATCGCCACGAACCGGAGATACAGAAAGAGGTTCACAAATATTCCCACATGAAGGTCGCATTCGTCCCTCACCTGCTTCCCATGAACCGGGGCATACTCACTACCATATATGGAAGACTGAGAAATCCTGCTGCTACAAGGACAATAAAAGACCTCTATGAAGAGACCTATAAAGACGAGCCTTTTATCAGGGTAATGGATGAGGGCGCCTACCCTGATACGCGATTTACAAGATTTTCAAACTACTGCGATATCGGCATGAAGGCCTTTGACGACGGGAGGATCGTGCTTATTTCCGCCATTGATAACCTGGTCAAAGGGGCATCGGGTCAGGCAATACAGAATATGAACATCGCCCTGGGCATCGATGAGCGTGCCGGGCTTGCAAGGGTACCCCAGTATCCTTAAACAGCAGGAGCAATTGATCGGGAAGCTTCTCTGTCCGTTCAATACACTGGGAGGGAGGGAGCACAAGGCAATGAAGCACTTTTATTGTCTCCAATACAAAAGAAAAGGGTATGCAGTCCTTGTTATCTCCTTTTTTTTACTGCTTTTTCTTGTAAGTGCATGCACCCAACAAAAGGCTGGTCATATAAAGCCTGTTGGAAAGGCAGGCATTCAGAAGGATGTTGACCCTGCTGAAGCCTTTGCCCTGATAAAAAAGAGCAGGAATAATCCTGATTTTGTTATCCTTGATGTCCGGACACCTGATGAGTTTAAAGAAGTGCGGATAGATGGGGCAGTAAATTTAGATTACTATCTGGATAACTTTCAGCAGGAACTGGACAAGCTGGATAAGAACAAAACATATGTGGTCTATTGCAGAACAGGGCGCAGGAGCGGAGACACCTTCGATATCATGAAACGCCTCGGTTTTAAGGAAGCCTACCACGTTATCGGCGGCATCAAAAGATGGATCGCGAACGACTTGCCGGTTGTCCGAAAATAACCGCCCCCTACATTAATTACCTCATTATTCCAATTATAAATCATAGATGATATCAAGGCGACAAGGAAGAGGCGACGGGGTGTACTTTAACAGTACATCGAGGAACAACACCCACTTCGTGGGTACCCGGAAGGCAACGAAGGTAGGGCTTTGAGTTAGAATTGGAATTATTCATTTCAGCGTAAACTGCTTAATCATTTGTTCTAACGCTTCTGCAACCTTTGCAACCTTCATGGCAGCAGGAGCAGCGTTGTGTATTGTTTTAGACGTTTCACTCATAACTGCAGAAACCTGTTGAATATTTTCTGATGTCTGACCCGTGGTGGCGCTTTCCTGCTCAACCGCAACAACTATCTGGCTTATCTGCGTATTCACTGTGTCGATCCTGCCGGAAATGCTCTCAAGAAATTCCTTTGACCTGCGGGCCTTTTCCGTGCCGGTCTCCACTTCTTTAACGCTTTCTTCAATTGAATTCACAATACTCTTTGTTTCAGTTTGCATGGCATCGATTGTTTTTGAGATCTCCATAGTTGCCCCTGTTGTCCTCTCTGCAAGCTTGCGCACCTCGTCGGCAACAACAGCAAAACCCCTGCCGTGTTCACCTGCTCGGGCGGCTTCTATTGCAGCATTTAAGGCAAGAAGATTAGTCTGTTCAGCAATATCGTTTATAAATCGCACTACCTGCCCGACCTGATCAGACCTCGCGCCAAGGGTTTTCACAAAACCGGCCAAGCTCGTCACATTCTCGGCAATAACGTTCATCACTGCAACTGTTTCGTCAATAATAATACCCCCTTTCTTAATGGCCTCGTTCGAGTGCTTTGAGTTTTCAGCTGCAATGGTACAGTTCCGCACAATCTCCGAAGAGGTGGATGAAAGTTCCTCTGAAGCAACTGCAATCGAATTAATCTGGACAGCTATCTGCTCAAATGCAGTCACCATCTGTTCTATAATCATCTGCATTTTGCCTGAAGCAGAAGTGATTTCATCGCTATCCTCGGCCACATGAACCATTATCCTGCGGAGATTATCAACAAAGGTATTAAGCTGGCTGCCCATCGCTCCGATCTCATCATGAGACTTTATATCGATCTGTCGGGTAAGATCGCCCTTTGCGACCTGTCCGACAGTCTCAACAGTCCTTTTTATTGCTGCAGTAATCTTTTTAGACATTATAATACTTGCAGACAGGGAAATAACTGCTGCTAAGACAATTATTGAAAAAGATACCACCGCAGGATATCCTGAATATACAACAGTCCCGATGGCCACTAAAAACAGCACAGATATGCAAGGTGCCACCATCAGCTTCTGAGTTAAACTCAAATCATCAAAAAATTTCATCACATACCCTCCCTATTTCTTTTAATGATAAAATCCTGCTCCCAATTAATTATCCCTGACGCAACTTCACGCCAGCGGATATCTCTTCTGTAGAATCCGAAAGCCCCTTATCACGATTATCGGCTATGATTGAGCCAACTTAAGCCTTCAATGCTTTTTACGTCATCATAATCAAATCGATAAAGACAGGGGCATATTAGAGAGGGGTGAAAGGTGGGGCATGGGGATGGGTAAAAGAACCTTCTTACGGAAAGATCAGCCCGGAGCCTGGAGGCGGTCCAAGGCCTCCCTGATCATAACCTGAAGTTCCTTGGGCGGTTTACACTCCGCGCATTTTTCAAGCTCCTCAAGGGCCTGACGGGTTTTACCTTGTTTTTCGTATATCTGGGACAGCAGGAAATGTGCCTTCCCATACTGCGGATTCATATCGAGGGTCTTCTGTACGCTTCTTACTGCCTCATCAAACATCGAGAGGGCCAGATGCACCTCGCCCATGGCACAATAAAAATCAGGGTATGGCATGTTTTTCCCAAAGATGAATTCCCCGTGCGTTAAGGCATCCTCAAATCTGCCCAAGGCCTTCAGGGTATAAAACAGGTTGAAACGAACACTCATATAACCTGGATTTAACCGTACTGCCTCATTAAAAGAGAGGGCAGCATCTTCAAGGCGGTTAAGCCTGAGGTATAAAGTACCAAGACTGTCATGGAGATCAGGATACTCGGGATGCTGGGCAACATACTCTTTAACCAGCGGGATGAGGGCTTCACATAGAGAACTGTCTTCTTCGGAGACACTCATAATGATTGAGACAACCTCTGAAACATCAGGACCTATTTCAATATGTTTGACAAACTCCTGCATTGTCTGGGCAATCTGTTTTTCTCCACCGATAATATTATTCAATATATCTGAAAATAGGACCTCTGAAACTACTGATGTTGCACTCACATCCTTCAGGACGCCAATAGTCATCCTGAGATCCTCGTCCTGCGGATCAATGCTGCTTGCACCTTCAAGCTCTTTGATGCCATCGTCTATTCTCCCGAGATGGCAATAGAGAAATCCCAGTTTTGCCTTTGCATTTTTATATGAGGGGTTGATCTCCGTGGAACGCTTAAAATGGATAATCGCTTCTTCCGGTTTATTGCATCCCGCATATATAATACCCAGATGGTACTGCACATCTGCATAATCGGGAAATTTCCCCCCGATAACGGTCAGGTCACTCAGCGCCTCTTCATATTTCCCAAGGTACGCATGGGTAAGAGCCATTTTCACCCGGGCCTGGAGATAGTTGGAGTTTATCTTGAGGGCATTCTGGAAGGCGCCGATGGCCTCATTCATGGAGCCCTGCCCCAGATAGGCAAGACCAAGGCGGTAATGGATATCCGCATATTGAGGGTTGGCCTTCAGAATTCTCTGGTACAGGGCAATCACCTTGCCCCACATTTTGAGATTGTGAAAGGCAACCCCAAGCTTCAGCCTTGTAGGAAGATTGGCGGGCTCCACTTCAAGCAGGGTATTAAAGCTCCTTATGGCTCCTTCGAAATCCCCGAGGTTATTCTGACATACACCGATAAAATGGTTGAGTTCAACATAATCGGGGTTGAATTGTAATGCCTTTTGAAACTCCTCAAGGGCAATGGAAAAACTCCCCATTGCAAAGGAGATAATCCCCAGATTACGGTGGGCCTGACTCAGATAGACGCGGGATAGATTATAGTGAAGGCTTGTAGTGGAGGTTTTTCGTTTTAAAATCTCCTCAAACCTCTCAATTGCCTCTTTATATTGATGCCTGTTATATAAACCTATAGCCTCTTCATAACACTCATTCTTGCCAAAGGTAAACACACTTTTAAAAAAGCTCATTTTCTCCCCCTGTGAAACTTCGAGTCACTAAAGCGCCCCTTTTCTTGAAATTACAGCAGTTACGGTCATCAGGAGTATCTTGAAATCGAGGGTCAGCGACCAGTTCTCTATATACTGAAGATCTAGCTTCATCCATTCATCAAATTTAATCTCATTCCTGCCCGTTACCTGCCAGAGGCATGTAACCCCCTGAGTAACAGAGAGTCTTTTTCTCTGCCAGGGACGGTATTGGAGCACCTCTTTCATAATGGGCGGTCTTGGCCCTACTAAACTCATATTACCCCTAAAAACATTGAATAGCTGGGGCAGTTCGTCAAGGCTTGTTCTCCGCAAAAACTTGCCGATACGGGTAAGACGCGGATCTTCCTTGATCTTAAATACAGGTCCGTCCATTTCATTGAGATGCATAAATTTTTCCAGTATTTTATCTGCATTCATGACCATGGTACGAAATTTGTACATTGGAAAGGGCCTGCCATGCTTGCCTATCCTCTCCTGTACATAAAAGGAAGGGCCGGGAGAATCCCTCCTGATCAGTATGGGTATGAGAATCCAGAAGGGTATGCACAGGATAATCAGGACTATAGAGACAGCGAGATCAATGGTTCGCTTCAGGAAAAGCTTTTCAGGGCTGTAGGGCAGAGGCCTGAAGAGGATTGTTGACATGCCGTCCATAGGTGCCGTGGAAACCCCTATGGTCTTAGCAAGAAGGGTTGATACATCGAGGACAAAATCAATACCCACCATCTCGCATCTGTTGGCAAGGTTGCGTATCTGGGTCGTACTATCCGTTCCGCCTGCAAAAAATATCATGTCCACAACGTTATCCTCAAGAATACGGGGCAAATCATCCACCAGGCCCACGATCTTATACCCTGAGACCTCTTTCACGATTTCGTCCTGATCATTCGTCAGGAAACCGATAATTCTGATTCCCCATCCGGGGTTATTATCAAAAACCTTTACCGCCTTCCGGGCTCGTGCGCCCGTCCCGACTATGAGAATACTCTTAATAAAATTACCTTTTTTCTGTTCATGCCTGAGATAAACAAGAATGCAGAACCGGTTCAGGAGAAGCAGCATCCAGGAAAAGAGGATAAAGATCAGAACAAACCAGACATCCTGCCTGTTTGAAGGATTGATCACTGTAAATACCACAAAGATTAATCCCGTGAGGAAACAGGGGATAGCAACCTGTATCATCATGGTCTTGATTTTCTTTAATTGCAGAACACGAAGACCATACCAGAACTGGTAGAAGAACACGAAGACCATGAAAAAAAAGGGTAGCGCAAGGAGATATCTATCCCAGTAAAAGGAAAAGGTGATAGAAAACCCTATTTTATCGAGGTAGGGATTAAGCACCTCAATGGCCTTCATATAGAGAAATATACCGAACCTATAGGAAAACAGTATGGCTATGCAATCAAAAAAATAGATAATAGGTGAAAAGTATCTTTCCTGTTCCCTTATCATAAATACCTTACAGTCACCTAACTTCTCTTATCAAGGCATCGCCTGAAGAGGTTTTCATAGTCTCCTGTAACCTTTTCCCATGTATAATTCTCCTCAATCATACGCCTTGCCTTTTTACGGAACTCCTCAACCAGGGCATGTCTGTCGATAACCATTTCAAGCTTTTCCTGGAGGCTGCTCTCACTGTTTTCATCAAATATAATCGCCGCATCCCTTACAACCTCCCTGTTTTCAGGGGTCCCGTTAACTATAACGCAATTGCCGAACCCCATAGATTCTATTAGGGCAGGATGGGTACCTCCCACCGAGGTTGCATGGATATAACAGTACGCATGAGACTGAAACTCCTTGTACCCTTCACCGAAGACAAACCCCGTAAAAATAATCCTCGGGTCCTTTGTGTTTTTAATCTGCCTGATATATTCTTCACTATAAGGCGCATCGCCAACAATCACAAGGTTCTTGTCGGTCTTTATCTTTTCAAAGGCCTTAATCACAAGATGGGCGTTATTTTCAGGCTCCAGCCTGCTCACATAGAGAAAGTAGTCTTGCGGTTTAAGGCCGAACCTATCGAGCGTTCCGGTACTCAAAACCCTTTCGGTCTGGGCGCCGTAAGGGATAAAAACCGTCTTTTTTCCGTACGTCTTCCTGTAATACTCCTCTATCACCTTTGCATCAGATATGGCGACATTGGGAAAAATACAGGCGCATACCTCTCCAACCCTGTACCATAGCTTTCCGAGGGCATTCCATTTGGCCCGCATCCTCTCTATTCCGTCTACATTAATAATAACCTTTTTCCCGGTAAGACGGGGTATAAAGGAAAACATACTATTGGCTGCATTGCAGAGGAGTATTATTTCAAAATCTTTAAAGAGGGAATGGATAAAAGAGATGAATGTGTGAACAACCGTATCGAAGTATTTATGGCTTATTGTAGGAAGAATTACAAGATGAACGCCTTTATAAACCTTTTCCGGATAGCGTATAATGTTTGATCTTCCGTATACCGTAACCTCATGGCCTCTCTCGACCAATCGGATACTCAATTCCTCGGCAAAGGTCTCAAACCCCCCATAGCATGCAGGGATACCGCGAGTTCCCAATATTGCTATCTTCATCATTAGACTCCCGCTCACCCATTTATCTGGAAAATGTTGTTGTACATATTCCAAAAAATTACTGTAAGAACCCTTTAAAGTCAATACAATTTAAACACTTATCCATTCTTTGCAATATAATAAATAAATCCGTTCCATTTTGCATCAGTGTCCCTGTCTATTTCTATTTTTATAATTTTGCCCCTACTTTCTTCAATCAGCCCGATCACCTTGTTTTTATTTATCCCGTACATCTCCATCTTGATTTCATACCCATATCTAATCCTGCGGGACAATCGAAGCACCGCAGAGGGCACCAGAGGTCTGATATAGGGCTTTAATTTACCTAACAGAGTACGGGATTCGCTTGGCAACTGAAATAAAAGCAGTCCATCAGGGGCAAGCACCCTCAAAAATTCCTTAATATAATGTACTGTATATTGGGGTGCAATATGCTGAAGGGTAATATAGCTGTAAATAAAATCGAAAAAACCGTTATCGAATTTACGCAGGTCATCGGTGTTGTTCAGATGATATGAGCATTTATCCGGGAAACGGTTATATGCATTTGCTAATTCAATCATCGATGGAGCAATGTCTATACCATGAACTTCATCAAAATAGTCGGCAAGGGGTTGCGTCAGCCTCCCTACGCCGCACCCAAAATCAAGGGCTTTCCCTTTGCGGAAGGGGTGTTCCAGGAGAGTGATGTTATGCATTACTTCGTTAATCTGCTCGACACCCGTCTTGAAAAACTTCTCGACCTGCCACATCCTTCCCCTCTTGTCCGGGGCCCCCAATATGGCCCATAATGGGTCATCTCTCCCCATTTCATCCCAGCGCTTTTGCAGCGTCTTTATGTCCATCCTTACCTTCCTTAGGAGAAAAATCTCAATGATGCCTGAAAAACCGTTTTATCACAAGAATCATTCTATTATAAGGCCTCTGTAGTATATTTGTCCATTCCAAAAGGATATACCGAAATAGTCATTCCCGCATTACATTCAGGTAGAATTTGTATTTAAAAAAAGGTATTCTGTTGCAAAAACAAGTTTGCGTAAAATGGCAAAAGAATTATATATTCCAGAAATGCAGGTGGCAAGGGGCATCGGCATACTTCTTGTTACTGTCGGCCACAGTGAGCCGATTAAAACGGCTTTTCCCCTCCTGTTCGACATTATATACTCCTTCCACATGCCTTTATTCTTTTTTCTTTCCGGTTTTTTTTCAGCCAAATTGATAAAGGTCAGTTCATTCAGGGAATGGGCCAGGGTTGTCCCCATGCGCCTGGTATACCTGGTTGTTCCGTACATCACCATAAGCGCAAGCTATGCATTCCTTAAATATTTTGTACCTCAATTAACAATACGACCCGTGATTCCCGAAGAATTGCTCCTCGATATTTTTGTCTACCCTACAAAAAACCCTGCCCTCTTCCTGTGGTTTCTTTATACAATTATCATAATACAAGCCTTTGCCCCACTCTTAAACAGGGTTAACCCCTACTTGATGTTTGCAGCCCTTTTTGTGCTCCAAATCCTTCAGCCTGATATAGATCTCTTCGGAATCGGTCTGGTGCTGCACTATACAATGTACTACTATCTGGGGATGAGGGCCTCATCCATGAAAGAACAGTTTCTTCATCTCCTGAAAAGAAAACAGTTAACCCTTATAACGCTGGTTGTTTTTACAGGGGGATATATATTGTGGAAAAAATCAGACATACCTATTATACACTTGCTTGTCGCTCTGTCCGGTATAACATTCGTTCTATCCACGTGTTTCTGCTGTGCACAATACCTCCCCCAAAGGCCATTAGAAACCCTCGGTAAATACTCCTTCTCTGTCTACCTGCTGCAGTACTTCTTTATTTTTCCCCTCTATTTTCTGCTTAAATCCCTTTCGCTGAGCGGAGGGTTAATCGTGCCATGCACCTTTGCGGCGGGCATTTTCGGGCCCCTTTTTCTGGTCTTTTATGTTTTTCCCCACAGCAAAACACTTTCACTCCTCTTCAGCGGAATAGCGCGATCCCAAAAAAAGTAATAATGAATTAACAACTACCAAAACGTGGCTATTTCCGGGCAGCGAGATATCCCCACACATACGCGGTTGGCACCATACTCTGGTGAATGGTAAATTCGCACATCATAGGATACCAGAAAACATCCCAATAATTCTCTATAGATGGCCATTCTCTTACATGAGGATAGCAAAACTGACCTGCATACATATGGAGCGGGGAATTTGATCCGCCCAGATGCTCTACATCTACAGGCCCCTCAACCGTTAAACCCGGGGGCGGGGACTGACGGGTAACCCTGGAGTCTATATGGAGCACATGTTGAGGATACTTATAGCCGACCCCTGTAGTATAACTCATGTTCAGCGGATTTGCCCCCGCCCCTGTCTGGGATGCAAGGACCGCTGATTGGAGATACTCTTTTTTATTGGTTATGATATAGGCACGGATAACGTGAAGGCAGTCAGGAACAGCAAATGATCCGCCAACGGCAGGTCGCCATGGATTCTTGCTCCACCGGAAACCTGTTTTCAGTTGATCCCGTATACGTGTATCCGCTTCGGTTCGCAGTGCACTTTTGTAATTGTTTTTTATGGTTGCATTCATACCGAGCTTGTCCGTATTGTAATAAACCCACGCGCCCTCACTCTGGTCATGGCTTTTGAATCGATAGAGGGGTATGTCAGGGGTTTTATATACAGAAGTCTGAATAAAAAGATCGTTCCATTCTTTTTTCCCTGTAAAACGGAATAATTCGGCGGCAGCCAGATTGCGGGCATCATTCACTTGGTGAGGATAGGAGGTTGAAGGGCGTGCCTTCAATTCCTTTTCCGCCCAACTCATTGCTTTAAGTGCGCTCTCAAGGTACTGACCTGACAATCCCGGGTTGCGTTTTCTTAATACATACCCTGCCTGCGCCGCAACACCGGCATACAGGTAGCTGCACCATACATCAGGGGCATAGGCCATTACTGTCAACGATTCCTGCCAACTTGCCTCACCATATCTGGGGTGAGCCTCTGATTCAATACCGCCGCTTATACCACCATCCGCTGTCTGCAGTCTTCTGAAAAAATCGATCCCCCATAAGGCCTCATTAATTATGTCCGGAAGATCAGCATAGGTTTTTGGAATGTTAAGATTGGCTTTTTCAAAGTAAGGGGGGAACATATCAACAAGCTCAAGCAGGTATCTCCCCACATCAAGGTGATTAATCCGGCGGTCCCAGTCTCCGGCATCACAGTATCCCCCCCATGCATTAGGAACCACTACAGATGTTTTTTTTACCAATAACTTCGAAAAATGGTCGCCGGACTCCGGGGCCAGTCCATTCTCAGTATCCATAAGGCGCAAACCCGAGGCATATACCTTCATTCCGTCTTCTGGATGGAAATTGCGGGGACGTTTATATGTGGTAAACGGAGGACCTATCTCCATACCGCTCCGCTGGTGATAAAAACCCCTTGCAGCGGTATGGAATGCCTTGTACCACACCCCTGCCCCAACCTCAAATGGATAGGAACATCCAACCCCCTCGACATACACCCTGTACATTCCCGGTTCCTTCAAGGAACTAAAATCCATTATGTATACATCCACTCCGTTAAAGTTTCTGTAGTAGGCGTCCTCATCCTTTTCGCGAGCCGATTTTGATAGTTTTACTTCGCCTTCAAATGACGACTTGCCAGTCTTCTCATCAATTACGTAAAACACCTTTTTATCTTTATAATCCATCGGTCCGCCGCTGCCCATCCAGAGAGAAAGGAAGGCCACCTTTGACGGATCGTCCGGCCTGAAGCCAATATGACTCACGTGCACAGCCTCACTCTTCATGGACCTGGGGTCATAAGAAAAAGACTGTTCGGGAAGTTCACCCGACTTGAAGGTAAGGGTATACTTCTTCCCTGTCTTCAATGGAGTCGGAAGTTTCAGATATAAGGTATGTTCTATGGGGGCATCAAAGTTGGCCCCGACACGGGCCAGGTCAGTCGGCTTGCTTTTTCTGAAAACATTCGCAATTTGCGTGCCTTTAAGATATCCAGCGTCATCAGGAGAACTGATCGTGAAAGTATCCGGCCTGTCTATCAAATCCGTATTCAGCTTATCGCCTACCACACGATCGAGGGTCATTATTTTTGTACCCCCGCTAATCAGCGCCCCAATCATTTTCCCCCTGCGCAGCACCCATGTGTTACCAGTGTTGTCCACCGAAGTACTGTCCCCTGATTCCCTTACATAAGGGATCTGTTCTCCGTATTCAACACGCCCCGTCTGTATCGTAATACTTATTAAATTCGGGGCTACTGGCCCCATGTGAACAATTTTAGGCTTTTCCTGGGGCACCGGTTTTGTCTCAACCTTCGCGGCATTACAATTGGCGAGCAAAAACACCAATACTGTACACATCACCCATCTTTTGTAAGTGCCCATAAAATCCTCCTCGGAATCTAAAACACGAATATTACACTGCTTAGCTCTTTGATTTTATAATAATTACCTGTCCATGAGATATCTGAATCTTTTCGAATTTTGAAGGACGACAGGGTCCGATTCCCCGCTCCGGATAGGTAATATCTCCCATACCTGCCTCGTCTACAAGCTGTTTAATAAATCCGACCATCCCATAATCATGACTGGGGAACCTTTGTTTATAATAGGCCAGCTTATAGGCCCGCGAAAGACAGCGGAAGCCGACCTTACTGCGTGTAATCTTTTCAATGAACGCTGCTGTACGGGAAACAGTTTTATACATTCCGGATGGCCATTGCGGCTCTTTATACCTTTTGCCATCCGGCCAGTCACCCCAGTAACCCGTTCCCCAGTCTTCAATCGAATAGAGGCCACCAGGCTTAAGGTGCCGTTCAAAAAGATGCCAGAAGCTCATTCGTGTAAACTCCCCGATATGGGAGCAATCATCAATAATAACATCGAATCCGTCGGGGGCTGTTTCCCTGGCAATTCGATCGAGGAGGACTATATCTTCCTGCTGCCCCTGATAAAAGTGAATTCTTCCCGTTTTATCTTCAATGGGACAAGGGTCAAGATCCAACCCGACGATTGTTCCATTCTTAAAGTGGTCACGCCACAATAATAATGAACCGCCCTTGAAGACCCCCAGTTCCAGGAGTCTGATATCCTTGTCGAGAAGGGGCTCGAAGTGTTCCTCATAGTTCTTAAGATATGTCAGCTCCAGTTTATCAGTATCGTAGCCTTCAGCATCATTCATATTGAACATGCCTCACCTCCCGGGGTCTCCCCTGTAAAATATTTTCACTCAGGTTTTTTCGGACTATCATATTTATCGAACTATCCGAGAAAACATTAAAAGGTTCTGTTGAGACAACTAACCCCGTAGCTTGTAGCGGTGCAATCACAAAGTCCTGGTGCCCACGACATTATAGGCCAACCATTTACGGTTCCTGTATTTTTGAAAAAAGTATTTTACAGTTGTTTTCCTGAAACCCAGTACCCCGAGATATTTTTTAATAAGTGCCGGCGGCAGGAACCACCATGTATCGGGAAACCTGAACCCATTGTGTTCCGGGATAAAGGTCATATGCGGTTTGGGCAAAAAACTGAGTATATAGTATGGCAATAAGCGGTCCCATATTACGTCGGTGACAATCACCTTTTCTCTTGTTAGCGATAAGGCACCCTGAAGTGCGGCAAAGGGGTTTTGAAAATGCACCAACGTTGCACAGAATGTTGCAATATCGACCTCGCCGATCTCCCTTGGGATATTATAGACAGTACCATATACCGCCCTTGCTCTTGAATTAAAAACCTTATGACAGAGCCAGAAGGCATTATTTATCTTCCTCAATCCCTCCCTGTATTCGCTCACAAGACCATGACTGTCAAATCCTGCAAAAGGAACAATATCCCATGGATAGTTTTCATTTAGATCGAATGCTACAACCTCAGCCCCCTGCCTCTCCATATGGAAACACAAGTATCCACTGGCCGTTCCAATTTCCAGTACCCTTTTTCCTTTAAAATCAACTCCCCCGAGGTATTTATCCTCATTTCCCCGTAAATCAAACTCACCCTCAACATAGCCGTATTCCGGGATATCCATAGTATGATAAAATATACAGTCATTAATGTCGGTCACATTCCTGGGCTTCTCATACAAGTCTTTATCCAACGCCATACACCTCCTGCTTGTGAAACATCTATTGGATACGGTAGCTTACTATAATAAACCAGGGTCTTCACCCAGTGCCTATTACACGGAATAGGCACTGGGCATACTGACGGTTAATGGGTTTCCGGTTTTACCTTTTACTTTATTTCCCTTAAGTCTTTATCTATTTGCCTGATTTTTCCCTCTTTATCCGGAGTCTCTACAAGTCCTTCCACAAGGGCATGCTTTGCCACCAGTAAAGCTGCTAACCGATTTCCATTAACATTCCAGTGTAAATCAAACTGCCAGTATAAATCCTTCTCGGGGTCAAGCATTATCCTTGGTTTCTGGTTTGCATACTTATCAAACAAAGGCAGTAAATCTATATAATTTATCCCCTCTTTGTCAAAGAATCCGCGCAATATCCTGTTAGGGCGTTCATAGTCAATCTTAGGATTCTGCCTCAGGAAGGGGTATACCTGCTCTTTTTCAGGGATCAGGACTACGAGCAGATTGATGTCATTCTCACGACAATAATCCTTGAAGGACTTCATGCTGTCTAAATGCTTTTTCCACGCTTGACCAACCCATTTATCATGCTCAACAGCCATGTATTGCAGGGGAATCGTTGCAGCTCCTGTTGCCTGAAAAACGTTACTGCGAAGAAGGTATCTCTTTACGGTCAATACCATCAGGTTAAACGTGATGGAATGGCCCCTTAACCATGTCTTTACGCAAGCGGTGATGTTACTTTCTCCTCCCTCGCCAAAAAGATTAATGTTCGCAACCTTTGCCTCTTTTAATTTTTCTATGGAACGCCTCAATTCATCGCTCTTTCTGTGAATAACATTTCCTGATCTGTAGTCAATAACATTCCGCAATACAGGATACCCGTCTATGACAGTGCCGTTGGGAAATACATAATCATCGGCCAGGTCGTTGCCAATGCAATATCCGACAATAATCAACTGAGGATTGCGCTTAATCGCTGATATGGTTTTCCGGGCCTTTATCAATTCCTGTCTCGGCCCGTATCCGCATACACCGCACTTCAAAACCCTTACATCAAAAATGTTGTTTAAAACATTGCCCCAGGTAGTTTCAAATGGCACCAGCCCGAAAGTAAAACTGTCCCCGAGAAGCATCACGTACTGGTTTTCGCCCCTGTAAGGAATGTCGTAACAGGAAAGCTCATTTGACCATATCTCCTGGGTATATCCCGGCTCGATATTAATCGTCCGCCGCGGGTGATTTCTGCTTATATCAAACCCGGCGTCATCAGATGCCTCAACGTAATACCTGGTTTCATGGAGATTAATATACCCGGTCAGATATCTGTACTGGGTAAACCGCAGTGCAGCTTCCATTATGAAGACCGCAATAATCAGGGCACAGGTAAGTACCGCAATATTTACAGCCCACCTTTTGGCCTTACTTGCTCTTGTTGTTTTCATATTCATCGTATTATTATGGTTTTTTTGTGTCCCATGAAACTTAGCAGTTTACATTGAGGTGACTGCGTAAGCCAAAAAAATCCCTTTCCGGTTGAATACTATTTAGTCAACCGTAATGTTTCCTCATAAAGGCTGAAAGGATCTGTTTGGAATTCCAGCTGCTCTGCGCACCTCACGTCCGCTTCAGCAATCCACACGCAGGTATTTGTATTTACAACCCTCACAGGAACAAGGGGATACAGGTTCCCCCTGCAATTGAACTCCGGCAAAACAATGCCTTTGAGCTGAGCTTCATCTGGGCCCTTTTTAATGGTTTCAAGGTCATACCGGCAGCTAAATATGGGTGTCCCCCTTTTTAAAACCATAAACTTTTTATCAACAAGGAGCTTTAGAAACTCCACATGCAGTTGGTCGGGGTGAAGCTCTATCCGCGCTAATGGAGCGATAAAATCGGATTCCATTCCCGGCTTATATGTCCGTGCTTCATGGTGATAAAGATAGCAGACACGTTCTATCAGATATGGCTCAACAACAGCAAAACAATCCTTTCCAATAAAGCAGTCACCCCCTAAAGACCTCCCGGCAATAATAGATAATAACAGGAAAAATACAAGGCTTTTTGTTAAAATTACATTCTTAAAAACAAAAAGGAGTCGATCAAAATATCTGCTAATGAAACAGGCTTTATTCATTGCTTTCAGAAACCCCTTCTTCTTTCAGTGTATGTTGATTTTAACATCTTTCCCATAAAATGCCAACACGTTTTAATCTATTTTTAATCTTCAATTCAGTTTTTAAAGTCTTTTACCTTTGCGTTGTCCCCGCTGATAATCTTTGAAAATGCAAATTTCAGCTTCAAGAAAGGGCTTTCAAAAAAGGTGTAGGAAATGGCTGACATGAGGATGGTAAAGGCAATACTTAAAAAGTATACAACAAAGCTATGATTAAGATTCGTCCCTTTCAGCACCGTCTTTAACAGGTAAATTGCTGTGACTAAACAAAGAGGGTGATACATGTAAATTCCATAAGAAATCCTCCCGAGATAATCGAACAGACGATTCTCCAGACTGAAAAAGCTTTTCTCATTTGAGGACAAGTTAAGAATTATTAGACAGAACAAAATAGAATAGACCTCATTATTAATCCAGGGGAAATAGACGGGCCTCAAAAAAAAGACAAAAACTATAAGGTATAAAAGGGCCTGAAAAAACCTATTATACAGGATCTTTAGGATGGGCATCCTTTTGTAAAGGATATATGCACCGATTCCGCCAATCGCCATACAATCAATTCTGGTCATACCTACATATTCATTAATCAGCTTTAAGGTTCCAAATAGGACTGGTTCAGCCTTAAGAAAGGTCAAACAGAGTATCAACACCCCTTTGATGATGACATAAAAGAAGATTACATACAATACAACCCTGAGATATCGTTTCGCATACTTCATAAAAACAGGCCAGATAAGATAGAATTGCTCTTCTACTCCAATCGACCAGGAATGGCTCCCGAAAGGAACTGGCGGAAATAACACCAACGCAAGGTTTGGAAAGACCGACATGAATAGAACTGATTTGGTCAACAAATTTTCTTTAACAGCATCCGTTAAACCTGGCACATAAAGAAACTGCAGATGCGGCAGTATGAACAGGGAGATGACAACAATCAAGTAATATAGCGGCCAAATTCTCAGAATACGTCTCACATAAAAATTTTTTAAGCTGATCCCATTTGACAAATCCTTCTCGACAAAAAGAAGATAGGAGATCAAATAACCGCTTAAAACAAAGAAAAAGGTTACCCCCAAATCACCCATTATCAGTATAAAGCTGTTTCCCCAATAATTCTCCAATCCGAATATGTGTTTAAACTGCTCGATATGATGAATCACTACGAATAAGGCGGCAATAAACCTTAATCCATTCAAGCTCGGGAAATAAATCTTTTTCGTGGCGGCCGTCATATTTATTTGTGGAGCAACCCTTTTTATTGTACCCTTTGGTAAATGGATACCTTGTATCTTCGTTCTTTTGCATGAATACGCTCCTTAATCGAAAACCCTTCGAAAGAGTACGCAGGAAATGTCTGGAAGTGTTGTCCGCTAAAGACCAACCCTGCAGGTGCCGGATTAACCGGTCTGAAATCATTTCTGTCGCTAAGGGGATAGAAAAAACAAAAATTAACAAGCATCATATGGTTATTAACACCATAAGGTTTACGAGATTTGTTGTCGATTGGTGGAGGTGAATCATAGTTTGCCCATTCTTTGGTTTCGTTTATACGGATAGTGCTTGGATCATGCGTGTCAATTCCAAATTGATATAACACATCTCTCGGGTAGGCAACAGAAGAGTAATCCGATAAGAATAGCAGAAAACAGACCGCTGAGGATGCAAGCACTCCTGCATATGCAATTCTTCTCCATTTCTCAGATTTCATGATTATTATAACGGAAAGGGTTGCCCATATCATAAAAGGGAAGTACATGTGAAGGAGACGGCCATAAAAAACCATTTTATGGAGAAAGGTAGCTGTTGCGTGAATTATGAAACCAATGGATATGAGTACAAAAAGCATCTTCCAATAATTGCCATCTATTAAAAGTCTTTTACTCGATATGATTTCCTTCAGAATTATTGCGAGATATATCAGGCTGAATATCAGAATAATTGCACCGGTTGCCCCTTCCACCTGAAGCAAATATTTCGGAAGGAAGGAAAATCCTTCTTCATAGGAACCCTGATTTATCAGTAAAGCCACTTTCGCACTGGTAAATACATACGAAACACCTCCTAATCGGCTCACCAGTTCATAGAAAGCGATTATGCTCGTGAATCCACCTATAAAAATAGCGCATCGCGTATATTTCGACTTACTAAAAAGGGTGAAAATCCTTTTATCAAAATGAATTGCTGAAATATCAAAAAACAGAACAGAGAAGATAAGGACAACAAAAAAATAGTACCCTGGATACAGGGTAAACCCTAATCCGGCAAGGAGCCCCATGATAAAAGCATCTCTTGCCTGTAATCCGGACCCATAGCTGCGCACCTTATTCAGCCCATAGTAAAGAACACAAAAAAAACATAACAATGCACCGTCATAGGGGAAAATATGTCTAATATATATATTGCTGTTCACAAGCAATCCATAGATCAGGGCAGCAACTAATGCAATCCCTTCATTATTGTTAAATAAAACAAGGGTTAACCTGTAAAAGACAAACAGCAGGGCTGAGCAGATAATAATGTTAAAAATAACCGGGATCAGCAGGGATTCAGGATTTGTCGGGTCAATCCCTTTATATTTATAGAGCATATACTGGAATGCCATAGGTATTATTTTTAATGTTGAATCTCCAGGTCTCCCGTTAGTGCTTGAAATATGCGTGCAAAACCCCCTTAAATTACCTTGAGACAGAGACTTTAATGCCATGGTAGTCTGGGTGTACCTCTCCTCGTCAGGGAACGCATACGCCCCTTTTCCTGTAAAGGCAACGAATCGTATGATTGAAATGACGATCAGCAGAAATATAATTGGAATATTTTTTTTCATGTATTCCCTTGCGTATCAAAAGAGCGTCAGTCGGTCTTCAATCTCAATACCATGATACAATCCGTAAGATTTAAATCCATCCTGTTAAGGGTAAGGACCCTCGAAATAAAACCCAGCAAGGCAAACAGGCCATTGATCACCCGGAATCGATTTCGCCAATGTTTTTGAACCGGTCCTTCATACAATCTGAAATAATCAACGGAAAAATTACGGGATTCAACAAAGGACCTGAGGTGATGAGGTTCTATGAAATACCGCAAATAGGTTGGGAACTGCTCAAAATCTTCTTTTCGCTTGTCTCCGATAATATATCGATAGAAAAAGACATGAAACGCATAAGGCGTAAATTTTGTAACAAGACCTTTTAAAGAGAAAAGGTTCGGAAAGGCAAGCACAATAATTCCCTGTTTTTTTAGAGAGTTGATAAAATTCTCCACGGCAAGCCGCGGATTAAAAATATGCTCCATTACATTCCAGCATATAATTACATCATAGGCCTTTTCCGGCAAGGGGTAGGTCTGTAAATCTCCTACAATTCTTTCCTGTACATGAGGGTTACGGTCAAGCCTCTCTTTTGATATATCAATGCCTACAACCTTTTTTAGATTATTAAAACTGATATGGCTTACAGAACCGCAGCCTGCCTCAAGAAGTACTATCGGTTCTCCGGACGCCATATGCGCGTTCAAAAACTGCTGCAGTTTTTCATTTTCATCGATCATTTTTGTAATCTCCCCGGTAATTTTCGCCCGTGCATTTTATGCCTGCCTTGTGAATGGCCACGGAAAGTATTACCTTTCTACAATTCCCATCATCCGTTTCTTGATAAAAATATATGATTTTACGAAACCAGTCTTCTGATAGACAACATGACATGGCAGCTCCAAAGCACCGAATCGTTTCTTAAAGGTCCTTACCCCGTCAATATGTGAGCTCGTATTAAAGTCAAACCATGAAAAACCTTTCTCACATGAGTCTTTAATAATCTCAAGCATTAATAAATTGACGGGCCGCATGTTAAAAAATTTACCGAAAGTTGAAGCATGCCAACATACTACATGTCTTTTGGAATAAAAACAGAGTGCCCCACCGATTACCTCGCTATCATATGTAGCAAGCCACAGTTTAATATACGGTGAATTCATGCTGAAAATACCATGAAAAAACCCCCACGTAAATCTTGAGAGGGCTGATTCACCCCAGCGGTCGAGAGAATCTTCATAGGCAGCAAAATAACTTTGCCACTCACCTTCGGTCTCAGCGCACCTTATTGCAACGCCTTCTCTTTCGGCCTTGCGGGCTGAACATTGATGGCCGTGGGAACACTCCTTGAAAACCCGCTCATAACCATCCCTTAAATCAATCACATAGGTCTCGTCCTCTTCTAACTCGAAAATATCGTCAGGATTTATATGGATTCCACATCCATCATAGGGATTCCAACGCCAGATCAGATTGCCCACATGGTTCGTTAAATATTCTGTCAATAATGTAATATGCTCCCCAGTAAGGTAATATTCAGAAATCCAGTTGCCGAAGTTGCCCTCAGCAGTGAGAAAATAGTTTTTTATAAATCCCTTTCTCTTTTGCAGCGACAAGGGCAAAAGGGCATTTTTATTATCTGAGAAAATGACCATTCTGGGGCAGGGGGACGCATAATCCTTTGAATGTTTTTCCCATATCTCGGCCCATTCCCTGGAATGGAAATACGTCGCATAATCACAGCTGCTCCATATGCGATCCCACTCCTGACTGGTTGCCTTTCGAATCTCCTTGATGGTTATAACGCCTGAGCCCCCGTTACTTCTCCTGTTCTCTTCATGGGGTGTCATTCGGCATACCAGCGGTGTATTCGGCGGGGAAACAGGTGGATCAGTCTTCAATTTCGGCTTGTTACGCTTAAAAGCACGAAGCCGCTTCCTGATTATCCACCATTGAATCACACTAAAAAATGAGGCATACACTGGTTTTGCGCCATTTGTCAAATAAAAGCTAAGTGCAGAAAGACGGAAAGAATCAGTAGTCATAAGCACCTTTTTATAATCTTCCCGTGCAAAATATGCAAGGGTGCGAAAACAAAGGGCTCGAGAAAGATCTTTCCCTCTATGGGCAGGATCAATTATAAACCACATACCGAGTCCGATCTTACAATCCGGCGTTGAACGGTCATAGGTACAAAAACACCCGACGATCTTTTGTTTGTAAAACAGCAGGGAAGCAGCATCAGGCGCTATCAGATGGGCAAGAATATCCGGATTCATTTTATCAACTGTCCACTCGCCAAAATTTTTATCAGAGTTGAGCAGATCAGCCCACGCCTGAAGGTCACTGGTTTCATCAGGAGAGCCTATGGAAAAACCTTCCGGCAAACTCCATTTACGACCAAGAAACTGGCGCAGCATATTAACCGGAAACATAAATATCACCTGCCTGCTATAGATATAAGAGAATAGGTATTGCAGTATACGGGATATACTGTACTTTTCAGCCGGCATAAAATGATCTCAGTTTCAGCAGTCCTCTATTAAAATACAAGACAGTCTTTGCCGGGATAGCCTTAAGGAGAATGATCAAAAGCATGTACACTACGAGGGAACTGCTTATCTTCAGTAACAGGCCTATATCAAACAATCCGTTATAGAGCAACCCGCACAAAACCAGGTTCGCTGTTGCAATTTTCAACCATTGGCTCCATCTATAAATATTACCCACATACCGCGTCAGAAAGATGAGTGTCACTACATTCAGAAAGACTTCGCAGATTAGTATTGCCCATGCAGAACCAACATAACTGTACCGGGGAATCCAGAGATAGTTTAATAGAATGCTCAGCAGGGCCGATACGGCAGTATTCCAGTACGCAAAATGGACAACCCCTATTGATAGTGCAACTGCTGATGTAAAAAGAGAAATAAAAACAAAAATACCCGCCCAGACAAGGATATCGAGCACATGGGCCGACGGAAGAAAACTTTCACCAAAAAATATATTCATAATAAGAGGCGATATAGTGGGGACAATAATCGCTAAAGGAACCAATACAATGCCAACCAGTTCCATGATCATACCGGAAAAATCTTTCAGGAAGTTTAGGTCACTTTTCACCTTTGCCGAGAATATGGGTATGAAGGGGCCCACAAGAATGACGGTCAGTAATACCGACAAATCAAAGAATCTATACGCTGCATTATAAATCCCTACAGCATAGTCTGATTTCATGGCAGCAAGCATAAAAACAGGAACCCTGCCGCTTACAATAGTGAATAACCCTGAAACGCCAAGGGGAACCGCAAGCTTCAATATCTGACGAATAATTCTCCAGTCAATTCTGAAGGTTAATTTTATTAATCTTCCAGTCAAATAAAAGGCCAGGACTGCGTAGGTAACATTGGCAGCGATGAATACCAGTACCAAAGAGGGCAATGTCATTTTAAACCGGAGAACGATGATCAACAAAATAACAAAACTCAACCCATAGGCAAAAGAAGAGTACATAGAGAACCACGGGCGCTTGTATACCTGGAAAACTGGTTCAAAAAAACGGGCAGATAAAAACGGCAGCGCCAGCGAACCAAGGACAAGGGTAGGGAAGAGGTCTCTCCTTAAATAGAATGCAACAATTATTGAAATTAGAATGGTTATCAGATTTATCATGAGCCTGAGCAGTAAAAAATTGCTCCAATAGGTCTCAGGCGAGCCCTGAACCTGCGCGATATCTCTCCCGAGAACCGAGGTCATGCCAAAATCAGCTACCAGTATCGATATAGTGAGAAAGGTTATGACATATGAGTATTGGCCGAAAAACTCGGCTCCTCCTGTATGGGCAATCAAGACAAAGGCATAAAAGTTTGCACCAAAGGAGCACGCCTTGCCGATGCCCTGTGCTGCAAGGTTAATCAAATATTGATTTACCGTACCCATTCTTCGTCCAGCCAATAAACTACCAGCGTTCTCCGTTCATAACACGATGGTAGAGTTCAACATAATCAAGGGCCATGCGCTCCGATGAAAAATATTTTTCCGCGTAGGCCCGGCATTCCTGTGGTTTAATCTCATGAATTCTTTCCACTGAGTCGGCGAGTTCCTCTATTGAGTTGCATAAAAACCCGTTTACACCATTTACAATTTGCTCGGGGATACCCCCTTCGGCAAAGGCTATAACCGGCGTCCCTGAGGCGCACGCTTCGAGAACAACCAGAGGGAATGCATCAAACCAGCGAGGGGTCTGTATCAGCGCAGATGCATTGCAAAGGTGATCATTTGTTCCCTGGATTTCTCCTATATAAGACACGCTTGGAGATACCCATAACAGGGGTTTAATCATGGAATAATAATAGAGATTGTCCTCCACGTTGCCTGCTATTACCAGATTCTTCCTTGCTTTTCGAAAAGCAAGGATAGCGAGGTGCTGCCCCTTGTATCGTGCGATTTTGGAGATGTGGATACAATGGTCTTTCTTTGAAAAATTATACTTGTATTTATCCAGTTCGAGGCCATAATGTACATACTTTGTTGTTCCACCGCATTGAGCAGCATGGGCAGAGCTACAGGCAACAAGATTGGATCTTACATAGTCCGGTGCAGGGGGTATACAGGTAGAGATTACACAGGGGACTTCCGGATGCCGGAGGGGATAAAGATTCTGGAAAGACCAATCGTGCACCACATCAACAGGATGCTTTTCCAGATATTCTTCCATAGCCCTTAAGAGCGGCTCTTCTGGTATTATATCTGACCGGCTCCTGATACCGCTTGGCGCTTTGGAAGGGTCATAACCAGGCACTTCTATGGTTGTGCCTGAGCAGTAGCTTCCCGGTGTGGCAAAAAGCGTAACATCGTGGCCCAGTTTGACTAACGCTTCAACTACAGTATAGACGACCCTTTCAATCCCGCCGTACCCATCAGGGGGCGTCTTTTTGTACACAATTGAGGCAACAGCAATTCTCATCAGGCGATCCTCATTATTTTTGTAAATGCCCGCATCACATCATCTACATCATTGTCTGACAAGGCAGGAGAGATGGGGAGCGAGATGGTGCGTTCCCCGATCCATTCTGCATTGGGAAACTGGCCTTTACGCCATCCAAAGGTCTTCCGGTAGTACGGGTGACGGTGGATAGGGATGTAATGAACTCCGGTACCTACGTTCTCAGCTGTTAATGCGTTCAATACCCAGTCTCTGTTTTTACCGAGTTTCTCAATGTCGATAAGGGGTGTATACAGATGGTATGCATGGCGAGTATCAGGCTCAGGATCTGCCGGAAGAACACAGGGC
This sequence comes from Syntrophus sp. (in: bacteria), assembly GCA_013824835.1. Lineage (GTDB taxonomy): Bacteria > Desulfobacterota > Syntrophorhabdia > Syntrophorhabdales > Syntrophorhabdaceae > PNOM01. Next base: position 15,968 of record PNOM01000014.1, on the reverse strand, counting down.
AGGGAAGCGAATTCCCTGTTATATATGCCCCATATCTCATGACGGCGCTGCCAGTATCGTTCTACACGCTTCAATTGATGGATCCCTATCGCAGCCTGTAGGTCAGGCATGTTATATTTAAACCCCGCAAAGACTACCTCGTAATGCTTATACCCGTCATCTGAAAACCGTTTCCACGCATCCTTGCTCATCCCGTGAAGGCCCAGCACTTTTATTTTTGAGGCAATCCGTTCGTCATCGGTCACCACCATTCCGCCTTCACCGGTAACAATATTCTTCGTCACATAGAAACTGAAGCAGCCCAAATCACCGAAGTTGCCCGTTTTTTTTCCGTGATATTCCGATTCAACAGCATGGGCACAGTCTTCAATAACCATCAGATTATAGCTCTTTGCAATACTCAGGATCGGGTCCATATCGCAGCAGCGGCCTGCAAAGTGGACTACAAGGATCGCCTTGGTCCTCCCATTGATCTTTTCTTCGATCTGTTCAGGTGAAATGTTCATTGTGGTTCTGTCGCAGTCAACAAGTACAGGGGTGGCGCCGCTATGGATAATCGCGTTTACCGTGGCACAAAAGGTCATAGGTGTAGTAATCACCTCATCACCCGGACCTATGCCGCTCGCCAGCATCGATAAGTGGAGCGCAGCAGTACAGGAGTTGACCGCAATCGCAAAACGCTTCTCTTTGTAAAGGGCAAAATCCTCTTCAAACTGGTGTGCCCGTGGTCCGGTTCCGATCCACCGGCTCCGCATACATTGAACAACCTCTTCGATCTCAGCCTCTTCTATTGGAGGTGATCCAAAAACCATAAAGTCGTTTTTTGAGCGAACCGGTTTTCCTCCATCGATAGCAAGAAGTGATCGCTTATTCATGCTCTTTTTATTGCCTGCGCATTTCATCTCGTATATTCTCCCGTTCTAAGGCTTTATATATCTTTCTATATAATAAAAGGGAAATGTTTTCTTTAGAATCTGCAAAATACCTTGCCAGCAAAATAACATACGGCATAGTTAACTTATTGATGAGAATATCACCGATAAAATACTTCAGCCTTTTTGCGAAAGGGGCCGTCATGTAAAAACCGATGGATGCAAGCTCTTTCTTCAGGTGGGGCGATTCCTTATACCAGACCGCCAATGTTTTTCCGCTCAGCCTGGCCAGGTCAAGATAGGCCTTTTCAGAGAGATAATGGTAATGGTAACCCAGCGACTCCGGATTGTAGATTATGGAAAATCCATAGTGTGATAACCGTTCAGCCAGTTCAAGATCATCATTATATCGTATATTTTCATTGAATAAGCCATATTTCAGGAGGAATGCCTTTTTTACCGATACATTACAGGTGTAGAAGGCGTGCCAGTCTAATTCCATTTTCTCGGTCCACTGCTCATACGCAGTATCCAGGTGCAGTTTGGCAAAAAGCGTTGGGGGCACTTCGGGGGATATGGTGATACGGCCAAGGATCGCAATATTTTCCTGAGGGAAAAGCTGCTGCCATATAATGTGTTCTTCAAGCATTGTGGGCGTTGCAATGGTGTCATCATTTATAAAGAGCAGTATGTCCCCCTGTGACTCATGAATCGCACGATTTCTTGCCGCATTCTGTCCACTGTTCGGTTGCCAGAGATAGTGCATATAAGTGAACACGCCCTTCTTTTCAAACTCTTTTACCCGTTCTCTCGTGTCATCCTCAGAACCATCGTCTGCAACTATTACCTGGAAAGTGTTGACAGGGATAGTCTGCCGCGCAAGGGCTTCAAGGCACTTTTCCAGAGTTTCCGCGCGGTTGTAGGAAGGTATGATTACACTTAATCTGATTTTTTTATCCGACACTATATGCTTCCCTGAAGCTCATTCCGCGCAGCCTCCCTTTTCAGGGCCTGATAGACCTTGCTGTAAACCAGCAATGCTGCCCCTTCACACCTCTTTGAGAGAAAACGGGCAGTCCTGAGGAGAAAGGGGATAGTGGCTTTATTTATCAGTATATCGCCTAATTTGTGCTTTATTTTCAGCGCCGGTGAGCAGGTCTGGGCAAAACCGAAAAAGGCAAGCTCTTTTCGCAGACTCGGTGATTTTTTATGCCACATGGCCAGCGCTTTCCCGTCCAAACCTGCAGTCCTCAAATAACCCTCCTCAGTAAGGAAATGGTCATGGTAGGACAAAGCCTTTTTGTTGTATATGAGCATTAAGCCGTGCCGGGAAAGCCTCTCGGACAGCTCAACATCCTCATGATACCTCAAGGTCTCATCAAAAAGACCATAGGCCATGAGAAATCTCTTTTTTACAGAAACATTGCACGTATAGAAGGCCCTCCAGTCAACCTCATTCTGTTCGTCCCACAGGTTATAGCTTGCATCAAGGTGCAGTTTGGCAAAAAGAGACGGGGGCACCTCCGGAGAGATCATCACCCTCCCCAGCACACCTACGTTTTCAGCCGCATATTGCATGTGGGTACTTTTATGCTGCTCTAACATGGTAGGCGTGGCAATCGAATCATCATTAATAAAAAGGAGTATACGCCCCAATGCACGGTTAATTGCCTGATTTCTCGCCTTATTGGCCCCCTGGTTGGTCTGATAAAGGTATTGGACTGGACACAAAACCTCTCCGGCAACGGTCTTTACTCTGTCCCGTGTATCGTCTTCAGACCCGTCATCAGATACGATCAACTCATATGTATCAGGAGGAATAGTTTGACAACCAAGGGCCTGGATGCACTTTACCAGTATCTCCGCACGGTTATGAGTTGGAATTATCACAGTAAATTCGAATTGATCACTCATGGATTAATTTCTCACATACTTCAAGCATCTTTTTTGCCGTTTTCTCCCAGCTGAATTGTTTTGCCTGTTCAAACCCCTTAAGCACCATCTCTGACCTCAATCCATCATTTGAGATAACTTCAAAGATAGCCTGACTTATTTCATGCACGTTCAGAGGATTGACCAGAATACCTGCATCCCCTACCACTTCCGGCAAAGAAGTCAAATTTGAACTGACTACAGGACAGCCGCATGACATAGCCTCCAGGCAGGGCAAACCGAAGCCCTCATACAGGGAAGGATATACAAACACGTCGGCTAACCCGTAAAGCAAGGGGAGGTGTTCTTCCGGGAGATAGCCGGTGAAAATGATATCGTTTTTATAGGACGACGAATTAATGCTTTCCATCTCATCACTTGGCAAAAAATCCTTGATGCCGCCGATTACCAGTTGGTGCGGGATATTTTTCGTTTCTTTGAGAATGGTAAAGGCTTTTACAAGGCTGCTCAGATTTTTTCTCTTATTAAGCCTGCCTACATAGAGAATATATTTCTTGGAAATTCCATAGCCTCTCACAACGTCAGATGCCCTTTGCGGGTCTGCAATCGGTTTGAAAATCGGGCCTGCCCCATTGTAGCCCACTTCAACGTGATCAGGAGAAATATGGTAATTGTTGATTATATCCTGTTTTGAGTATTCAGAAACAGTCAGCACCTTGCCGGCTTTCCTGATATTTCTCGGGATAAGCACCTGGTCCTTCACCCGTTCAAAATTCGTAAAACATTCCGGGATATGGAGAAAGGACAAGTCATGGACAGTTAAAATCATTTTCCCCCTGAAAAAAGGCGGGCCGTAATAGTTGGTATGAAAGATATCGATTCCATCCATAAAAGTCATGAGCCCAAGGAGCGGAATCCTGAGAAAAGGGGACTTGAATTTCAAAGAACGTAGACGTACCTTTGGAAAAGATTTAAAGGTGCTGTAGTAGGGAAGCCGAGCATCTGTCACGTACAGGATATACTCATTATCTCTATCTGCCTTCACGAGAGACTCAACCAGATTCCGCATATATGTACAGTTCCCGGTACCCTCCCTCTCTGCCAAATGAAAATCTATACCCAGTCGCATCACACAACTCCACAGATCATCATATAGTATACCATATCATCCATTGAGACCAAATAAATGGTTAGCCGAAAAGCGAAAATAGCAGAACATTCTATATACTTTTTTTTTCGTGGCGGGATCCCTTTTTCCCAGAAACAGGGTGTAATAGAGCACTGTTCTGAGGAAAAAGGCAATACTCATAATCAAATCATAGACGAGCAGGGATTTCTTACCGTTATAGAACTCATAAAGACGACGTAAATTTTTAAGCCACAAAAAAGATATATTATCTTCACTTTTCACCTTTTTTAAGCTTTCCCCCTGAAGGTGGATAATTTGAAGGTGAGGAATATAATACATTTTATATCCGAAAGACCTTATGCGACAGCCCCATTCAACATCCTCTGCATACATAAAAATGGTTTCATCAAGCAGACCGGTTTCGGTTAATATGCTCTTGCGAATCATAAAGTCAGCACCACACACCCAGTCAACCTCCATCTCTTTTGCTAACCTGTCGGAACTTATAAAAAGTCCCTTGCAAGAATAGGGAAATATCTTTGAAAGAAAAAAGGCAAAATTCACAGCCGTTCCCAGGTGCGGCTTAAAACCTGCATCTCCCACCTGGTGACTGTTATCAGGAAAAACCAGTTTGCATCCGCTGGCGCCTGCATCCTTATGAAAATCCATAAATGCAATCCACTCTTTGAAGATACCTGGATCGCTAACGATAGTATCCGGGTTTAGAAGGAGGACAAATTCACCACGTGATGCCTTAATACCAATATTATTTGCCTTTGCAAAACCTGCATTATAAGAGTTTTTAATCAAATGAACAGATGGGAACTCTTCACGCAACATATTTAGAGAATCGTCGGTAGATGCATTATCAACGACAATAATCTCATATTCAACGGATACCATGCGGCTCATGAGTGAATTCAGGCAATCCCTCAGGAACTCACGTGTGTTCCAATTGACTATTACTATGGAGAGTTTAATTAAATGCATTTTCAGTGAACTCTTACAAAAAAATCCCTACAGCGACCAATCTATCTTATAAAAGATCCTTCACTGTAGGGAATAGTTATGCCATCTACTTGTATTGCGAATCTATTGCAGGTCTTTCGTTTTTAAATTTATTCAAAACGCTTATTGCACCCACTAATCCAAACATTGCATACACAAGCATTGAGACATTCATGAGAATTCGGAACCCCGGATCGACCATGCCGTGAATCATCTGTGCAAGCAGACCGGCTACAGCCCCGATAAGTATGCCTTGCTGCCAGAGAGGCACTGATTTAAACAAGGTTTTTATCGCAACAATCATCGTTGCAACAAACATCCACACAAAAGTCAGTATCCCGATTGTACCGGTCTCTGCCCATACGGCAAGAAACAGGTTGTGGACAACGTGAGTGCTTGTCCGGAAAAGGCTGGAGCCTCCTGTAGTATCATAGGTTTTAAAAACCTTTGCAAGATTGTTGAGTCCTACGCCACTGACCGGGAACTGTTTGATTACTGAGAAGGCAGCCCTGTTCAAAGGTGCTCTTGTAGCAGCAGAACCATAGTCTGCGAAACTAAGCCGTTTCTCGATTGTTGGGAGCAAATAAAAGAAGATGCCGAGAAGGAGCATAGATATCATGAATAAACCGACAATCGATCTCACCCCCTTAAGCCTGTGCCGGATCAGCGTTAAAAATACCACAGCCATTGATACGGGAACCGATGCCCATCCCCCTCTTGAAAGGGTTGTCATAATCCCGAAAAGACCTGCAACCGTTACAATTAAATACCACAGCCTCAGCCATCTGTTCTCTTCAACAAGAAACATGGCAAACATGAATGGTATTAGTATTTCGAAATAATAGGCCAGTATATTGGGGTGGCCAATTGTTCCGCTCGCCCTGCTGCCGGCATACCACACCTCTCTGGTACCAAGATCCCTTTCCCCGAGAACCCCGAGACCAAGGACCTGGCCGGTTTTATACTGATAGTATGCAATCAGGGTCTGAAGCACAACCGTTATGGACAATGTTACTATGAACGTATTGATCAGCTTCCTGTCCCGCATGTTCATAACAACAAAAAAGATGACAAAAAGCATTGCAAGACGAACCAGTTCAAGAACAGCGAGTTCATTAGACGTTGCGTTATAGAGACTCAATAATCCGCTCATCATATAAAGAATCGGCGCCCATAAAAGGGTTCTGTTGTAACGGAAAGCCGGACCGGAACCCCTTGATGTATAATGTTCATAGAAAAAAAGCACGAATAGTGCTATGGCAGAGAGAAGACTTAGACCGATATCAAGACTTGTAACGCCCACATATTCACGATAGAACAGGTTAACATCAATATTAAAGGGGATACCGAGGGCGAGCAAGATAACCGCAAAAGAAGAAAGGTTTTTCCGGCTTGCAATAAACGACAGAACAACCAGAAAAGATACTGCCCCCAGAACCGCCAAGGCAGTTTGTATTTTTAGTTCATCCAGCGCAATTGCAGTTACCGTTGCCCCCGCCCCAATGAGCACAGGGAGGATATACTTTGAATATGCATGTTCCTGGGAAATTGAATTCATACCTTCACGAGCAGTTTTTATTCTCTCATAAATAAGAAATAATTATCTGTTTTATAATAACTTGTACGCCCAGCGAGGAATAAAAAACTCTTTTTTATTAAGAATGGCGCCAATAACATTTACGTCAGCTGTTTCAAGATTATTTTTTGCTGAAACAGCCACTTCCCAACGGGTGCTCTCTGCCTGTAACACCAGAATCATACCGTCTGTAACATTTCCAAGAATCGGTGTTTCCGGATAGCGAATTATTGGAGAAGAATCAAAAATAATAAGGTCATAGACGCTTTTTAATAGATCAAGCAGTTTCACAAAATCCTGTGACTCGTAGGAGTGTATGGGGTTTTGTATCGGACGGCCAGCCGAGATAAAATAGAAGCTTTTTTGTGCAACCTCCGTCACTGCATCCTGAAGGCTTATTTCACCATGAATCAATTCAGTAAGCCCATCTTCTCTGCTCACAGAAAAATGCTGGTGAAGTACGGGATCTCTTAGGTTACCGTCAACGAGAAGAACATTTTTAGTTGAATTTGTTGAGAAGGCAGTAGCAAGGTTCAGCGCTATAGTTGTAGCCCCTTCTCCCCTATTACAGCTTGCGACCGCTATAGCGCAGCCCCCTTTCTTGCCCTTTTTTTTATTCCTTTGGGGGCTCGCAAGAAAATCCCAGAGAATTCTGTAATAGTTGTCAAACAGCCTTGGCATTAGGTAAAGCTGGGGCCTAAAAAAAACCGGCCCTGCATCATGTGCTGATTTCTCAAACAGGGTGGGCTCGCTCATCGCAATCTCTCCTTCATATGCTTTTCAATTCCCTATAGCCAATATTTTAAAATATACACAGCGCCTTGCAGTTCATCAGCTCCTGCGGTTGGAAAGGCCCTCAGACCCTTTTCCTTTCTCAATAACCTCTACGGGTATGCGTATCTTTTGTCCTACAAAAAGGTTTCTAAAACTTTTCATATGTGGATTGGCTGCCTTAATAAGATCAATTGACTCATCAAAGATATAATCATCCGGCACATGGTACACATTTTTCAGTATATTTATCAGGGTTTGCCCATGGGATACGATATGCTCATGCACATCCTGTACCTGACTCTTTGAAGATGGCACCACCTCTGCTCCGGCCGGCGGGCTGTAATGGCCTGCTCCGCCCGTCAGGGCAACAGCACCCTGGATAGTTCCCTGAGCAAGATACTTCTCATTGTCAGCACTCTTATTATCTAAGCCAATCATGATATTGGATGAGGGTATAAAGTATTCTGTATAGAAGAAATACCCGGAAAAACATAGTGTAGTAACAGAGAGAAGGACAAGAACAAGGCTATTCGCATTTTCCATTGATACCTGCCCGGAATAAGCCACCGTTTTTTTCACGTTTTTGGATGCTTTCGAGCGGACACCATATGCGGCTTTTGATAAATTCCCAAAGAACGTCTGTTTTGCCCCGACCAGATGGAGCGGTATAGACATCAGCAGCGGGACACCAAGATAGGAACTTACATTCTCATCATCCTTGAATGTGTGATTGAAAAACTCACGGACCGCTGAAAAACCAAAACCAAAGAAGAGCCCGATAAAGGCTGCCATACCCATTATGAGAGCTTTTCGCGGATACGCTGCCCCAAGGGGCGGTACAGCAGGTTCGGCAATTTTTACGCTCGATATCCTTTTTGTATCCAGGTCATCCGAGATCCTTAGATCCTCCCCCTTCTTCTTGTATATTTGGAAATTTGCCTCTATGATCTCTCTATTCCGCTGCAACTGTTTCAAGGTAAAGGTCTTTGCATTGATTTCATCAATCTTTTTCGATTCGCCGGCAATTTCCCGCTGCAGGCTGTCTCTCTTGTTTGCAACAAGCGACAGTTCCATGCCGATTATATTCATCAGACTTTCCGATTTTTGACGTCTGAGATTGTTAAGCTGCAGGTCCAAAGCTTTAATCTCATTAGATAAAGGCGTATAATTCTTTAAAAGACGTTCCTTTTCAACTTTGAGTTTAAAGTAAGATTCATCAAGGGTACGGAGGTATGCCTGTTTGTCTAATTGGGTATTTCCCGGCCCTGACTCCGGCGTCTCAATCCAGGAACCCGACGCCCTTGACATCTCCTGGACTTTCTTCAGCTTCGTAGTTGCCTGGGCATAATCAACCATAACCAAATTATACCGGTTATTCAGCTCCCCTAAATTCCGAAGGAGGATTTCCTTCTGCAACTCGATGTTGACGAGATTTGATTTAGAAATGTAATTCTGCAACTCATCCTCAGCATCCTGCAGTTTCTTCTGAAACAATTCGATCTGATCATTATAAAAACTATGGGAACGCTTCGTTTCATAGATCCGCGTATGTTGAGTCAAATATTCATCTGCATATGTATTTGCTACTAAGGCGGCAAAACGGGGATCGGTCCAGTCAAAGGTTAACCGGATCATATCCGTGTCTTCAAGGTATGTTACATTCAGAGAGTTCATGAAAATAGAAACCATACCCCTGTCCACAGGTGATGGCGCCTGTTTTAAAACCCCCGTTATATACAAAAACTGACGAATACCGTCCCTTACAAGACTCACTAAGGATCTCTGGTCTTTCATGGTACTGATCTTATCCCTCAGCCTTTGTACAACCTGCTCGGAAAGGTATTCCCCCCTCAAGACCTCCATCTCATTCCGTATGTTCTGGGTTCTCTCCTGAAAGAGTATGTTGTACTGTTCCGGGCGGAACTGTTCCATGCCTGAAACCTGTGCTTTCCCCATCCTTACAAGGATCTTTGTTTCAGCCCTGTATTTCGCCGGCGTCAGCACACAGTAGAGCAATGCACCGATTACTGCAACAAGGAAAATGAGAATTATCAGGGTCTTATTCTTAAAAAATATGTAGAAAATATCCCTAAGCGTTATTAATTTTCGTTCTCCTGTCATTGTCTAACCTTTCCCCTTATTTTAGATTGCATTGGCAGTCAAGCTTGTACTGTTTCATCATCTTACCGGCGTCGCCAATCTAAATAAATCATAACTGAATCCAAGGCTGGCGCTTTCTCCCTTCCAGAGTAAAAGCTGTGCTATATATTGATCCACCCAAATATTCGCTTTCGCAATCCCGGTCTTCGGTACATAGATAACACTATTGTTCGGAACTATAATATCTTCTTCCATTTTCAGCCTATTCATAACACCGGTGAGATTAATCGTCCTCACAAAAGGCTGATTCTTATCGTTCCAGTAGAGTATCTTCACCTTGTCAAGAGAACCTGTATTTAATACCCCGCCGGACATAGCAATGGCCTGGAGAACAGTCATAGGCTTTGACATAGGATAAGGGCCAGGTCTTTGAACCTCGCCGAAGATAAAAGCACGGTTACCTGCCATGGATTCTATGAGTACCGAAACATTCAGATTATTAAAATCATGCCTGTACTCAGTAATTATGGCATCCTTCAGCTCATCAATCGTTTTGCCTGCAGCCTTGACCCCTCTGAGAAGGGGCAAATATATATTACCGTCAGGGCCTATTGTCACAAGTTTTGCCTGACCCCTCGGGGCGTTCGTGATAGCTTTCTGGAGCTCGGTAATTTTCGAAGAGTATTTATTGACTGTAACAGTTACTATGGGACGGTTCAGGATATCCGAGAAAGACTCGCTGATTACCGAACCAAGCTGAAGGGGTTTTAATCCCGCAGCAAGGAAATCTCCTTTCAAGGGGAGGGTGACCTTCCCGTCCGGTCGAACCACAACGGTTCTGTTCATTCCTGGCTGGTAAAAGAAATCAATGTTTATCTCATCATTAACGCCGATCCTATAATCCTGGGCCTCAGCAGTCAGGGAAAGATGGTACATCACCTCGAGGGCATCACCGGGGGAAAGCTTGTATATGTTAATCCCCTCATTGATGTCCTTCATAATGCTCATCCGGACCTTGGCCTTCTCTGTATCGCTGATTTCTTCGACCGCAACTACAGTACCATCCACTGATTTCTGGGTAGTTTGTGCCGCACAACCTGCAAAAAGAAGTGCCAAAGCGAGCATACAGATAATTAATCGGAAATGTCTGATTTTATTCATATCCCCCTTGACCTTTGAAAAATATTATTTTTTGATAAACCCTGCTCATGAATGGTTCTAAATACACATTCTCGATAAGGAAACAGTATGTTTTTATAAGCTACCGCCATTACAATACTCCTGTAGACGCAATTTCAATACACACCATAACGGTTTTCAAGGGAAACCTTTTTTATTATCTTGAAGTTATCTATTCTTGTCAAGGAAAAATCAATAAAATATGCATAATAGATCAAAAAAGTGATAAAACCACTTTGAGGCAGTTCCTCTACCTTTTGCTACCCATTTTATCCCTTTACCCAGGAACAGCATATCAACTAAAGGAAATTTCTCAGGCATAATCCCCATCTTCCCACTCATTGAATTTCAGGCTATCGTGCGATGACTATAGGCCCCGTGGGCAGAAAAAGGTTATGGCGAGCGCAGTTATTAGAGCGATGATTCGCCGGTAATTTGCCATCCCTGGCTGCCTTTTCTTAAATAAAGAAGCTTTTTTGAGTCACTCTTAAAGTTATTCGATTGATATTTCTGGTCAAATCGTACCACCGCTGTCTTGCCGCCCTGTTCCTGAGAGAGCAGCATGGCAGGTCTTTCTATCTTAATGTGGATTGATTTCTTATTGCTATTTACCCTCTCTTTATAGTTCCTGAAGGCACTATAATTCATGCCGTCGCTATTCACAAAATCAGGGGCATAAAAACTTAAATATTTCTTTGTATTGATGCTCTCCCATGCATGTCTCCAAGCATTGAGAAAGGTTTTGAGTTCTTCAGAAAGGTTCCGCCAATTCTGCACACTGCCAAACTGCAGTTTGTCCACTACTGCAACAGGCGTGTACTGGGGCTTGATAATGTTGGCCAGCTCCTTGATTGCATCGTTATTGACCGCTATACACCCTCTGGTGCTCTGGATATCATTAAGGTCTTTACTGCTGCTGTGCCCGTGGAGCCAGATCCCGCTTCCCTGCTTCCCTTCTTTGCGATCCATGAGGTTCGGATAGTTCAGCGCAAAAGCCCCGGCGCCATATTCCTCCCGCAGTTTGGTCCCCGGGGTATACCATTGCACAAAATAGATGCCTTTAGGGGTCGCAAAATCCCCTGCCTTCTTCTTATCTCCCCCATTTGCGCCAACTATGCAGGGGTAAGATTTTACAAGGGCAAAAATTCCGTTTACAAAACGGAAAGTATGGAGCATCCTGGTATCCTTCTCACAGACAAGAAGGTGCTCTCCTGCGTCGGCAAAAACCAGGGGGAAAGGGGTCGAATCAGGGGGGACATCGAGCTTCACAACCCTCTCCAAGGGGGGAGGTTGTTTTTTCGCCGCCTCAACGGGGATGGGCTTTTTCTCTGCCGGCACCGGCACCCCGGAAGTAACCGGTTTTGATTCCGCCACCGGGGTCTTGACTGGCTCCGGCTTGACCGGCATCGAAACGATTACCTTTTCCTGCCCATCTGCGACATGCACAGGGGTCGACCTTTCCTGTACCCCTTTTATGGCCATGACAAGGTCCTTGTTTTTCTTCTTTTCCTTTACAAATAGATAAAGAAAGGTCGAATTGAGGATAAACAGGAGGGCGATAAGCCCTATCCCTATTTTAATAGAAGCACTCATTAACGTTTGTCTGTCATATAGCATCAGTCTTTACCAGGATAACGAAATTGTGTATTTATTTATATAAATTTTCAGGTGTTTGTCAAGAAAACTGTCAAGAAAACAGTGAGCCGGATTCACTGGATTTTTAACCCCAGGGTCAGCATAGCCCTCCCAGCCATCTCTCAAGCCGGTCACATCCGGTCTTCAGCCTTTCCATGCTGTTTGCATAGGAAAAGCGTATGTGTATGCCTGCCCTAAAGGAACCGAAATCATATCCTGGAGTAAGGGCCACCTTTGCCTCCTTAAGAACCCGTTCAACGAACTCCATGCTGTCAATACCCCATTTTTCTATCCCTGCATAAATATAGAAGGCACCTTCAGGATCAAGGGGTATGCGAAATCCGAGGCCCCTCAGCCGTTCCAGCATAAAATCCCGTCTCTCTCTGTAAATTCTTCTCATCTCGGTAATCTCGCCCATACCGTCAAAAGCGTGTATGGCAGCATATTGAGATACTGACGGCGGTGAAATAAAGACATTCTGTGCAACCCTCTGTATGGGCCTTACAAGCACTTTGGGTACAACCATCCACCCGAGCCGCCAGCCCGTCATGGCATAAGTCTTTGAAAAACCGTTTACCACTATTATCTCATCCGATACTGCAAGGGAAGTCCGCATTGTTTTGTCATAGATGATGCCCGAGTATATCTCATCTACTACAAGCACCGCTTCTCGGGAGGCAAGATAATCATAAAGGGCCGATATCGTATTCTCCCCATACAGTGAGCCCGTTGGGTTGGAAGGGTTTGATATCACAACCATGTGAGGGGTTTCTTTTTCCCGGCAAAGATGGCCTTCAGTCAATGCATAACCCGTTTCTTCCGATACGGGAAGAGAAAGAATGCGGGCATCGACAAAGGCGCCGAAGTTCCTGTAACAGGGATACCCGGGGTCTGAAAGGGCAAAGAGGTCTCCTTTCTCAAGAAGGGTGGCACAGAGAAGCAGAAAGGCCCCTGATGTCCCGTTCGTTATCACGATCCTCTCTGGAGATACTTCTATGTCATCCGTCTTCAGGTAATATGCTGCAATTTTCTCCCTCAGTTCACGCAGTCCGAGGCTGTGGGTATAAAAGGTCCGATTGTCCCTGATTGCATTTATTGCACCCTCTTTTACCGACTCCGGGCTCGAAAAATCAGGCTCTCCCACTTCCATGTGGACGATATCCTCCCCTCTCGCCTCCATCTCCTTTGCCTTCTCAAGGAGCTCCATCACATAAAATGGGGTAATTTTCGCCGCCCTTTCCGTTATCTTCACAGGTTCCCCCTGTTCATTCGCTTCAATATCCGCCCTATAAAAGTTCTTTATCGGCTGCAATTATGTAATGGAGGCTTGTCTGCCAGAATAGAAAGGGGAGACTTTTCCCCGAGACAATCCTGAAACCCGCATCTTTTAATAAACCTTTCACCTCTTTTGGTTTCCATTGCCTTTCATGGCCTGCATCATAGAACGCCTCTTTCACCATACCCATAGCAAGACGGGCAAGGAAAAAAATCCTGTCATTGGGGATAACAATAACGAGCCTTCCCCCTGTTTTCAGTATTCTGCGGAGCTCCCTTACCGCCTCTTCCGGCCTTTTAAGGTGCTCCAGGACATCAATGCAGATGCACGCATCAAAACATCCGCTCGGCAGGGCCAGATTATAGATATCGGAATAGACCGCCCTGAGTCCGTACTGGGTACATATCTCTATGTTTTCCTGCTCAAGATCCACCCCGATAACATCTTTTTCAGGGAATGCTTTGATGAGCTTTTCAAGGGTTATCCCTTCTCCGCACCCCATGTCAACAACACGCCTGTGTCCTGGAAGAATATAGGAAAAGGCAACCCTGTCTCTGTAATCCCAGTATAGTCTTCCGGCACCGCCTTTTGCATATTGCGCTCTCTGATAAATCATTCCTTCCTTTGGGAGGTGGTGATGTACGGGCATGAGGAAATGTAACCCAACTAATCACGTTGTGTCAATTATGGGTGATAACCCGAATCCCCCTCCTGTTCCTTCCGGCCATGTGCCCATCCTCGAGAACTGGGAAGGGCGGGTTCTGCTCCAATTACGGAACAAGAGCCTTGCTGCAGTTAAAGGGAATCATGAGGCCTCAACTACTTAAAGACAGGCTGTCCCCTTTCAACTCGCTCTTATCAAAATCGGCATAGTATGCGATATCAATAAAACCGGCGTTTTTCAACGCCCTGTCCAGTTCATGCTTCCTCAGGGGGCACAAGAGAATCTCGTTTTTAATCTTCTTATCGGTTTCTTTGACGGTTAACATCTAACAAGGTTTTATCCCAATATGGTTCTTCAATAGAACCTTTTACGAAGTCAATCTGAGTCTTGTTAAAGGGAAAGATGAAATCATAGTAATCTGAAATTTCTTCATAGAATGACATAGGGGATACTCCTTGGGTTAATTGTACATCAAATCTTGCGAATGGTCTGTATTTAGTTTATCATCATTATAATAAACTACCTCGCCGTAAGCAGAGGGGTATCAGACCCGGAACGAATAAAAGCTTAAGAGGGGCTATCAAGGAGAGATACCATGAACAGAAGACTGCTCATCACAGTATGTGCAATCCTTATCACCGCAGTTACTCTTTGCGCTGAAGAAACCAGAGCTCAAGAAAATACGGACGAGACGATCGCCTATCTTCTTGGTTTAGTTGCAAAATCAGATAGCGCCTTCATTCGCAACGGTCAGTCTTACCCCGGGAGCAAGGCAACGATTCACATGAAAAACAAGTACAAGCATTTCAAGAACCAGATTAAGACACCCGAAGACTTTATAAGGCTTGCGGCCACGGAAAGTCTGCTATCGGGTGAACCGTACATGGTCAAGACCAAGGAAGGACAGGAACTGCGTTGTGACGAATGGATGAAGAAGGCCCTCAAGGAATATAGAGACGCCAGCAAAAATAAGAGGACAGAGAAAAAGGGACCCTGATAAAGATACTAACATCGGGGTTGTTGCAACCCTTTATTTCTTAAGAGAAAGCGAGCAGGTATTGTTTTCGTTGAGCGGGGCCTCACAGCCCCGCTGCCTTTTTACAATGGTAATGTTTATTTATTTATTTACTGTGGCGATGCACTCAAGCTCTATCCTTGCACCCAGGGCGAGGGCGGTTGAGCCGAATGCGCTCCTTGCCGGGAGACGATCCTTTTTAAAATACGTCACATACACCTCGTTCACCTGGGGCCATTCCTTCATATCGCCGATCATTGCAAGACACTTGACGACATTGTCCATAGATGAGCCGTATTTTTCCAGGGTAGTCTTGATATTTTCCATGATTTGCTTTGTCTCGGCCTTGATGCCCCCCGGTACAATCTTCATGGTCTTATAATCAACCCCGATCTCCCCTGAGAGGTAGAGCATATTGCCCACACGCACAGCGTCTGAAAAAGGAAGGGCCATAGGCCGCGGCGTTTTGTAGTATTCAACCTGACTCTCCTGTTTTGCTGCCTGCTGGGCATAAGCGCTAAAAGAAAAAAGAAAACAGATACAGATGGCAACTGCAAAAATACGAACCATTGTCATACTATAACCCCCTTTTTGATAGTAATTTATTACATATCCCTTGAATATAAAGAATGCATTATGGTCTGTCAAGGAGATTTACTTTGAGGAAGGCCGTTTGCTCCTCGGGAGGTGGCAGCAGGTGGTTCTTGCCGAGTTTGACAACAGGCCACGAAATCGGCAGCTCACCATTCAGCTTATCGGGGAATAGCCTCCCCGTGGCAAAAAGGGACTGGCGCTAATCCCGCAAGAATGCGGTTGCTTGCTGCCACAGGACCAATAAAAATTCAAT